>NZ_MVOK01000029.1:0-79979 GCF_002018915.1 Pseudomonas sp. MF6396 | reverse complement strand
CCGCCGATTCCCGAGCGCCCAGCCCCCGAGCCTGCCCCGCAGTACGCTGCGCCCGAGCCTATGGAAGTGCCTGCGCCGCAGTACGCCGCGCCCGAGCCGGTGATCGAGCCTGTACCGCAGTACAGCGCACCCGAGCCGGTGGTCGAGCCGCCTGCAGTGGTGCCGCCCGCACCTGTTGCGGCCACCGAGGTCGCCCTGCCTGTTCCCGAGGCCGCCCCGTCGGCGCCTGAAACCACCACCAAGGCCGGCTTCTTCGCCCGCCTCAAGCAGGGCCTGTCCAAGACCAGCGCCAGCATTGGCGAGGGCATGGCCAGCCTGTTCCTGGGCAAGAAGGTCATCGACGACGACCTGCTCGAAGAGATCGAGACCCGCCTGCTGACCGCCGACGTCGGCGTCGAGGCTACCTCGGTGATCGTGCAGAGCCTCACCCAGAAGGTCGCACGCAAGCAGCTGGCCGATGCCGATGCCCTGTACAAGTCGCTGCAGGGCGAGCTGACCGACCTGCTCAAGCCGGTCGAACAGCCGCTGAAGGTGCATGCCGCGAACAAGCCGTTCGTGATCCTGGTGGTCGGCGTCAACGGCGCCGGCAAGACCACCACCATCGGCAAGCTGGCGAAAAAGCTCCAGCTCGAAGGCAAGAAGGTCATGCTGGCCGCCGGCGACACCTTCCGTGCTGCCGCGGTGGAGCAGCTGCAGGTATGGGGCGAGCGCAACCAAATCCCGGTGATCGCCCAGCACACCGGCGCCGACTCCGCTTCGGTGATCTTCGACGCGGTGCAGGCGGCCAAGGCGCGCAACATCGACGTGCTGATCGCCGACACCGCCGGTCGCCTGCACACCAAAGACAACCTGATGGAAGAGCTGAAGAAGGTTCGCCGCGTGATCGGCAAGCTGGACGCCGACGCGCCGCACGAGGTGCTGCTGGTGCTGGACGCCGGCACCGGGCAGAACGCCATCAACCAGGCCAAGCACTTCAACCAGAGCGTGGAGCTCACCGGCCTGGCGCTGACCAAGCTCGACGGCACCGCCAAGGGCGGGGTGATCTTCGCCCTGGCCAAGCAGTTCGGCCTGCCGATCCGCTACATTGGTGTGGGCGAAGGCATCGATGACCTGCGCACCTTCGAAGCCGAGCCCTTCGTACAAGCCTTGTTTGCCGAGCGGGAGCCTTCATGATCCGATTCGAACAGGTCGCCAAGCGTTACCCTAACGGTCACGTTGGCCTGCATGAATTGAGTTTTCGGGTGCGTCGGGGCGAGTTCCTGTTCGTCACCGGCCATTCCGGCGCGGGCAAGAGCACCTTGCTGCGCCTGCTGCTGGCCATGGAGCGCCCGACCAGCGGCAAGTTGCTGCTGGCCGGCCAGGACCTTGGTCAGATCAGCAACGCGCAGATCCCGTTCCTGCGTCGCCAGATCGGCGTGGTGTTCCAGAACCACCAGTTGCTGTTCGACCGTACCGTGTTCAACAACGTCGCCCTGCCGCTGCAGATCCTGGGCCTGTCCAAGGTCGAGGTGGCCAAGCGTGTGGACGCGGCGCTGGAGCGTGTGGCCCTGTCGGACAAGGCCCAGCTGTTCCCCGGCGACCTGTCCACCGGCCAGCAGCAACGGGTGGGCATTGCGCGAGCCATCGTGCACCGTCCGGCCCTGTTGCTGGCGGATGAACCCACCGGCAACCTCGACCCGCGCCTGGCGGCCGAGATCATGGGTGTTTTCGAAGATATCAACCGCCTGGGCACCAGCGTGCTGATCGCCAGCCACGACCTGGCGCTGATCGCGCGCATGCGCCATCGCATGCTGACCCTGCAGCGCGGCCGCTTGATCGGCGATGGGGAGGCCGGGCAATGAGTGCAACACGTAGTCCCAAGGTGTCCGAGCGGGTGGCCCCTGCGGCAGCCGAGCCAAGCCCTCAGAAACAGAAAAAGCGCCGTGATGATGACGATGACGGCCCGGATTTCAGCACGCTGCTGCACGCCTGGCTGGAAAGCCATCGCTCCAGCCTGCTCGACAGCCTGCGTCGCCTGGGCAAGCAGCCGATCGGAAGCTTCTTCACCTGCCTGGTGATGGCCGTGGCCCTGAGCCTGCCGATGGGGCTGTCGCTGCTGCTGAGCAATGTCGAGCGCCTGGGCGGCTCGTGGCAGCGTGCAGCGCAGATTTCGCTGTACCTCAAACTTGACGCCAGCGTGAGCGAAGGCGAAGCCCTGCGTACCCAGATCAAGGGCATGCCGGGGGTGGCCGATGCCGAGTATGTCAGCCGTGAACAGGCCCTCGACGAGTTCCAGCAGCAGTCCGGGCTGGGCGAGGCCTTGCGCGAGCTGCCGGAGAACCCCTTGCCTGGCGTGGTCGTGGTGACCCCGGCCGAAGTCGACAAGCCAGCGCTGGAGGCCCTGCGCCAACGCCTGGCCGAACTGCCCAAGGTGGAACTGGCCCAGCTCGACCTGGTGTGGGTGGAGCGGCTGGCGGCGATCCTCAAGCTGGGTGATCGCTTTGTCTTCGGCCTGACCGTGCTGCTGGTGTCGGCGCTGCTGCTGGTCATCGGCAACACCATTCGCCTGCATATCGAGAACCGCCGTACCGAAATCGAGGTCATCAAGCTGGTGGGCGGTACCGATGCCTACGTGCGCCGGCCGTTCCTGTACATGGGCGCGCTGTATGGCCTGGGGGCAGGCGTACTGTCCTGGGGTGTGCTGGCGTTCGGCCTCAACTGGCTGGATGACGCGGTCGTCGGCCTGTCGGGTCTTTACGGCAGCGATTTCTCGCTGGCCGGGGTGCCGCCTGCCGATGGTCTGTCGCTCTTGCTTGGGGCGGTGCTGTTAGGGTATATCGGTGCTTGGATTGCGGTCGCTCGGCATCTGCGTGAGCTTGCACCGCGATAGTGTCTTCCAGCCGTCATTGACTATCGTGTATTTCGGGAACTTGTTTCGCGGTTCCCGGTCAATGGTGGCAGTGCCTGATGGCACAATTCAGTGAGTCGGAGGTTTTTTCGTATGACCACTTCGTTGCAACCTGCCTATGCCTTGGTCCCGGGTGCGAACCTGGAGGCCTATGTGCACACGGTCAACAGCATTCCATTGCTGACGCCCGAGCAGGAGCGTGAACTGGCCGAGAGTCTCTACTATGAGCAGGATCTGGGGGCGGCTCGGCAGATGGTGCTCGCCCACCTGCGTTTTGTCGTACATATCGCGCGTAGCTATTCGGGCTACGGGCTGGCCCAGGCCGACCTGATTCAGGAAGGCAACGTTGGCCTGATGAAAGCGGTCAAGCGTTTCAACCCCGAGATGGGTGTGCGCCTGGTGTCCTTTGCCGTGCACTGGATCAAGGCCGAAATTCACGAATTCATCCTGCGCAACTGGCGCATCGTCAAGGTCGCGACCACCAAGGCGCAGCGCAAGCTGTTCTTCAACCTGCGCAGCCAGAAGAAGCGTCTGGCCTGGCTGAACAACGATGAAGTGCATCGTGTGGCCGAAAGCCTGGGGGTGGAGCCGCGTGAAGTGCGCGAGATGGAAAGCCGCCTGACCGGTCAGGACATGGCCTTCGACCCGGCCAGCGAGGCGGACGACGACAGCGCGTTCCAGTCGCCGGCCAACTACCTCGAAGACCACCGTTACGACCCGGCACGTCAGCTGGAGGATGCGGACTGGAGCGACAGCTCCTCGAACAACCTGCACGAGGCGCTGCAAGGCCTGGACGACCGTAGCCGCGACATCCTGTACCAGCGCTGGCTGGCCGAAGAGAAGGCCACGCTGCATGACCTGGCGGCCAAGTACAGCGTGTCGGCCGAGCGTATCCGGCAGCTGGAGAAGAATGCGATGAACAAGGTCAAAGCCCTGATCGCTGCCTGATCTGCGGGACCCTGAGGGCCCCTTCACCGGCAAGGCCGGCTCCTACAACAATCCCTGTAGGAGCCGGCCTTGCCGGCGAAGGGGCCCTCTTTGTTTCAGTTGGCCCAGGGCGCCTTGCGCGGCTCATCCAGTTGCACCAGGTAGCCGCTGCCGCCCAGCTGGCTCATCTGCTGACGAATCCACGCCGCCCGTCGCGCCACATAGCTGCTGGGCCGGCTTGCGCTCCAGTTGCGCGGGCTGGGCAGTACCGCCGCCAACAGGCCGGCCTGCTGGCGCGTCAGCTTGCTCGCATCGGTACCGAAGTGATGGCGGGCCGCTGCCTGGGCGCCGAATACGCCGTCATCCCACTCGGCGCTGTTGAGGTACACCTCCAGGATGCGCTCCTTGGACCACAGCAGCTCGATCAGTGCGGTAAACCATGCCTCCAGCCCTTTGCGCAGCCAGCTGCGGCCTGCCCACAGGAACTGGTTCTTGGCCACCTGCTGACTCAGCGTGCTGGCGCCGCGAAGCGTGCCACCACGCTCGTTGTGTGCCAGTGCGGCCTGGATGGCATTGAAGTCGAAACCCCAGTGCCCGGCGAACTTCTGGTCCTCGCCGGCAATCACCGCCACCTTCAGTTCATCGGAGATCTCGCCCCATGGGCGCCAGTCGCGTTGCAGGTCGATGGGCTGGCCGTCGACCCACGATTCCACCTTGCGCTCGACCATCAGCATGGTGCCCGGCGGCGGTACCCAGCGAAACAGCAGCACCAGCAACACGCTGGCAACGGCGAACCAGAGCAGGGCGCGGGTGAGGCGGCGGATCAGGGATGAAAGCATAGAGATGGCTTGGCCGAACCGAATGAGCGGGCCATTATACAGACCCTGTGCCCCCAAGGAGTCTTGCGCATGCTTCGCAGCTTTCTGTTGCTCGCCGCCTTTTTCGGCTTTACCGGCGTGGCCCTCGGTGCCTTCGCCGCCCATGGCCTCAAGGGCCGCCTGAGCCAGGAGTACCTGGCGATCTTCCATACCGGCGTCACCTACCAGCTGGTGCACGCCCTGGCCCTGCTGGGCGTGGCAGTGCTCTGGGCGCACCTGCCCGGGCGACTCACGGCCTGGGCCGGTGGTCTGTTCTGCCTGGGCATCGTGCTGTTTTCCGGTAGCCTGTACCTGTTGACCCTGAGTGGCATCGGCAAGCTCGGCATCATCACCCCTTTTGGCGGCCTGGCCTTCCTCGGCGGCTGGCTGTGCCTGGGCCTGGCGGCCTGGCGCCTGGGTTGACCCGCGGGTCCGGATCGAGACGAATGGCGCCGCTTGGCCTTGGGTTCAGCCCCGGATAGGGGCTAGAATGCGGGCCCCTAAAAACAATGGCGGCCGTGCGCATGCGCATTCAACTGAACGGTGAACCTTTCGAATTGCCCGACGGCGAAAGCGTCGCGGCCCTGCTGACCCGGCTCGACCTCGCAGGTCGCCGGGTGGCGGTGGAGCTGAACCTGGACATCGTGCCGCGCAGCCAGCACGACGCCACCGCCCTGCGCGAAGGCGACCAGGTCGAGGTGGTTCACGCCATCGGCGGCGGCTAGGCCCACGCGCTTCACCTGCAAGTCCCTCAACCTTCAAGAGGATTACCGATGAGCAATGTTCGTAGCGACAAGCCCTTCACGCTGGCCGGTCGTACCTTCCAGTCTCGCCTGCTGGTCGGTACCGGCAAGTACCGCGACATGGAAGAAACCCGCCTGGCCATCGAGGCCTCGGGTGCCGAGATCGTCACCGTCGCCGTGCGCCGCACCAACCTGGGCCAGAACCCGGGCGAGCCGAACCTGCTCGACGTGCTGCCACCGGACCGCTACACCATCCTGCCGAACACCGCCGGCTGCTACGACGCGGTCGAGGCCGTGCGCACCTGCCGCCTGGCCCGCGAACTGCTCGACGGGCACAACCTGGTCAAGCTCGAAGTGCTGGCCGACCAGAAGACGCTGTTCCCCAACGTGATCGAAACTATCAAGGCCGCCGAAGTGCTGGTCAAGGACGGTTTCGACGTGATGGTCTACACCAGCGACGACCCGATCATCGCGCGTCAGCTGGCCGAAATCGGCTGCATCGCGGTCATGCCGCTGGCAGGCCTGATCGGTACGGGCCTGGGCATCTGCAACCCGTACAACCTGCGCATCATTCTCGAGGAATCGAAAGTGCCGGTGCTGGTCGATGCCGGTGTGGGTACCGCGTCGGACGCCACCATTGCCATGGAAATGGGCTGCGAGGCAGTGCTGATGAATTCCGCCATCGCCCATGCCGAACAACCGGTGATGATGGCCGAAGCCATGAAGCACGCCATCGTGGCAGGCCGCCTGGCCTACCTGGCCGGCCGCATGCCGAAAAAACTCTATGCCAGCGCCTCGTCGCCGCTGGATGGTCTGATCAAGTAAGAGCCCCTGATGACTGAATCGCAAGAATCGCCGATCACCGCCGAAGGCGAAGAACGCCAACACCGCCGCATCAAGAGTTTCGTGATGCGTGCCGGGCGCATGACCGAAGGCCAGCAGCGCGGCCTGGACCAGGGCGCGCCGCTGTTCGTGCTGCCACTGGCCGACAGCCCGGTGGATTACGACCAGGTGTTCGGCCGTTCGGCGCCGCGCACCCTGGAGATCGGCTTCGGCATGGGCCATTCCCTGCTGGAGATGGCTGCCGCCGCGCCCGAGCAGGACTTCATCGGTGTCGAAGTGCACCGCCCGGGCGTGGGCGCGCTGCTCAATGGCGTGCTGACCCAGGGCCTGCAGAACCTGCGGGTGTATGACTGCGATGCCATCGAAGTGCTGAACAAGTGCGTGGCCGACAACAGCCTGGACCGCCTGATGCTGTTCTTCCCGGACCCGTGGCACAAGAGCCGTCACCACAAGCGTCGCATCGTGCAGCCGGAATTTGCCGAGCTGGTGCGCAGCAAGCTGAAGGTGGGCGGCGTGTTCCACATGGCGACCGACTGGGAACCGTACGCCGAGTACATGCTGGAAGTGATGAATGTCGCGCCGGGGTACAGGAACCTGGCCGAAGACGGCAAGTGCGTACCTCGCCCTGCCGAGCGTCCGATCACCAAGTTCGAACGCCGTGGCGAGCGCCTGGGGCATGGGGTGTGGGATCTGAAGTTCGAGAAGCTGGCTTAAGACCGCATCACGGCCATTCGCCGGCAAGGCCGGCTCCTACAGATTCAGCGAGATCCTGTAGGAGCCAGCCTTGCTGGCGATGCTTCTAGCGGCGGTCTGCGACCACGCCAAGCAACACCAGCACCACCAGCAGCACCGGCGCCAGTGCATAGTTGTTGAACTGGCTCAGCCCGCGTACCACCCACGGCGTGGCATAGATCAACGCCGCACCACTGCCGATCAGCACCAGCAGGGCCATGAACGGCACGCGCAACGCACCTGCCAGCCCGCCCAGGCGCTGTTCGACCCAGCCCTTGATGTCGGTGCCGAACAACACCAGCAAACAGCCTACAAGCGCCAGAGAGATCTCCGACAGGTTACTGCGGCTCCAGCGGGAGACGGTCGAGAGCAGGTCGAGTACCAGGTCCATTCGCTATCCTTAGGTCAAGAAATACTGCAGCAGGTCGTTGAGAAACAGCTGGCCCCGCGGTGTCGCCACCAGCCGCGTCGGTTCGACCTGCAAAAGGCCCTTTTGTTCGGCTTCACGGCGCGCAGCCGCCAGTTGTTCCAGCGGCAGGCCGGTACGCTGCGCGAACAGCGCGGCCTCCACGCCCTCGGTCAGGCGCAGGGCGTTCATCAGGAACTCGAACGGCAGTTCGTCCACCGCCAGCAGCTTGTCGCCCGCCTTGAACGCCTTGGCCGGGTTCAGGTAGTCCTTGGGCAGCCGGGTCTTCCAGGTGCGCACGATGCGCCCGTCCGGGTGGCTGAGCTTGCCGTGGGCACCGGCGCCGATGCCGATGAAGTCGCCAAAGCTCCAGTAGTTGAGGTTGTGCCGCGCCGGGCGCCCTGGCTGGGCGTAGGCCGACACTTCGTACTGGCGGTAGCCGTGCTCGGCCATCAGCGCCTGCCCGGCCTCCTGGATATCCCACAGGATGTCGTCCTCGGGCAGCAGCGGCGGCTGGTTCCAGAACACCGTGTTCGGCTCCAGGGTCAACTGGTACCACGACAGGTGGGTAGGGTTGAGCGCGATGGCCTGGCGCAGGTCGCCCAGCGCATCGTCCAGCGACTGGTCGGGCAGGCCGTGCATCAGGTCCAGGTTGAAGTTGTCGAACCCCGCCGCACGCGCCATGCCGGCCGCACGAACCGCCTCGTCACCGTTGTGGATGCGCCCCAGCGCCTGGAGCTTGGCCTGCTGGAAGCTCTGCACGCCGATCGACAGGCGATTGATGCCCAGTTGCCGGTAGGCCTTGAACTTCTCCTGCTCGAAGGTCCCGGGGTTGGCCTCCAGGGTGATCTCGATGTCGGCGGCGAACGGGATGCGTTGCTCCACGCCCGCCAGCAGGCGGCCCAGCGCACGGGCACTGAACAGGCTCGGGGTACCGCCGCCAAAGAAGATCGAGCTGATCGGTCGCCCGTACACCGCGCCCAGCTCCTGGTCGAGGTCGGCGAGCAGGGCGTCGACGTAGGCCTCTTCCGGCAGCTGCGGGGTGGCGGCATGGGAGTTGAAGTCGCAGTACGGGCATTTGCGCACGCACCACGGGATATGGATGTACAGCGACAGCGGCGGCAGCTGCGCGAGTGCCGCCCGTGGTGCGTTGGAGCTGAAGCCAGCCTCGCCCAGATGCAGTGGCTGTGCCGGCGTGCGGTCGGTCATTGCAGGCCCAGGCGCTGACGCAGCAGGCTCATGGCGCGGGCGCGGTGGCTGATCTGGTTCTTGTCGGCGGGGCTCAGCTCGGCGCTGGAGCAGTCGCGCTCCGGTACCCAGAACAGCGGGTCGTAGCCAAAGCCGTGGGCACCGCTGGCCTGGTGCAGGATGCGCCCATGCCACAGGCCCTCGCACAGGATCGGCAGCGGGTCGTCGGCATGGCGTACCAGCGCCAGCACGCATACGAACTGCGCGCCGCGCTCGGCGTCCGGCACGTCCTTGAGTACCTCGAGCAACTTGGCGTTGTTTGCCGCGTCGCCCTGGCCATCGGCGTAGCGCGCCGAGTAGATGCCCGGCGCACCACCGAGAAAGTCCACCGCCAGGCCCGAGTCGTCGGCCAGGGCCGGCAGCCCGGAGATACGTGCGGCATTGCGCGCCTTGAGGATGGCGTTCTCGACGAACGACAGGCCGGTTTCCTCCGGCTCGACGCTGCTGAATTCGCCAATCGAACGCAGTTGCACGGTGTCACCGAGCATGGCCTGCAGTTCCTTGAGTTTGCCGGCGTTGTGGCTGGCCAATACGAGTTGCTGGATGTTCATCATTCGCCTGGGAAGAGCTCTTGGTTGAAACTGATGGTCTCGGTCTTGCCACCAATTGCAACATTGATCGTGAAGGTGCGGGTTTCCTGCTGCTCCACCGGGAACTGGGCGATGTAGTAGATCGCGCCCTGTTCGGTGATCTGCTTGAAGCTGAGCGGCACCGTGCGGCTGCTCAGGTCCTTGACGCTACCGCTGACCTGGGTCACCTGCGGCTTGCCGGCCTTGATCACCGACACATTGATCACGCCCTGGTTCTTGCTGCGCACCAGTTGCGCCGCCTTGGCGATGTCCGGCTGCAGGAAGGTGGAGATGAAGGTGCTGTAGTGCACCGTGGTGTCACCGAAGACTTCCTTGCGCTCGCCCTTGATCGCATCGGCAGCAAGCGCCGTCGTGCTCAGGCAGGCAACCAGTAAAAAGCTCAACAAGCGACCCATGATCTGTCTCCTCCAGTGTGGGTTGTTCAAACCGCGACCTTGTGTTCCTGCAGGCCCGGGCTGCTGACACGGTAAATGCCGATCTCCCCTAGAAGATTAGGCCATAGCTTGCTCGCCCACCCATGCCGGTGCATATGGTCGACCGCCAGGCGGTCGAGCACCTGGGCGCGACGTTCGCTGCACAGCGCCTCGAAATCCTCGAAGGTGCAGAAGTGGATGTTCGGCGTGTTGTACCAGGTATACGGCATGAAGTCCGACACTGGCATGCGACCCTTGGTCGCCAGGTACCAGCGGCAGCGCCAGTGGCCGAAGTTGGGGAAGGTGATGATGCACTGGCGGCCCACGCGCAGCATTTCGTCGAGGATCCGGTCGGGGTACTCCACGGCCTGCAGGGCCTGGGTCATGACCACCACGTCGAAGCTGTTGCTGGCGAAGTTGCCCAGGCCCTTGTCCAGGTCCTGCTCGATGACGTTGACGCCCTTGGCCACGCACTGGGCGATGTTGTCGGGGTCGATTTCCAGGCCGTAGCCAGCCACCTGCTTGGTGTCACGCAGCGAGGCGAGCAGCTCGCCAGTACCGCAACCGAGGTCGAGTACCCGGCTGCCGGCGGGGATCCAGTCTTGGATGATTTCCAGGTCGGCTCTCATGGGGTCCTCAGCAGACGATGCGGTTCATGTAGTTCGTGAATCCCGTGATGTAGCGCGGGGTCGGGATCAGGAAGGCATCGTGGCCATACGGCGAGTCGATATCCAGGTAGCACACGTTCTTGCGCGCGGCGATCAGCGCATCGACGATCTCCCGCGAGCGCGCCGGCGAGAAACGCCAGTCGGTGGTGAACGACATCACGCAGTAGTCGGCGGTGACGTGGGCCAGGGTCGCGGCCAGGTCGCCGCCGTGGCTGGCGGCGGGGTCGAAGTAGTCCAGCGCCTTGGTCATCAGCAGGTAGGTGTTGGCATCGAAACGCCCGGAGAACTCCTCGCCCTGGTAGCGCAGGTAGCTTTCGACCTGGAACTCGACGCTGTGAAAGTCGTAGTTGAGCTTGTCGCTCTTGAGCTCGCGGCCGAATTTCTCGCCCATCGAGTCATCCGACAGGTAGGTGATGTGCCCGACCATGCGCGCCAGCATCAGCCCGCGCTTGGGGATCACGCCTTCGGCCTGGAACGAGCCGCCGTGGAACTCGGGGTCGGTGAGGATGGCCTGGCGCGCCACTTCGTTGAAGGCGATGTTCTGCGCCGACAGCTTGGGTGCCGAGGCGATGTCCAGGCAGTGGCGCACGCGGTCGGGGTAGGTGATGGTCCATTGCAGCGCCTGCATGCCGCCCAGGCTGCCGCCCACCACGGCGGCCCACTGGCCGATGCCCAGGCGATCGGCCAGGCGCGCCTGGCTGTGCACCCAGTCTTCCACGGTGAGTACCGGGAAGTCGGCGCCGTAGGGCTGGCCGGTGGCCGGGTTGACGCTGCTGGGGCCGGTGCTGCCGTTGCAGCCGCCGAGATTGTTCAGGCTGACCACGAAGAAGCGGTTGGTATCGATCGGCTTGCCCGGCCCGATGCAGCTGTCCCACCAGCCCGGCTTGCGGTCGTCGGGGCTGTGGTAGCCGGCGGCATGGTGATGCCCGGACAGGGCATGGCAGATCAGCACGGCATTGCTGGCCGCGCTGTTGAGGGTACCGTAGGTTTCAAAGACCAGCTCGTAGCTGGCCAGCGAGCGACCGCAGGCCAGGGCCAGGGGCTCATCGAATCGCGCCAGTTGCGGTACTACCAGACCGACCGAATCTTCGGGAAAGACAGTGGACATCGACCCTGCTCACGCTTGAATGAGGCGTAAGTCTAAAGACCGCCACCCCCAGCGGCAAGCAACATGGCGCGGCTTGCGGCCGGGGGCGGTGCGGGTCAGATCATGCGGAACAGTTCCTGCGGCATTCCGGCGTAGGCGGCCAGCGGCGGCATCACGAACGACTGGATCACCTGGATCGCCAGGAAGGCGAAGATCGGCGAAATATCCAGGCCTCCGAGGTTGGGCACCAGCTTGCGAAACGGTGCCAGCACCGGCTCGCTGATCTGGTAGGCCAGCTCGGCGGCGGGGTTGTGGCTGCCGGGGGCGATCCACGACACGATCACCATCACGATCATCGCGACCCAGAAGATCTTCAGGAACAGCGAGGTGACGCCGATGACGGCCCACATCAGCAGGTGCGGGATGTCGCCGAAGGTGCCGTAGGTGACCATCAGCACGAACGCCATCAACAGCGCCTGGATCACGATCGACAGGATCAGCGATGAGGTGTCCAGCCCGAACACGCTGGGGATGACGCGCCGGATCGGCTTGAGCAGCGGCTGGGTGGCGCGCACCGCGAACTGGCTGAGCGGGTTGTAGAAGTTGGCCTTTACCAGCTGCAGCACGAAGCGCAGCAGCACGATGACCAGGTACAGGCTGACCAGTGTTTGCACCACGAAGATCGCGGCGCCCGAAAGTGCATTCATGCAGAGCTCCTTAGTTGCCCAGTTGTTCGGCCATTTCGGCCGAGCGGTGCGCCGCGGCGCCCAGTGCTTTTTCTACCAGCGCCTCGAACCCGTTGGCCTGGAACGACTTGATCGCCGCCTCGGTGGTGCCATTGGGGGAGGTGACGCGCCGGCGCAGTTCGCTGGCCTCGACATCGCTGGCCACGGCCATGTGCGCCGCGCCCAGGGCGGTTTGCAGGGTCAGCCGAGAGGCGACGTCGCGGGGCAGGCCGAGTTTTTCGCCGGCTGCGGTCATCGCCTCGATCAGCAGGAAGAAGTACGCCGGGCCGCTACCGGATACCGCGGTCACTGCATCCAGTTGCTGTTCGCTGTCGACCCACAGGGCCACGCCCACTGCCGAGAGCAGTTGCTCGGCTTCGGCGCGTTGTTCGGCCGATACCTGCTCGGTGGCGTACAGGCCGCTGACGCCCTGGCGCAGCAGCGCCGGGGTGTTGGGCATGCAGCGTACCAGCGGTTGCTCGCCCAGCCAGTTGCGCAGGCTGGCGCAGGTGATGCCGGCGGCAATCGACACCACCAGCTGGTTGGGCTTGAGGCTTGGCTTGAGCGCCTGGCACACCGCCTTCATGGCTTGCGGCTTGACCGCGATCAGCACCACGTCGGCGCCATCGACGGCCTGGGCGTTGTCTTCGAACAGCTGGATGCCGTGTTCGGCGTGCACCCTGGCGCGCGTCTCGGCACCCGGGTCGCTGGCGCGGATCTGCGCGGCGTCCACACCCTGGGCGCGCAAGCCGCCGATCAGGCTGGCGGCCATGTTGCCGGCGCCGATGAAGGCAATTCGAGTCTTGCTCATGTCAGGTCCTTGGTTGAAGAAGGTGAACGATGCATGGGTCAGGCCTGGCCGTAGTCGCGGGCACCGAACAGGGCGGTGCCGATGCGCACCCAGGTTGCGCCCTGGGCAATCGCTGCTTCCAGGTCGTGGCTCATGCCCATCGACAGGGTGTCCAGGCCCAGGTTCAGGCTGTCCTGCAATTGGCGTACACGGGCGAATGCCGCCGCCTGGGCGGCCGGGTCGTCGGTGGGTTCGGGAATCGCCATCAGGCCGCGCAGCTTCAGGTGCGGCAGCGCCGCGATGGCCTGGGCCAGCGCCGGCAGCTCGTCGGGGTTGCAGCCCGATTTGCTGGCCTCGCCGCTGACGTTGACCTGCACGCACACATTCAGTGCGGGCAGCCCGGCAGGGCGTTGTTCGCTGAGGCGTTGTGCGATTTTCAGTCGGTCCACCGAATGTACCCAGTCGAAGTGCTCGGCGATTGCTCGCGTCTTGTTCGATTGAATGGGGCCGATGAAGTGCCAGGTCAAGGGCAGGTCGGTCAATTCGAGCTGCTTGGCCAGGGCTTCCTGCAAGTAGTTTTCGCCCACGTCGCGCACGCCGGCCGCATACACTTCGCGTATCGCGGCAGCCGGCTTGGTCTTGCTCACGGCCAGCAGGCGGACCTGCCCGGGGTCACGCCCGGCGGCCTGTGCAGCGCTGCGGATGCGGTCGGCAAGCGTGGAAAGGTTGTCTGCTATGGTGGACATGGATCAACGCCAGCGGCTGTTCGGGTCTGCGGCATTCTACCTGCTTGGCGATGTTTGGGGAGTGTTATGGACATGACCGGGCTGATGGCCCTGGCGCTCAGGGAGGGCGCCTCCGATCTGCACCTGGCGGCCGGCAGTGCGCCGATGATCCGCCGTGACGGGCAGATGCAGCCGCTGGGGCCGGCGGCGTTGAGCAGCGACAACCTGCATGCCCTGCTGGCGCAGCTCATGAGCCCACAGCAGCAGGAGGACTTCGCCAGGCTGCAGGACCTGGACTTTGCCGTGGCCGTGCCCGGGCTGGGGCGCTTTCGGGTCAACGCCTTCGTGCAGGTGCGCGGGCCGGCGGCGGTACTGCGCCTGATACCCGACCAGGTGCCGACGCTGGCGAGCCTGCAGCTGCCGGAGGTGTTTCGTTGCATTGCCGAGTCGCCGGCCGGGCTGGTGCTGGTGACCGGCCCCACCGGCTCAGGCAAGTCGTCCACCCTGGCGGCGCTGGTCGATCACCTCAACCGCGAGCGCGCCGTGCATATCCTGACCCTGGAAGACCCGCTCGAATTTATCCACAGCCCGCTGCGCAGCCAGCTCAGCCAGCGTGAGATGGGGCGTCACAGCCAGGGGTTCGCCCAGGCGCTGCGGGCTGCGCTGCGCCAGGACCCGGACGTGATCATGCTTGGCGAGCTGCGCGACCTGGAGACGATCCGTCTGGCCCTGACCGCCGCCGAAACCGGCCACCTGGTGCTGGCGACCCTGCACACCGCCTCGGCGGCCAAGGCCATCGACCGGCTGGTGGACGTGTTTGCCGCGCAGGAGAAGGCCCTGGTACGCACCATGCTCGCCGACGCCTTGCAGGCGGTGGTGGCCCAGGTGCTGGTGCCCAGGGTGCAAGGCGGACGAGTGGCCGCGCACGAGGTCCTGCTGGCCACGCCGGCGGTGCGCAACCTGATTCGCGAGGGGAAGGTGGCGCAGCTGTATTCGGCCATGCAGACCGGCGCGGCGTTAGGCATGCAGACCCTGGACAGCAGCCTGCAGGGCCTGGTGAGGCGGGGAATCGTCAGCCTGGAAACGGCCAGGGCGAACGCGCGTTCGCCCGATCAGGTCTAGCGTTTGGCCAGGCGCAGCTGGGTTTGCGGCTGCTCCTTGGGCAGTACGCGCTTGGCGACCACGTAGTGGCTCTGCCAGTAGGGCTTGTTCAGGGTATCGATGCTGACCCGCTTGCCGCGCCGTGGCGCGTGGATGAAGCGGTCGTTGCCCAGGTAGATGGCCACGTGGTTGACGCGGCGACTCTTGATGTTGAAGAACAGCAGGTCGCCGGGCTTGAGATCCTTGCGGTCGACTTTCACGCCGTGGCCGCTGGCCATGGCGTTGGAGGTACGCGGCAGGTCGACCTCGTCGATGTCGTTGAAGGCGTACTTGACCAGCCCGCTGCAGTCGAAGCCCTTGCTCGGGCTGCTGCCGCCCCAGCGGTACGGAGTGCCCAGCACGTTCACCGCGCGGCTGAGCACATCGCTGCTCTGCTTGGCCGGCATCGAGGCGACCTGGCGGGTGGTCTTGGCGACCTTGGAAGAGGCGGCGGACGAGGTGACCTTGGCGTGGGCGCCCTTGGTCGAGCGTACGGCTGCGGTGCTGGTGGTGTGCACGTTGAAGCCGTTGGGAAGACGTTGCTCACGGTTGGTGGCGTGGGCAGCCAGTGGCAATAAAAGGCAAACAGTCAGCCATGTCTTGAAAAAAGGTCGCATGGGCAGGGCTCTTGTTGGTTAAGCGCGCAACTTTATAACAGCTTTTTGATCGAATTCTGGTCCGTTGGTCGATTGCAGAGGCGCCATACGTCGGCTGAGCACGTAAAAGTCACATTTTTTCTTAGAAAATTTCTCTCTAAACCGTGGAGGCTATGAATGAACAGTTATCAGCAACAGGCGCAGCCCCAGGACACCCACAGCAAGGTCCTCGGCTACCTGCTGTGGATCTTCGGTTTTACCGGGTCGCACCGTTTCTACTACGGCAGACCGGTGACCGGCACCATCTGGTTCTGCACCCTGGGCCTGCTCGGTATCGGCTGGCTGATCGACCTGTTCCTGATCCCGAAGATGGACAGCGAGGCCGACCTGCGCTTTCACGCCGGCCCGCTGGACTACAGCCTGGCCTGGATCCTGCTGACCTTCCTGGGGATATTCGGCGTGCACCGCATGTACCAGGGCAAGTGGATCAGCGGCGTGATCTATGCCTTTACCGGCGGGCTGTTTCTGCTGGGGGTGCTGTACGACTTCTGGACGCTGAACACCCAGGTATCGCTCAAGAACGTGCAGGCGCGGGCCTGAAAGCAGGCGGCCCGCTGCTGCGGGCCGCCGAACATCGGGGTTACTGGCGTATCTGGCGCTGTTGCAGCAGCAGGTTGTTGAAGCCGCTGCCGGCCAGTTGCTTCTGCGCCACGGTCAGCTGTTCGCGATTGCTGAACGGGCCGACCAGCACGCGGTACCAGATCTCTTCCTTCACCGTACCGGACTCTACCTTCACCGCCTGGCCGAGCAGGATGATCTGCGCACGCACCTTGTCGGCATCGGCCTCTTTGCGGAACGAGCCCGCCTGCAGGTAGAACTGCGTGGTAGCGGCCGGCTTGATCACCGGCGGTGCCGGTGGCGGGGTCTGCCCCAGTAGTGCGGCCTGGGCGCGGGCGGTGTCGATCTTGGCTGCCTCGGCCGGGGTCACCGGTGGCTGCGCCGGTACCGGCGGGGTTTTCTCCGGCACGGCTTCGGGCGGCACGATCACTTCCGACTCGGGCAGCAGTGTGTAGAAATCGTACTTGGGCTTGACCGGCTGCTGCGGGCTCGGCGCGGTCTTGTTCGCCTCGGCGATCTTCTCGGCCTTCTGCTGGGCTTCAGGCTTGGTGCGCTTGACCTCGTCGCGGCTGGGCTCGAGTTTCATCAGGAACACGATGAACGCACCGACCGTGAGGCCGATGGCCAGCCACATCCAGCCCGGTATCGGTTGCTTGGCCGGTGCCTGGTAGCGGCTTGCGCCGCGCTTGGGAGCAGGTTTTTTCTTGGCAGCCAACTTACATGCGCTCCAGGGTTTCCAGGCCAAGCAGTTCCAGGCCCTGCTTGAGGGTGCGACCGGTCAGGGCGGCCAGGCGCAGGCGGCTCTGCTGCTGTTCGGGTGTTTCTGCGGCGAGGATCGGGCAGTTCTCGTAGAAGCTGGAGAACAGGCCGGCCACGTCGTAGAGGTAGCTGCACAGTACGTGCGGGGTACCTTTTTCGGCGACGTTGTTCAGGATTTCGCCGAACTGCGCCAGGCGCGCGGCCAGGTCCTGTTCCTGCGGTGCCTGCAAGCGGATCTCGCCTTCGACCTGGTCGAAGCCCTTGCCCAGCTTGCGGAACACGCCGGCCACGCGGGTGTAGGCGTACAGCAGGTACGGCGCGGTGTTGCCTTCGAAGTTGAGCATCAGCTCGAAGTTGAAGCTGTAGTCGCTGGTACGGTGCTTGGACAGGTCGGCGTACTTGACCGCGCCGATGCCCACCACCTTGGCGATGGCGCGCAGTTCTTCTTCTGGCAACTGCGGGTTTTTCTCCTTGACCAGGGCGTAGGCACGCTCCTTGGCTTCGTTGAGCAGGTCGATCAGCTTCACGGTGCCGCCGTCGCGGGTCTTGAACGGGCGGCCGTCGGCGCCGTTCATGGTGCCGAAGCCCATGTGCTCCATGTCCATCGGGTGGGTCACGAAGCCGGCCTTGCGGGCCACCGCGAACACCTGCTGGAAGTGCAGGGCCTGGCGCTGGTCGACGAAGTACAGGGCGCGGTCGGCCTTGAGCACGCCGCTGCGGTAGCGCACGGCGGCCAGGTCGGTGGTGGCGTACAGGTAGCCGCCGTCGGCCTTGACGATGATCACCGGCAGCGGCTCGCCCTCGGCGTTCTTGAACTCGTCGAGGAACACGCACTGGGCGCCGTTGCTTTCCACCAGCATGCCCTTGGCCTTGAGGTCCTCGACCACATTGGCCAGGTCGTCGTTGTAGGCGCTTTCGCCCATCACGTCGGCCATGGTCAGCTTGACGTTGAGCAGCTCGTAGGTCTTCTGGCAGTGCGACAGCGAGATGTCCTTGAAGCGGGTCCACAGCTTCAGGCA
Organism: Pseudomonas sp. MF6396; assembly: GCF_002018915.1. NCBI lineage: Bacteria > Pseudomonadati > Pseudomonadota > Gammaproteobacteria > Pseudomonadales > Pseudomonadaceae > Pseudomonas > Pseudomonas sp. MF6396. Next base: position 62,206 of record NZ_MVOK01000029.1, on the reverse strand, counting down.
CTCGGGGTCGCCGGCCTGCAGCTTGACCACCAGGCCACGGGCGCGGTCGGCGAACTCGCTGGACTCGTCGAACCGCTTCTTGGCGGCGCGGTAGAAATTCTCCAGGTCCGACAGCTCTTCGCTGGTGATCGGGTTCTCTTCCAGGTATGCCATCAGCATGCCGAACTGGGTGCCCCAGTCGCCCACGTGGTTCTGGCGTACCACATCGTCACCGAGAAACTCCAGCACACGGGCCACGGCGTCGCCGATGATGGTCGAGCGCAGGTGGCCGACGTGCATTTCCTTGGCCAGGTTGGGCGCCGACATGTCGATCACGACCTTCTGCGTGGCGCCGGCCTTGTGCACGCCGAGCCTGGCGTCGGCCAGTGCGGCATCCAGGCGCGAGGCCAGGGCCTGGGTGTTCTGGAAGAAGTTGAGGAAGCCCGGGCCTGCGATCTCCACCTTGCTGACCTGCGGGTCGGCGGGCAGGGCGGCGATGAGTTTCTCGGCCAGGTCGCGCGGCTTGAGGCCGGCGGGCTTGGCCAGCATCATCGCGATGTTGCTGGCGAAATCGCCGTGGGTCTTGTCCCGGGCGTTTTCCACCTGGATCGCCGGCGTCAGCCCGTCAGGCAGCACACCGTCGTTGACGAGTTGGGTGAGGGCTTGCTGGATCAGCTGGCGAATGGTGTCTTTCATGGGCTTCTCTTTCGACCGCAAGCGCGGCGGCGCCTGGATGCGCAGGTGGAAAAACTGGGTATTATCCGTTGCCGGGGCGAGGTTGCCAACCTTTAGGGCCCTTTGGCCGACAATGCAGGCTCTGCAGAGGGCCAGGGCTCATCAAACCTGTAGGAGCCGGCGTTGCCGGCGAGGCGGTCAGTACAGGTCGACCGGGTCCACATCCAGCGACCAGCGCACCTGTCGCCCGCTCGGCATCTGCTCCAACACTAACAGCCAGGCGCTCATCAGACGATGCAAGGATGCCCTTGCATTGGCCTGCAACAACAATTGCGCACGAAAACGTCCCGCCCGTCGCTCCATCGGCGCCGGCACCGGGCCCAGCAGCTCGATGCCGTGCAGGTCGTGCTCTGCGAGCAACTGCTCGGCGGCGCTGCAGGCCTCGTCGAGAAAGCTCTCGGCCTGCCCCGGCTTGTGCGCCTCGGCGCGCAGCAGCGCCAGGTGCGCGAAGGGCGGCAGGCCGGCGGCGCGGCGCTCGCTCAGGGCCTGTTCGGCAAACGCGAAATAGCCCTGCTCGGTAAGCTGTACCAATAGAGGATGGTCGGCCAGGTGCGTCTGGATGATCACCTTGCCTGGCTCCTCTGCACGCCCGGCACGCCCTGCCACCTGCACGATCAGTTGGGCCATGCGCTCGCTGGCGCGAAAATCCCCGGAGAACAGCCCGCCATCGGCATCCAGGATCGCCACCAGGGTGACTCGCGGAAAGTGGTGCCCCTTGGCCAGCATCTGGGTGCCGACCAGGATGCACGGCTCGCCGCGCTGCACTGTGGCGAACAGCTGGTTCATCGCGTCCTTGCGCGAGGTGCTGTCGCGGTCCACGCGCAGCACCGGGACATCCGGAAACAGAATGCTCAGGCGCTCTTCGGCGCGCTCGGTGCCTGCACCTACCGGGCGCAGGTCTACATGGTTGCACTGCGGGCACTGGCGCGGTACGCGCTCGTCATAGCCGCAGTGGTGGCAGCGCAGTTCGCCGGAGCGCTGATGTACGGTCATGCGCGCATCGCAGCGCGGGCATTCCGACAGCCAGCCGCAGTCGTGGCACAGCAGCGTGGGGGCAAAGCCGCGACGGTTGAGGAACACCAGCACCTGCTGGCCTGCGGCCAGGGTCTGGCCGATGGCCTGTTGCATCGGCCCGCTGATGCCGCTGTCCAGCGGCCGGCTCTTGACGTCCAGGCGCAGGAAGCGCGGCGCCTTGGCGCCGCCGGCGCGGTGGTTCATGCGCAGCAGGCCGTAACGGCCGGAGTAGGCGTTGTGCAGGCTTTCCAGCGATGGCGTGGCCGAGCCCAGCAGGATCGGGATGTGCTCCTGGTGCGCGCGCACCAGGGCCAGGTCGCGGGCGTGATAGCGCAGGCCTTCCTGCTGCTTGTAGGAGCCGTCGTGCTCCTCGTCGATGATGATCAGGCCCGGGTTCTTCATGGGCGTGAACAGCGCCGAGCGGGTACCGATGATGATGTCGGCCTCGCCATCACGGGCTGCCAGCCAGGCTTTGAGGCGTTCGCGGTCGTTGACTGCCGAATGCAGCAGGGCAATGCGCGCATTGAAGCGCTGCTCGAAGCGCGCCAGGGTCTGCGGCCCGAGGTTGATCTCCGGAATCAGGATCAGCGCCTGCTTGCCGGCCTCCAGGGTCTCGCGGATCAGTTGCAGGTAGACCTCGGTCTTGCCGCTGCCGGTGACCCCGGCCAACAGAAAGGCATGGAAGCTGCCGAACCCTGCCTGCACCGCATGAAACGCCGCCTTCTGTTCATCGTTGAGCGGCAGTTCGGGCTGTGCCAGCCAGTGTTCGTGGCGCGCCGGCGGGGCATGCCGGCGTACCTCCACCTGCACCAGCTCCTTGGCCAGCAGCAGGTCGAGGCTGTCCTTGCTCAGTTTGAGCTTGCTCAGCAGGCCGTGGGCCACGCCGTGCGGATGCTGCGCGAGGGTGGCCAGGGCATCGCGCTGGCGCGGTGCGCGGGCGATGCGCGGGTCGTCGTGGCGCGCCCCCGGGGCCACCTGCCAGAAGCGTTCCTGGTGCGCTTCGGCCGGCTCGCCCTGGCGCAGCAGCACCGGCAGCGCCCAGCTCAGGGTGTCGCCCAGGCTGTGCTGATAGTACTGCGCGGTCCACACGCACAGCTTGAACAGGGCTGGCGGTATCGGCGATACCGGGTCAAGCAGGGCGATGGCGGGCTTGAGTTTGTCGGCGGGCACCTCGCTGTGCTCGCACACCTCCACCAGGATGCCGATCATCTCGCGGCGCCCGAACGGCACGCGCAGGCGCATGCCGGGGGTGAATGCGGTGTGCGCCATGCTTGCCGGGGCCCTGTAGTCGAACAACCGCCGCAGGGGCGAGGGCAAGGCAAGGCGAAGGATGACGTCGGACACGCGCAGGGTCTCTGAAGGGCAATTCGGTAGCCGCCGAGCCTAGCAGACGACAGTCGGTACAAGCGACAACTTGCGCTGATGGCATGCTCTGGTATTATTCGCCGCCTAATTACGTGCGGTATTCAACAATGGTGTTGGGTGGCGGCACGCAGTCGAGGAAGTGACCATGAAACCAGAAATTCATCCGAATTATGAAGCAGTCGCAGTCACCTGCAGCTGCGGCAATGTGTTCCAGACCCGTTCGACCCTGTGCGCCCCACTGGCCACCGACGTCTGCAACGAGTGCCACCCGTTCTACACCGGTAAGCAGAAAGTGCTGGACACCGGCGGCCGCGTACAGAAGTTCGCCGACCGTTTCGGCATGTTCGGTGCCAAGAAGTAAGACGGCGCGAAGCTGGCCCCATGGGCTTGGCAATGCTGTTGAAGAAGGCGTCCCTGGTGGGCGCCTTTTTTGTGGCCGCGATCTGGCAGTTGCCGGCGCAGGCGCTGTGTACGCTGCCGGCCGACCTCCAGGGCGGGGTGCAGAGCGTTGCGGTACGCCAGGTGATCGACGGCGATACCTTGCGTCTGAAGGATGGGCGCAATGTGCGCCTGATCGGCATCAATGCTCCCGAGATCGGGCGCAAGGGGCGGCCCAGCGAGCCCTATGCGGTGGCCGCGCGCCAGCGTTTGCAGGCCCTGGTCAAGGCCAGTGGCGGGCGGGTCGAGCTGCTGCCGGGTACAGAGCCGCGCGACAAATACAAGCGCACCCTGGCCCATGTGTTCGACCGCTCTGGTCACAATCTGGAAGAACAACTGCTGGGCGAGGGTCTGGGTTATCGCATCGCGGTAGCGCCCAACATCGCCCTGCGCGACTGCCATCAACAGGCTGAACAGGCCGCCCGCAGCGCCCGCGCGGGGCTGTGGGGCCAGCCGCCGGTGATCGCGCCGGGGCACCTGCGCCAGGCCGGTTTTGCGCTGGTCGCTGGCCAGGTTCAGTCGGTCGAGCACAGCGGTGGCGCCATCTGGATCGAGTTGGGCCATTCGCTGGTGCTTCAGGTGCCGGCCAGGTTGTCGCGCAACTTTGCGCCTGATTTCACCGACGGCCTCGAAGGCCGGCGCGTCGAAGCCCGCGGTTGGGTGCTGGATCGTTCCCGCAAGGGCGGGCTCAAGCCGGGTCAGGCGCGCTGGATGCTGCCACTCACCGACCCGACGATGCTGGAAAGACAATAAAGATAATAAATTGTGAACATTTTAAAAATGGATTGTACACACTGAAAGCCTTGCGGGCTGCGGCTCTTGGCTTAAAGTCGTAGGCTAAAGGCCTTGACACAAGTGACCGGGCAGTCTTGTCGGCCCATTGCTCTTTGCGTATCCTCGGCGGTCCGTCAGAACAGTAAAAGCGGAATGCCCATCATGTCAGATTTGAAAACTGCCGCTCTCGAATACCATGCTCAGCCTCGTCCGGGGAAACTGAGCGTAGAGCTCACCAAACCGACCGCGACTGCTCGCGACCTGGCGCTGGCCTACAGCCCGGGTGTTGCTGAGCCAGTACGTGAAATCGCCCGTGACCCGGAGCTGGCCTACCAGTACACCGGCAAGGGCAACCTGGTAGCAGTCATTTCCGACGGCACCGCCATCCTCGGCCTGGGCAACCTGGGCCCACTGGCGTCCAAGCCGGTGATGGAAGGCAAGGGTGTTCTGTTCAAGCGTTTCGCCGGTATCGACGTGTTCGACATCGAAGTCGATGCCGAAAGCCCGCAGGCCTTCATCGACACCGTCAAGCGCATCTCGATCACCTTCGGCGGCATCAACCTGGAAGACATCAAGGCACCCGAGTGCTTCGAGATCGAGCGCGCGCTGATCGAGCAGTGCGACATCCCGGTGTTCCACGATGACCAGCACGGCACCGCGATCGTGACCGCGGCCGGCATGATCAACGCCCTGGAAATCGCGGGCAAGACCCTCGCCGATGTCAAGATCGTCTGCCTGGGCGCCGGTGCTGCGGCCATCTCCTGCATGAAGCTGCTGGTGAGCATGGGCGCGAAGATCGAAAACATCTTCATGGTCGACCGTACCGGCGTGATCCACGCTGGCCGTGACGACCTGAACCAGTACAAGGCGGTGTTCGCCCACGCTACCGACAAGCGCAGCCTGGCCGATGCCCTGGAAGGCGCTGACGTGTTCGTCGGCCTGTCCGGTCCGAACCTGCTGAGCCCTGAAGGCCTCAAGTCGATGGCACCGAACCCGATCGTGTTCGCCTGCTCGAACCCGGACCCGGAAATCTCGCCGGAGCTGGCCCACGCCACCCGCAGCGACGTGATCATGGCCACCGGTCGTTCCGACTACCCGAACCAGGTCAACAACGTGCTGGGCTTCCCGTTCATCTTCCGTGGTGCCCTGGACGTTCGCGCCAAGCGCATCAACGAAGAGATGAAGATCGCTGCCGCCAACGCCCTGAAAGACCTGGCCAAGCTGCCGGTGCCCAAGGAAGTCTGCGCTGCCTACGGCGTCGACGCGCTGGAATTCGGTCGTGAGTACATCATTCCGAAGCCGATGGACGCACGCCTGATCACCGTGGTTTCCGATGCCGTGGCCAAGGCTGCGATCGAAAGCGGTGTGGCGACCCTGCCGTATCCGAAGAACTACCCGCTCAAGAGCGTGGATGACGTGTTCAACGGCTGAGCCGTTGTAGCGTTGCAGCAAAAAGCCCCGGCTCGCGAGAGTCGGGGCTTTTTGTTTGGGGCTGGTAATTGTGCTGGCCAATGGGCTGCAGGGCAGCCCCCGGGTTACCCCATCAGAACAGATCGATCGGCGCCGACTCGTCCGCCGGCAGCGGGCTGCCTGGCGCACTGCCACCCAGCTCGTTGACCGACGGCGGGGTGTCTTCGGCCTTGAACAGCTCGAAGTACGCATCAGGCGTGCTCGGCGTGGCCGCACGGCCGCTCACCGGGTCCACCCGCAGGCTGAGGATGCCTTCAGGCTGCGGCAGCGTGTGCATCGGCTTGTCCTTGAGCGCGGCGCCCATGAAGCTCATCCAGATCGGCAGCGCCACGGTACCGCCATACTCGCGACGGCCCAGGGTCTCGGGCTGGTCGAAGCCGCTCCATACGGTGGTCACGTAGTCGGCGTTGTAGCCGGAGAACCACGCATCCTTGGACTCGTTGGTGGTACCGGTCTTGCCCGCCAGGTCGGTGCGCCCCAGCGCCAGGGCGCGTCGCCCGGTGCCACGCTTGATCACGTCCTGCAGCATGCTGGTGAGGATGTAGCTGGTACGCCCGTCGATGATCTGCTCGGCCACCGCCGGCACTTGCGGCGCCACCGCACTCACGTCGGCGCCCAGTGCCGCATCGGTGACGATCGGCGTTTCGGCGGCGCCAATCCCGGCCTCGTCCTGATGCCCCCGAGGCACGCTGGGCGGGTTGGCGGTGAACAGCGTCTCGCCATTGCGGCTTTCGATGCGGTCGATCAGGTACGGGGTGATCTTGTAGCCGCCGTTGGCAAACGCGCTCCAGCCGGTGGCGATCTCCATCGGCGTGAGGGTCGCGGTGCCCAGCGCCAGCGACAGGTTGCGCGGCAGGTCCTGCTTGTTGAAGCCGAAACGGGCGATGTAGTCGATGGTCTTGTCCACGCCCATGGCCTGCAGCAAGCGGATCGATACCAGGTTGCGCGACTTGTACAGCGCCTCGCGCATGCGGATCGGGCCAAGGAAGGTGTTGGTGTCGTTCTTGGGTCGCCACACCTTGTCCAGGTACTCGTCGACGAACACGATGGGGGCGTCGTTGACCAGGCTGGCGGCGGTGTAGCCGTTGTCCAGCGCCGCGCTGTAGACGAACGGCTTGAAGCTCGAGCCCGGCTGGCGCTTGGCCTGCATGGCGCGGTTGTAGTTGCTCTGCTCGAACGAGAAGCCGCCCACCAGAGCGCGGATGGCGCCGTTGTTCGGGTCCAGGGTCACCAGTGCGCTCTGGGCGCCCGGCACCTGGCTGAACTTCAGTTCGCCTTCGCTGGTGCGTTGCACGCGGATCACGTCGCCGACCTGGGCCACATCGCCCGGCTGCTGCGGGGCGCGGCCCTGGCTATTGGTGTTGAGGAATGGGCGGGCCCATTTCATGGTGTCCCAGGCCACGGTCTGGGTCTGGCCCGACTTGGTCAGCACCTGCAGGCCGGTCTTGTCGACCTGGGTGACGATGGCCGGTTCCAGCCCGCCCAGTGGGCGCAGCTTGGTCAGTTCCTGCAGCCAGGCGGCCTGGGTCTTGCCCGGCAGGCGCGACTCGGGGCCGCGGTAGCCGTGGCGGTGGTCGTAGGCACTGAGGCCATCGAGCACGGCGCTGTTGGCCATTTCCTGCAGGTCGCTCGGCACCGTGGTGGTCACGCGGAAACCTTCGGTGTAGGCGTCGCTGCCGTAGCGGCCGACCATCTCGGCGCGGGCCATCTCGGCGATGTACGGGGCATTCACCTCGGGCGTCGGCACGTGGTAGCTGGCGTTGATCGGTTCGGCCAGGGCGGCCTGGTAGCTGGCTTCGTCGATCTTGCCCAGCTTGTACATGCGCCCCAGGATCCAGTCGCGGCGTTCCTTGGCGCGCGTCGGGTTGGCCAGCGGGTTGAAGCGCGACGGTGCCTTGGGCAGGCCGGCGATCATCGCCATCTGCGCCAGGCTCACGTCACGGATCGACTTGCCGTAGTACACCTGCGCTGCGGCTTCGATGCCGTAGGCACGGTTGCCCAGGTAGATCTTGTTCACGTACAGCTCGAGGATCTCGTCCTTGGTCAGCTCGCGCTCGATCTGCAGGGCCAGCAGGATCTCGTTGGTCTTGCGCGAGAAGCTGCGTTCGCTGCTGAGGAAGAAGTTCTTCGCCACCTGCATGGTGATGGTGCTGCCGCCGGTCTGGATGTGTCCGGACTTGAGCAATTGTGTTGCAGCGCGCATCAGGCTGCTGGGGTCGACCCCATAGTGATTGGCGAAGTTGTCGTCTTCGGCGGACAGCAAAGCCTGGATGAAATGCGGGGGAATGTCGGCGAAACGGATGGGAGAACGCCGCATCTCGCCGAACTCGGCAATCAGCTTTCCATCGCTGCTGTATACCCGCAAAGGGATCTGCAACTGGATGCTTCTCAGGGCCTCTACCGAGGGCAGGCTGGGGCTAAGATACAGAAACGCGCCGCTCAGACCGAGCACGACGGCACAGATGACTGCGACGAAAGACCACCAGAAGAACTTCAGCAGGCGTATCAAGGCTTTGGGGTGTCCAGTTTGAAATATGGATTGAGCGCAGGGCTGATCGACGAGAAAAAACGCTGGGCATTATAAGCAATTTTCACTGTGCCGCGTGGGTTGCGCGGTGCACGGGCTGACCGGTGCCCTGTCTGGGGGCCGGTCGAAGCAGGCGGATGCCAGGGAAAGCCAATGTTTGGACGTTTCGGCAAGGATGCCGGTTCACTGCTGGGTATCGATATTTCATGTTGCGCGGTGCGATTGCTGCAGCTGCGGCAGGTGGCAGGGGCCTTCGAGGTGCGTGCGCAGGCCGTGCAGACGCTGGCGGCGGGCGTGCTGCAGGACGGCCGGGTGGCCGACCCGGCACAGTTGGCGCAGGTGCTGGGCGATGCCCTGGCCCGCAGCGGTGCCACCTTGCGCGAGGCGGCGCTGGCGATTCCGGCCACGGCCGTGCTGAGCAAGACCGTGCAGGTGCCGGCGGGGCTGGCAGAGGATGCCCTGATTGCCCGCCTGTGCCATGAGGCCGAACCTTTCATACCCTTTGCCCTGGACGAGGCGGCCATTGATTTCGAGTGCCGCGGCTCGGTCGCGCACGACCCGTGCTACGAGGCGGTGGGGGTGTATGCCTGTCATCAGGGCTGGCTCGACGGGCTGGAGGCGGCACTGGAGCTGGCAGGCCTGCGTGCGCGGGTGGTCGAGACCGACAGCCTGGCGTTGTTGCGCGCGGTCGGGGCGGACGATCACGCGGTCGCCGTGGTGCGGGTCGAGCCAGGGCACTGGGCGCTGCATGCACAGCACCAGGCATGGCGTGCCGACGCGGGTGCAGCGGCCGATGTGCCGCAGGCGTTGGCTGCCTGCATCGAACGCTGGTTGCAGGCCCTGGAGGGCCCGGCACCGGCGCGGCTGGTACTGACCGGGGCGGCTGCCGATTCGGCCCAGGCGCTGGAAGTGCAGCGTCGGCTGGGTATCGAAACCACGGTGTTCGATGCCGCCGAACCCGCCCTGGCGCTGGCCTATGGGCTGGCGATGAGGCGTGCCCCGTGAGGCGCGATATCAACCTGCTGCCGTGGCGGGCCTGGCAACGCCAGCGCAGTGTGCGGCAGTTGCAGGGGTTGATGCTGGTGGCTCTGCTGCTGGGGCTCGCCATCGTGGTGCTGCTGGACCGGCATGGCGCCTATCGCCTGGCGCAGCAGGGGCAGGCCAATGCGGCCCTGCGCGATGCCATCGCACGGCTTGAGGGCCCGCTGGCAGAACTGGCCGACCTGACCGCCCGGGGCGATGCGCTGCAGGAGCGCATCCAGGGGCTGGATGCCGTGCTGCGCGCCGCGTCCCCAGGTGGGCAGGTACTTGCACCGCTGGCCACGCGGGTACCGCAAGGGCTGCAACTGACTGCACTGGCGCTCGAGGGCAGCGCGCTGCGCCTGGAGGGGGTGGCACAGGGGCGGGCGTCGGTCACTCAACTGCTGCGCAATCTGGATCAGGCCCCTGGCCTGGGCGAGGTGCAGTTGCAGGAGATCAAGGCCAGCGCCGCCGGCGAGGTGTTCCACCTCCGTGCGCAGGTGCAGCCATGAGCTCGGCTCTCGACTGGTACCTGATGGCAGCGTGGCCTCGGCGGTACAAGGCGCTGTTGCTGGCGGCTTGCCTGCTGCTGGCGCTCGGTAGCGGTTATGGGCTGCACCTGCGCGGGGCGAACGCTTCGCTTGAGCGGGCGCTGGCGCGTGGAGCCGAGTTGCAGCAGGCCTGGCAGGCGCAGGCAGAGCAGGTCGCCCGGCTGGACGAGCAGCAGGCCCGCTTGCTCGGCCTGGAGCAACGCCTGCGGGAGGCCCAGGCCCGGCTGCTGCCAGCGGGCGGCATGCCCGGCCTGCTGCAGGCTGTCGCCCGGGCCGGGCGGGGCCTGGTGTTCGAGCAGGTGAAAGTGTTGCCGGCGCAGCCGCAGGCCCTGCATGCCGAAATGCCGGTGCACCTGCAGGTGGTGGGCGACTTCGCCGCGCTGGCCGGTTTTGTCGACGCCCTGGCCACGCTGCCTGAGCGCGTGACCCTGCATGACCTTCACCTGGCGCCGCTGGCGGGGCGTGGGCAACTGCGTCTGCAGATGCACCTCAAGGCCTATGCGTCCGGCCTGCCGGTCGACCCCGTGGCGCAGCCGGCGCCGGTGCTGGCGGAGGCGCGCGATCCCTTTGCCGCGCCGCCGCCCGCAGCGCTCGAATTTGCGCTGGAACACGTGCCGCTGGAACAGATGGAACTGGTCGGGCACCTGGCCGACCGTCGCGGCGGGGTGGCGTTGATCCGTGTTGCGGGGGCGCTGTACCCGTTGCGCGAAGGTGACCGGCTGGGGCCGGACAAGGGGCGGGTGGTGCGCATCGATGCGCAGCAGGTCGAGCTCGAGGAGCAGGTATGGGTCGAGGGCGCCGGCTGGGTGGAGCGCTCGCAGGTGATCGAAGCCAATGGGGTGGCTCGACACGTCGTCAACTGACCAGGGAGGTCGTGGATGAACAGGATGTTCAGCCTGTGTGCGGTACTGATGGTGGCGCTGCCGGTAGCAGGTGCAGGCCTTGGGGCCGAGGGGGCAGGGTATGGCGGCGAGCCGCTGTCGTTGAGTTTCCAGGATGTCGAGGTGCGTTCGGTGCTCAAGGTGCTGGCCGACTTCACCGGGGTCAACCTGGTGGCCAGTGATGCAGTGCAGGGCAAGGTGACCCTGCGCCTGCACGAGGTGCCCTGGGAACAGGCACTGGACCTGGTGCTGCGCAGCAAGGGCCTGGGTCGGCGTCAGGAGGGCAACGTGCTGCTGGTGGCGCCTTTGGCCGAACTGGCCGGGCACGATACCCAGGCCCGTGCGGCGCAGGCCCCGCCAACGCTGGTGCGCGAACTGCTCACGGTCAGCCATGCGCGGGCCGGGGACATCGTGCAGATGTTCCAGGCCATGGTCGAGGACGACGACCCCGGCGCGATCACGGTCGACGAGCGCACCAACACCATCATTGCCAGCCAGCCGTCGGCACGCCTGGCCGACCTGCGGCGGCTGCTCGCGCAGCTCGATGTACCGGTTCGCCAGGTGATGATCGAGGCGCGCATCGTCGAGGCCAATGTCGATTACGAAAAAAGCCTGGGGGTGCGCTGGGGCGGGGCGGTGCAACTGGGCGGCGGCCTGCGCGCAGGCGGGTTGGCCGCCGACGGGCTGCCGTTCGTCGACCTGGGGGTGGAACGGGCCACCTCGGGTATCGGCCTGGGGTTGGTGCGCGACAGTGTGCTGCTCGACCTGGAGCTCAGCGCGATGGAAAAGACCGGCAATGGCGAAATCATCTCCCAGCCCAAGGTGGTCACCGCCGACAAGGAAACCGCGCGCATTCTCAAGGGTACCGAGGTGCCGTATCAGGAGTCGGGCGCCAACGGCACTACGTCCACCACCTTTCGCGAGGCCTCGCTGTCGCTGGAGGTGACCCCGCAGATCACGGCCGACAACCGGGTGATCATGACGGTCAAGGTCACCAAGGACGAGCCGGACTACCTCAATGCCCTCAACAGCGTGCCGCCGATCCGCAAGAACGAGGTGAATGCCAAGGTTCAGGTGGGGGATGGCGAGACCATCGTGATCGGCGGGGTGTATGCCACCGTGCAAAGTAATGTTGTCGACAAGGTGCCATTTTTCGGCGATGTGCCGTATGTTGGGCGGCTGTTTCGTCGCGCTGTCATCCAAGAGAAAAAATCCGAGCTGCTGGTCTTCCTGACTCCGCGTATCATGAGTGACCGGGCGATTGCTGTGAGTCGTTGATTCTGTGCGAAATTTGATACTTGTAGGGCCGATGGGTGCCGGTAAGAGCACCATCGGTCGCTTGCTGGCCAAAGAGCTGCGCCTGCCGTTCAAGGATTCCGACAAGGAAATTGAGCTGCGCACGGGCGCCAACATCCCGTGGATCTTCGACAAGGAAGGCGAGCCCGGCTTTCGTGATCGCGAGCAGGCGATGATCGCCGAGCTGTGCGAGGCCGACGGTGTGGTGCTGGCCACCGGCGGCGGCGCGGTGATGCGCGATGCCAACCGTGCGGCGCTGCATGCCGGGGGGCGCGTGATCTACCTGCACGCCTCGGTGGAGCAGCAGGTGGGGCGTACGGCCCGTGACCGCAACCGGCCGCTGCTGCGCACGGCCAACCCGGAGGCCACGCTGCGTGCCTTGCTCGAGTTGCGCGACCCGCTTTATCGGGAAATCGCCGACCTGGTGGTGGAAACCGACGAGCGGCCGCCGCGCATGGTGGTTCTGGATATTCTGGAGCGCTTGCAGAAGTTGCCGCCCCGTTAAGGCTTGACTATCCTCGGCGGCCAGTCATGCCCTGGCAGGGCACTTCGTTATTGCGCGGGTCGGGTCTTCGATGCCGCGCCTTTGTTCTTTGTGGGGACACATGCAGACACTTAAGGTCGAACTGGGCGAACGCAGCTACCCGATCTACATCGGCGAAGGCCTGCTGGATCAGCCTGAACTGCTGGCGCCGCACATTGCCGGCAAGCAGGTCGCCATCGTATCCAACGAGACTGTCGCGCCCCTTTACCTGCAACGCCTCACCCACAGCCTGGGGGCCTATTCGGTACTGCCGGTGGTGCTGCCCGATGGCGAGGCCTTCAAGAACTGGGAAACCCTGCAACTGATCTTCGACGCCCTGCTGACGGCGCGCCACGACCGTCGCACCACCGTGATCGCCCTGGGCGGCGGGGTGATCGGCGACATGGCCGGCTTTGCCGCCGCCTGCTACCAGCGCGGCGTGGACTTCATCCAGGTGCCCACCACGCTGCTGTCCCAGGTGGACTCGTCGGTGGGCGGCAAGACCGGCATCAACCACCCGCTGGGCAAGAACATGGTCGGTGCCTTCTATCAGCCCAACGCGGTGCTGATCGATACCGCCAGCCTCAAGAGCCTGCCGCCGCGCGAGCTGTCGGCGGGCCTGGCCGAGGTGATCAAGTACGGCCTGATCTGCGACGAGCCGTTTCTGGGCTGGCTCGAAGACAATGTCGATGCGCTGCGTGCGCTCGACCAGGCTGCACTGACCCGCGCCATCCAGCGCTCCTGCGAGGCCAAGGCGGCCGTGGTGGGGGCTGACGAGCGCGAGTCGGGCGTGCGTGCCACGCTCAATCTCGGTCACACCTTTGGCCACGCCATCGAAACCCACATGGGCTATGGTGTGTGGCTGCACGGTGAAGCCGTGGCGGCTGGCACGGTAATGGCCCTGGAAATGTCCATGCGCCTGGGCTGGATCAGCCAGGCGCAGCGCGACCGCGGCATTCGCCTGTTCCAGCGCGCCGGCCTGCCGGTGGTGCCTCCGGCCGAAATGACCCCGGCCCATTTCATGGAACACATGGCGGTCGATAAAAAGGTGCTCGACGGTCGTCTGCGCCTGGTCCTGCTGCGCCATATGGGCGAAGCCGTGGTGACCGACGACTATCCGCAAGAGATTCTTCAGGCCACGCTGGCGGCGGATTACCGCGCAATCGTGGCCCAGCTTTGAGGTTGACGAGAGTTCGATGACTAGTTTGCATGCCGACGAGGCCTTTCTCGGCCATTACCAGTTGAACCATGACCCCTTCGCTGCGCGGGTGCCTGGCTTCAAGTTCTTCCCTGCCCAGCGCAAGCCGGTGCTGGGCCAGTTGCATCACCTGGCCCGCTACAGCCAGTTGCTGCTGGTGGTCACAGGCCCTCTGGGCAGCGGCAAGACCCTGCTGCGCCAGGCCCTGGTGGCCAGCACCAACAAGCAGTCGGTGCTCAGCGTGGTGGTTTCGGCGCGTGGCGCCGGCGATGCAGCCGGCCTGCTGGCCCAGGTAGCGCAGTCGCTGAACGTGGCCAAGGCGCAAGTCACCGAGATCCTCGCCCAGATCGTGCAGCTGGCGCTGACCGGTCAGGAAGTCTACTTGCTGGTGGACGATGCGGAACAACTTGGCGAGTCGGCACTCCAAGCCTTGCTGGAACTGGCGGCGGGCACACCGGAAGGTCGCCCGCACGTGTTCCTGTTCGGCGAGCCGTCACTGATCGCAGCCCTGGATGAACTCAATGCCGAGCAGGAGCGTTTCCACGTCATCGAGTTGCAGCCCTACACCGAGGACGAAACCCGGGAATACCTGGAGCAGCGTCTGGAAGGTGCCGGGCGTGGCATCGAGGTGTTCACCAGCGAGCAGATCGCCGAGATTCACGAAAACTCGGACGGCTGGCCTGGAGCAATCAACCAGGTGGCCCGCGATACCATGATCGAAGCCATGCTCGCCACCCGCTCGCCGGTGAAGCGACCATCAATGGGGTTCAATATGCCGAAGAAACACGTGCTGGCGTTGTCTGCCGTGGTAGTGGTTGCCGTGGCGGCAGCCGTGCTGATGCCCAAGAAGGGCGACCAGGCGCCGGCCACTGCGCCTGCCGAGCAGGCGCAACTGCCCCTGGGCCAGGGCAAGCCGGGCAATGCCCAGTCGAACAACGGTGGCCCGGCCATCGAGTTCGCCGGTTCTTCGCAGCCGATGCCGCTGCCACTGGTGGGTCAGTCCCAGCCGGTGATGCGCGGCCCGCTGGCCGAGGCGGCCGGCATGGGTGATGGCGAGGAATCCGGCCCGGCTGGCGACACTGCACTGCAGCCGCCTACCGTTACCACCACTGCACCGCCCGCCGGTGTCACTGCAGGCCCGGCGCCTACGATGGCCCAGCCGGTTGTACCGGCGCAGCAGCCTGCCGCGCCAGTGGCCAGCAAGCCGGTTGCACCTGCCGCCAAGCCCGCCCCTGCGCCCGTGCAGGTGGCCACGGCCAAGCCGGCACCCAAGCCTGCGGAAAAACCAGCTGCCAAGCCCGCTGCGGGCGGTAGCTGGTACAGCGGCCAGGCGCCAGGCAACTACGTGGTGCAGATCCTGGGCACCAGTTCCGAGGCATCGGCCCAGGCGTTCGTCAAGGCCGAGGGTGGCGACTATCGCTACTTCAAGAAAACCCTGCAGGGCAAACCCCTGTACGTGATCACCTACGGCAACTTCTCCAGCCGCGATGCAGCCGTCGCTGCAATCAAAACCTTGCCAGCCAAGGTCCAGGCTGGTAAACCTTGGCCTCGTACCGTTGCCAGCGTCCAACAAGAACTGGCTGCGACCCGCTGATACATGGTCGGGTGGCACTACCCCCGCCACCTGCTGAGCGACTCCTGAACCCCGGTCTAGCCTGCTGCGTAACACGCGGCAGGCTTTTCTGTCCCAGACTGCCGGCCACAAGCCCCTGTTGCAGTCCAGGCTGAAACGCTTCAGACTCAAGCAATTCCGTTACCACGGATTCTTGTATAAAAACATTCAAAAATGCGACATGGATTTTCACTGATGCGTCAGTAAATTTGTGGGCTTCACTGTCGCTGTGCAACAATGGCATCCGTATTGCCCCCGCAAAGCTGACGTTCGTTCGGCGTGGATGGTAAGTGGTTGTATTAAAAAGAGATTTGCCTTGGTGAGAGGCGAACCTGGTGAGAAAGTGTCTATGAAAACAGGTCTGTACCATCCCGAAGAATTCAAGGATAACTGTGGTTTCGGCCTGATCGCCCATATGACGGGCGAACCCAGCCACCACCTTTTGCAAACGGCTATCCAGGCCCTGACCTGCATGACCCACCGTGGTGGGATCAACGCCGACGGCAAGACCGGCGACGGCTGCGGGCTGCTGATGCAGAAGCCCGATCGGTTCCTGCGGGCCGTGGCCCTGGAACAGTTCGGCAGCGAGCTGCCCCGCCAGTACGCGGTCGGCATGGTGTTCTTCAACCAGGACACCGCCAAGGCCGAAGCCGCACGCGACAACATGAACCGCGAGATCCTCGCTGCCGGCCTGAGCCTGGTGGGCTGGCGCAAGGTGCCGATCGACACCAGCGTGCTCGGTCGCCTGGCGCTGGAGCGCCTGCCGCAGATCGAGCAGGTGTTCGTCGGTGGCGAAGGCCTGAGCGATCAAGAGTTCGCGATCAAGCTGTTCAGCGCCCGGCGTCGCTCGTCGGTGGCCAACGCCGCCGATGCCGAACACTACATCTGCAGCTTTTCGCACAAGACCATCATCTACAAAGGCCTGATGATGCCGGCGGACCTCACCGCCTTCTATCCGGACCTGAGCGACGAGCGCCTGCAGACGGCGATCTGCGTGTTCCACCAGCGCTTCTCCACCAATACCCTGCCCAAATGGCCGCTGGCCCAGCCATTTCGCTTCCTCGCCCACAACGGCGAGATCAACACCATCACCGGCAACCGCAACTGGGCCCAGGCGCGGCGTACCAAGTTCGCCAACGACCTGATCCCGGATCTGGAAGAGCTCGGCCCGCTGGTTAACCGCGTGGGCTCCGACTCCTCGTCGATGGACAACATGCTCGAGCTGATGGTCACCGGTGGCATCGATCTGTTCCGTGGCGTGCGCATGCTGGTACCGCCGGCCTGGCAGAACGTCGAGACCATGGACCCCGACCTGCGCGCGTTCTATGAATACAACTCCATGCACATGGAAGCCTGGGACGGCCCGGCGGGCATCGTGCTCACCGAAGGCCGCCATGCCGTGTGCCTGCTCGACCGCAACGGCCTGCGCCCGGCGCGCTGGGTCACCACCAAGAACGGCTATATCACCCTGGCGTCGGAAATCGGCGTGTGGGACTACAAGCCCGAAGACGTCATCGCCAAGGGCCGCGTGGGCCCGGGGCAGATCTTCGCGGTCGACACCGAGACCGGCCAGATCCTCGACACCGATGCGATCGACAACCGCCTCAAGTCGCGCCACCCGTACAAGCGCTGGTTGCGCCAGAATGCCCTGCGCATCCAGGCCGACCTGAGCGACGACCAGGGCGTGGCCAGCTACGACGGCGACCAGCTCAAGCAGTACATGAAGATGTTCCAGGTCACCTTCGAGGAGCGTGACCAGGTGCTGCGCCCGTTGGGTGAGCAGGGCCAGGAAGCCGTGGGCTCGATGGGCGACGACACGCCGATGGCGATCCTGTCGCAACGCGTGCGTTCCACCTACGACTACTTCCGCCAGCAGTTCGCGCAGGTCACCAACCCGCCGATCGACCCGCTGCGCGAAGCCATCGTGATGTCGCTGGAGATCTGCCTGGGTGCCGAGCGCAACATCTTCCAGGAGTCCCCCGAACACGCCTCGCGGGTGATTCTCAGCTCGCCGGTGATTTCGCCGGCCAAGTGGCGCTCGCTGATGAACCTCGACCGCCCGGGCTTCGAACGCCAGGTGATCGACCTCAACTACGAGGAAAGCATCGGCCTGGAAGCGGCCGTGCGCAACATCACCGAACAGGCCGAAGAAGCCGTGCGCAGCGGCAAGACCCAGCTGGTACTGAGCGACCGTCATATCGCACCCGGCAAGCTGCCGGTGCATGCGTCGCTGGCCGTGGGCGCCGTGCACCATCGCCTGACCGAACTGGGCCTGCGCTGCGACAGCAACATCCTGGTCGAGACCGCCACCGCCCGCGATCCACACCACTACGCGGTGCTGATCGGGTTTGGCGCCTCGGCGGTGTACCCGTATCTTGCCTACGAAGTGCTGGCCGACCTGATCCGCACCGGCGAAGTGCTCGGTGACCTGGACGAAGTGTTCAAGTACTACCGCAAGGGCATCTCCAAGGGGCTGCTCAAGATCCTCTCCAAGATGGGCATCTCGACCATCGGTTCCTACCGGGGCGCGCAGCTGTTCGAAGCCGTGGGCCTGTCCGAGGAAGTGGTCAACCTCAGCTTCCGTGGCGTGGCCAGCCGCCTCAAGGGCGCGCGCTTCGTCGACATCGAGAACGAGCAGAAGCTGCTGGCCGCCGAAGCCTGGAGCCCGCGCAAGCCGATCCAGCAGGGCGGCCTGCTCAAGTTCGTGCACGGTGGTGAATACCACGCCTACAACCCGGACGTGGTCAATACCCTGCAAGCCGCCGTGCAGCAGGGCGACTACGCCAAGTTCAAGGAATACACCGCACTGGTCGACAAGCGTCCGGTGTCGATGATCCGCGACCTGCTCAAGGTGAAAACCCTGGAGCAGCCGCTGGACCTGAGCGAAGTCGAGCCGCTGGAGGCCATCCTCAAGCGCTTCGACTCGGCGGGTATTTCCCTGGGCGCGCTGTCGCCTGAGGCCCACGAAGCCCTGGCCGAGGCGATGAACCGCCTGGGTGCGCGCTCCAACTCCGGTGAGGGCGGCGAAGACCCGGCCCGCTACGGCACCATCCGCAGTTCCAAGATCAAGCAGGTGGCCACCGGCCGCTTCGGCGTCACCCCCGAATACCTGGTCAACGCCGAAGTGCTGCAGATCAAGGTGGCCCAGGGCGCCAAGCCGGGCGAGGGTGGCCAGCTGCCGGGCGGCAAGGTCAACGGCCTGATCGCCAGGCTGCGCTATGCGGTGCCGGGCGTGACCCTGATCTCGCCACCGCCGCACCATGACATCTACTCGATCGAAGACCTCTCGCAGCTGATCTTCGACCTGAAGCAGGTCAACCCGCAGGCGCTGGTCTCGGTCAAGCTGGTGGCCGAAGCCGGGGTAGGCACCATCGCCGCCGGCGTGGCCAAGGCCTATGCCGACCTGATCACCATCTCCGGCTACGACGGTGGTACCGGCGCCTCGCCGCTGACCTCCATCAAGTATGCCGGCGCCCCGTGGGAACTGGGCCTGGCCGAAACCCACCAGACCCTGCGCGGCAACGACCTGCGCGGCAAGGTGCGGGTACAGACCGATGGCGGCCTGAAAACCGGCCTGGACGTGGTCAAGGCCGCGATCCTCGGCGCCGAGAGCTTCGGCTTCGGCACCGCACCGATGATCGCCCTGGGCTGCAAGTACCTGCGCATCTGCCACCTGAACAACTGCGCCACCGGCGTGGCCACGCAGAACGAAAAACTGCGCAAGGACCACTACATCGGCACCGTCGACATGGTGGTCAACTTCTTCACCTACGTGGCCGAGGAAACCCGTGAATGGCTGGCCAGGCTGGGCGTGCGCAGCCTGGGCGAGCTGATCGGGCGTACCGACCTGCTGGAAATGCTCCCCGGTGAAACCGAGAAGCAGAAGCACCTGGACCTCAGCCCGTTGCTGGGCAGCCCGCACGTTCCGGCCGACAAGCCGCAGTTCTGCGAAGTGGACCGCAACCCGCCGTTCGACAAGGGCGTGCTGGCCGAGAAGATGGTGCAGATGGCCCTGCCGGCGATCCGTGACCTGGCCGGCGGCGAATTCGAGCTGGATATCTGCAACTGCGACCGCTCCATCGGCGCGCGGATCTCCGGTGAAATTGCCCGCCTGCACGGCAACCAGGGCATGGCCAAGGCGCCGCTGACCTTCCGCTTCAAGGGCACTGCCGGGCAGAGCTTCGGGGTGTGGAACGCCGGTGGCCTGAACATGTACCTCGAAGGTGATGCCAACGACTATGTCGGCAAGGGCATGACCGGCGGCAAACTGGTGATCGTGCCGCCAGCGGGCAGCCCGTTCGAAACCCAGCACAGCGCCATCGTCGGCAACACCTGTCTGTACGGCGCCACGGGCGGCAAGCTGTTCGCCGCCGGTACCGCGGGTGAGCGCTTCGCGGTGCGCAACTCCGGTGCCCACGCCATCGTCGAGGGCACGGGCGATCACTGCTGTGAATACATGACCGGGGGCTTTGTCTGCGTATTGGGCAAGACCGGTTACAACTTCGGTTCCGGGATGACCGGTGGTTTTGCCTACGTGCTCGACCAGGACAACAGCTTCGTCGACAAGGTCAACCACGAACTGGTGGAGATCCAGCGTATCAGCGGCGAGGCGATGGAGGCTTATCGCAGCCACCTGCAGCGCGTGCTGGGTGAATACGTCGAAGAAACCAACAGCGAATGGGGTCGTGAGCTCTGGGAAAACCTGGATGACTACGTGCGTCGCTTCTGGCTGGTCAAGCCGAAGGCGGCCAACCTGAAGAACCTGCTGTCCAGCACCCGTGCCAACCCGCAGTGATATGCGCCTGAAGAGTTTGATGAGGTTTTGAACATGGCTGAACGTCTGAGTAATGACTTCCAGTTCATCGAGGTCGGGCGCAAGGATCCGAAGAAGAAACTGTTGCGTCAACGCAAGAAAGAGTTCGTGGAAATCTACGAGCCCTTCAAACCCCAGCAGTCGGCCGAACAGGCCCACCGCTGCCTGGGCTGTGGCAACCCGTACTGCGAATGGAAGTGCCCGGTGCACAACTTCATTCCCAACTGGCTCAAGCTGGTGTCGGAGGGCAACATCCTCGCCGCTGCGGAACTGTCGCACCAGACCAACACCCTGCCCGAAGTGTGCGGCCGGGTGTGCCCGCAGGACCGCCTGTGCGAGGGTGCCTGTACCCTCAACGACGGCTTCGGCGCGGTGACCATCGGCTCGGTGGAGAAGTACATCACCGACACCGCCTTCGCCATGGGCTGGCGCCCGGATATGTCCAAGGTGGTGCCCACCGGCAAGCGCGTCGCGGTGATCGGTGCCGGCCCTGCGGGCCTGGGTTGTGCCGACGTGCTGGTGCGCGGCGGGGTAACCCCGGTGGTGTTCGACAAGAACCCCGAGATCGGCGGCCTGCTGACCTTCGGCATCCCCGAGTTCAAGCTGGAAAAGACCGTGCTCAGCAACCGCCGCGAAGTCTTCACCGGCATGGGCATCGAGTTCCGCCTGAACACCGAGGTGGGCAAGGACGTCACCATGGACCAGTTGCTCGAGGAATTCGATGCGGTGTTCATGGGCATGGGCACCTACACCTACATGAAGGGTGGCTTCCCTGGCGAGGACCTGCCGGGTGTGCACGACGCGCTGGATTTTCTGATCGCCAACGTCAACCGCAACCTGGGCTTTGAAAAGTCCCCGCAAGACTTCGTCGACATGAAGGACAAGAAGGTCGTGGTGCTGGGCGGTGGCGACACCGCGATGGACTGCAACCGCACCTCCATCCGCCAGGGCGCCAAGGCCGTGACCTGTGCCTACCGGCGTGACGAGGCGAACATGCCCGGCTCGCGCAAGGAGGTGAAGAACGCCAAGGAGGAGGGCGTGAAGTTCCTCTACAACCGCCAGCCGATCGCGATCGTGGGTGAAGACAAGGTCGAGGGCGTGAAGGTGGTCGAGACCCGTCTCGGCGAGCCGGATGCCCGTGGCCGTCGCAGCCCCGAGCCGATTCCGGGTTCCGAAGAAATCATCCCGGCGGACGCTGTGGTCATCGCCTTCGGTTTCCGCCCCAGCCCTGCGCCGTGGTTCGAGCAGTTCAGCATCCAGACCGACAGCCAGGGCCGTGTGGTGGCGCCGGAGCAGAACCGCTTCAAGCACCAGACCAGCAACCCCAAGGTGTTTGCCGGTGGCGACATGGTGCGCGGTTCGGACCTGGTGGTGACGGCTATCTTCGAGGGGCGCAATGCCGCCGAGGGGATCCTGGACTATCTGGAGGTCTGATCGGGCCTCTTCGCCAGCAAGGCTGGCTCCTGCCAAACCTGTAGGAGCCGGCCTTGCCGGCGAAGCTTTTAACTAAATCTATTGACCTACCACAGGTCGATAGACAAAAGGCACGGTTCATACCGTGCCTTTTACGTTGGTGTCTGAGAAAATGCCCCCACTTTTTTTCCGGATGCCGACATGACTGCCTTGAAGAACGATCGTTTTCTGCGCGCCCTGCTCAAGCAACCCGTAGACGTCACCCCGGTGTGGATGATGCGCCAGGCCGGCCGCTACCTGCCGGAGTACCGCGCCAGCCGCGCCAAGGCCGGTGACTTCATGAGCCTGTGCATGAACCCGCAGTTCGCCTGCGAGGTCACGATGCAGCCGCTGGACCGCTACCCGCTGGACGCCGCGATCCTGTTCTCGGACATCCTGACCATCCCTGATGCCATGGGCCAGGGCCTGTATTTCGAAACCGGCGAAGGCCCGCGCTTCAAGAAAGTCATCAGCACCCTGGCCGACATCGAGGCGCTGCCGATCCCCGACCCGCAAAAGGACCTGGGCTACGTGATGGATGCGGTCAGCACCATCCGCCGCGAGCTCAACGGCCGTGTGCCGCTGATCGGCTTCTCCGGCAGCCCGTGGACCCTGGCCACCTACATGGTCGAAGGCGGCTCGTCCAAGGACTTTCGCAAGACCAAGGCCATGCTCTACGACAACCCGCAGGCCATGCACCTGCTGCTCGACAAGCTCGCCCAGTCGGTGGTCAGCTACCTCAACGGGCAGATCCTGGCCGGCGCACAGGCCGTGCAGATCTTCGACACCTGGGGTGGCAACCTGTCGGCGGCGGCGTACCAGGAGTTCTCCCTGGCCTACATGCGCAAGATCGTCAGCGGCCTGATCCGCGAGCACGAAGGGCGCAAGGTGCCGGTGATCCTGTTCACCAAGAACGGCGGCCTGTGGCTGGAAAGCATTGCTGATGCCGGCGCCGACGCCCTGGGCCTGGACTGGACCTGCGACATCGGTGAGGCGCGCCAGCGCGTGGGCAGCAAGGTGGCCCTGCAGGGCAACATGGACCCGACCGTGCTCTACGCCAAGCCCGAGGCCATCCGCGCCGAAGTCGGGCGTATCCTGGCCAGCTATGGCCACGGTACCGGCCACGTGTTCAACCTGGGCCATGGCATCACCCCGGAAGTCGATCCGGAACATGCCGGTGCCTTCATCCACGCCGTGCACGAACTGTCGGCGCAGTACCACCAGTAACGGGCAACTGCCTGGCGGGTGCCGCGTATCGCGGCCCCGCCACTGACTTTTCACGCTCCCCCGCCGATCCGTCCTACTGCCCGTCCAAGCCCCCTCCCTTACCATTCCGACCTCGATGCACAGCCGTGCCATTCAAGGAAGGAACCCGTGCCCAAGGATACCTGCGCAGTACAGCATCCCCTGCTGGCGGCAACCTGCCAACGGCTTGCCGAGTACGGTGACAACCAGCAACTGACGCGTCAGGGCATCCGCCTGGCGTTGCTGTATCCGGCGATACTGATGTGCGCCGTGCTGGCCATCTTCGCGTTCCTGCTGGGTGTCGTGATCCCTGATATCGTGCAGATATTCGCCCATCACCAGCAAGCGTTGCCGGCCACGATCCGCGTTTCGATGGCGATGAACGAGAGCGGGCAGCGCTTCGCGCTGCCGTTTGCCGGTGTGCTGGTCGTCGCCGGCGTGTTCGCACGGCTCGCGTTGCATGCACTGCGGCGTCGCCTGAGGTGGCACGGTTTGCTGTCGGGCGTAAGGGTTGAACGAGCCCTGGGCCTGTTTGAGCCATTGATGCTGGCGATGACGGGCGGTGTGATGCTGTTCATCGGGCTGGCCATCCTTATGCCGATTCTGAGCCTCACCGCGTTGCTGGCCTGATCGGGTTTCCCACCATCGCGCATTAAGCTTCAGTTCAGGCGTGGGGATTAACCTGAGCGCATCCCCACTTGAAACGGAATGCCCACCATGAAAACTCGTTACCTGGCTCTGCTGCTTGCCCCGCTGTTCACCACTGGCGCGATGGCCGCCGGCTACACCGGCCCTGGCGCCCAGCCGGTCACCACGGTCGCGGCAGCCAACGACGCCGCCGACGACACTCCGGTGGTACTGCAGGGCTTTGTGGTCAAGAAGCTCAACAACGACGACAAGTACGAATTCAAGGATGCCAGCGGCACCATCACCGTCGAGATCGACAACGAAGACTTGCCGGCGGTGGCCTTCAACGACAAGACCAAGGTCAAGCTGACCGGTGAGGTCGAGAAGAACCTGATGTCCCGCGAGATCGATGTCGACCTGGTCGAAATCATCAACTGAACAGCTTCGCCGGCCTTGCCGGCGAGGGGTATCAGCCCTTCACATTCCCCGGCAGCGCCGGCAGCTTGCTCAGGTGCAACGCCACCAGCAGTGCGATCACCAGCAGGCTGCCGATGAACAGCCCGATGCCGTTCCACCCACCGTAATGCCAGAACACCCCGCCTGCCGTGCCCGCCACGCTCGACCCCGCGTAGTAGCTGAAAAGGTACAGCGAAGAGGCCTGCCCCTTGGCCGTGAGCGCACGCCGGCCGATCCAGCTGCTGGCCACCGAATGCGCGCCAAAGAAGCCGAAGGTGAACACCAGCATGCCGACGATCACCAGCACCAGGGGCGAGAACAGCGTCAGCAGCAACCCACCGAACATCAGCAGGATGCTCATCCAGAACACCTTGCGCCGCCCCAGCTTGTCCGACAGTGCGCCGATCTGCGCCGAGCTGTAGATGCCGGCCAGGTACACCACCGACAGCAGCCCCACCAGCGCCTGGCTCATGTGGTACGGCTCGGCGAGCAGCCGGTAGCCGATGTAGTTGAACAGCGTGACGAAGGCGCCCATCAGCAGAAACGCTTCCAGAAACAGCCACGGCAGCCCGGCGTCGCGAAAGTGCTGGGTGAAGCCGTTCAGCAGGCTGCGCGGGTTCATCGAGCGTGCACTGAAGTTGCGCGACTCGGGCAGGATCCTCCAGAACACCGCCGCCGCGACCAGTGCCAGGCCGCCGATCACCAGCATCGCGGTGTGCCAGCTGACGAAGTCGATCAGTACCCCGGTGATCAGGCGCCCGCTCATGCCGCCGATGGCGTTGCCGCCGATGTACAGCCCCATGGCCAGGCCGATGTGCTGCGGATGAATCTCTTCGCTCAGGTAGGTCATGGCCACCGCCGCCAGCCCGCTCAGCGACAGGCCCACCAGGGCACGCATGGCCAGCACGCCGTGCCAGCTGGGCATCAATGCGCTGGCGATGGTGCACAGCGCGGCGCAGAACAGGGCGAACACCATCACCGGCTTGCGCCCGACGCGGTCGGAAATCGGCCCGGTCACCAGCAGCCCGAACGCCAGCAGGCCGGTCGACACCGACAGCACCAGGCTGCTCTGGGCGGCATTGATGGAGAACTCGTGGGACAGCAGCGGCATCATCGGCTGCACGCAGTACAGCAGGGCGAAGGTGGCAAAGCCGCCACAGAACAATGCCAGCACCGTGCGCATGAACGCAGGGGTGCCTTTCTCGATCCAGCTTTCGTTCAGGGGGGCGGCGGTGTTCGCCGGGGCAGGGGGCAGCTCATGGGCAACAGCAGTTTTCACGGGGACCTCGAAAGGGGCACGGCCTCGCAGGCAGTGAAAAAAGCATATAGCTGGCTATTGATCTTTTCCAATATATTGTTCGACCTGTTTAAGAGGTTTTACGACCTATTGGAGTTGCCATGGAACTGCGCCACCTTCGCTACTTCATCGCCGTGGCCGAAGAGCTGCATTTTGGCCGTGCCGCACAGCAACTGGGCATCTCTCAACCGCCGCTGAGCCAGCAGATCCAGGCCCTGGAGCAGGAGCTGGGTGCACGCCTGTTCGAGCGTACCAACCGACGGGTGGCACTCAGCGAAGCCGGCCGGCTGTTTCTCGACGAGGCGCGCCAGGTGCTGGCGCAGGTCGACAAGGCCGCCGACGTGGCGCGGCGTGCCCAGCTCGGCGAGCTGGGTGAGATGAAGATCGGCTTCACCTCCTCGGCGCCGTTCAACTCCAGCATCCCCAAGGCCATCAATGCGTTTCGCCAGCGCTTCCCGGCGGTGCACCTGAACCTCAAGGAAATGAGCAGCCGCGATGTGGTGGATGCCTTGCTCGACGAGTCCATCGAGGTCGGCCTGATGCGCCCGATGAGCGTGCCCGATGGCGTGGTGATCACCGAACTGTTCCGTGAGCCGCTGGTGGCGGTGCTCAACGCCGCGCACCCGCTGGCCCAGGGCAACGAGCAGGGCCTGCCGCTGGCGGCCCTGGCCCAGGAGCCGTTCGTGTTCTTCCCGCGCAGCTACGGCAGCGGCCTGCACGCGCAGTTGCTCAGCCTGGCGCGCTCGGCCGGCTTCAGCCCGCACTTTGCCCAGGAGGCAGGCGAGGCCATGACCATCATCGGCCTGGTATCGGCGGGGCTTGGGGTGTCGGTGCTGCCGGCGTCGTTCAAGCGCATGCGCATCGACGGGGTGGTGTACCGCACCTTGCTCGACGCCGACGCGGTGACAGCGGTATGGCTGGCGCAGCGGCGCGAGGACGTGTCGGCGATGGCCCGGGCGTTCACCGAACTGTTGATCCGCCAGGCCCAGACGCAGGGCTGAAAGGCACTGGCTAAACCGGCGCAACCCTCACATACTCGGTAGTTCCTTTCACATGGAGGTCTGTTCATGCGGCGCGTGGTGTTCAATCAGAAAGGTGGCGTGGGCAAGTCGAGCATTGCCTGCAACCTGGCGGCCGTCAGTGCCAACGAAGGCTATCGAACCCTGTTGATCGACCTGGACGCCCAGGCCAACTCGACCCAGTACCTCACCGGCCTGACCGGCGAGGACATTCCCATGGGCATTGCCGACTTCTTCAAGCAGACCCTGTCCTCGGGGCCCTTCGCCAAGAAGAACAAGGTCGACATCTATGAAACCCCGTTCGACAACCTGCATGTGGTGACCGCCACGGCAGAGCTGGCCGACCTGCAGCCCAAGCTCGAGGCCAAGCACAAGATCAACAAACTGCGAAAGCTGCTGGACGAGCTCTCCGACGATTACGACCGCATCTACCTGGACACCCCGCCTGCGCTGAACTTCTATGCGGTTTCAGCGTTGATCGCCGCTGATCGCGTATTGATCCCCTTCGACTGCGACAGCTTCTCGCGTCAGGCGCTGTACGGCCTGCTGGCCGAGATCGAAGAGCTCAAGGAAGACCACAACGAGGGCCTGGAAGTCGAGGGCATCGTGGTCAACCAGTTCCAGGCGCGCGCCAGCCTGCCGCAGCAGATGCTCGACGAACTGATTGCCGAAGGCTTGCCGGTGCTGCCGGTGTACCTCAACAGCTCGGTGAAGATGCGTGAGTCCCACCAGGCCAGCCTGCCGCTGATTCACCTGGAACCGCGGCACAAGCTGACCCAGCAGTTCGTCGAACTGCATACGCTGCTGGAAAACGCCTAGACCCCCTGGCTGCGCAGCCATTCCAGCAGTTGCTGGAGTGGGAAGGCGCCGCTCTGGCGCGCCACTTCGCGGCCGTTCTTGAACAGGATCAGGCTGGGAATGGAGCGTATGCCCAGTTGCCCGGCCAGTTGCTGATTGGCTTCGCTGTCGAGCTTGGCCAGGCGGCAGCGTCCGGCCAGTTGGCCGGCGGCCTGTTCGAAGACCGGGCCGAACGCCTTGCAGGGCCCGCACCAGTCGGCCCACACATCGATCAGCAATGGCAGGTCGCCCTTGATCTGGCTGGCGTAGTCGCCCTGTTTCAATTCGAATGGCTTGTGCAACAGCACCTCACCCTTGCAGCGCCCGCACTTGGGTGCGTCCCTCAGGCGTGCGGCGGGGATGCGGTTGAGGCCGTTGCAGTGGGGGCAGGGGATGTGGAGGGGGTCGGTCATGGTGGGAGTCCGGATGCGTCAGGTGATGTTGGGTATCTGGAGGTGATGAGGATGGATTGCAAGATGCCATAGCCTGCCAGATAAGCCAGCGATGCTGGCGAAGAGGCTGTAATGGTTTAGCATGCGGCCTTTCTGAACAGGCCAGGGACAGACCGATGGATTGCCAGCATTCACCGCACATTCGCGTATTCGTCGACAGAAAGAAGAACGGCGAGCCGGTGTTCGAAAGCGTGCCGGTGCGCGAAGTGGGCGAACATACCTATGAACTGCTGTCGTCGCCGGGGCTGGCGCTGAACATGGCGCGCGGCGACATCATCTGCACGGCCATCCCCGATCAGCATGTCGAGGTAGTGCGCAGGGGTGGCAATTTTTGCATCCATGTCTACGCCAACGAGCTGCCCCAGGATGCCGTCGATACGCTGGAAAGCGAGGTGCAGACGTTGCTGGGCGGCACGCTGGACGGTCGCTACAAAGGCAACCTGACGCTGGCAGTGCCGGCGAGCAATGGGTTCGAGGCGATTCGCCCGGTGTTCGACCGGTTTCGGGAGGCGACGGGGGTGCAGTGGTATTACGCCAACATCTACCAGAACCTCGATGACGACGAGGATGAGACGTTGCTGAACTGGTGGGTCTGATGTCTTTTCGCCAGCAAGGCTGGCTCCTACGGACGGCGCTAACCTGTAGGAGCCAGCCTTGCTGGCGAATCGGTCAACCCCGGCCCATCAGGATGAACAACTGATCTCCAGATGCTTGCCCCACTCGGGTGGGCGTTCGGCATAGGCCTGCATCCCCGGCTGTTCCTCGAACGGCCGTGTCAGCACCTGGTGCAGGCGTCGCACTTCCTCGTAATCCCCGCCTTCAGCCGCCTCGATGGCACGCTGCGCCAGGTAGTTGCGCAGAATGTACAGCGGGTTCACCGCGTGCATCCGCGCGCGCCGGCCTTCGGCATTGCCCGGCTCCTGGTCCAGGCGCGCCAGGTACTCCACTGCCCAGGCATCGAACCCGGCCAGGTCGACGAAATCGTCGCGCACCACCCGCACGGCCTGCGCCGCCGGCTGATCACCCAGCTTGCGGAAGAACAGCGTGTAGTCCACAGCGCCCTTGTTCATCAGCCCCAGCAAGCGCTCGACCAGCGCCGAATCGTCATCGCGCGCCTCGGTCAGCCCCAGGCGTCGACGCATCAGGTCCAGGTAATGGGCCTGGTACAACGGCAGGAACAGCCCCAGCGTTTCCTTCAGCGCCTCGACGCTGATGAACGGCGTCAGCGCCTGGGCCAGCGCGCTCAGGTTCCAGTGTGCGATCGGCACCTGGTTGCTGAAGCTGTAGCGCCCCTGGTCGTCGGAATGGTTGCAGATGAAGCCGGCATCGAAGTCGTCGAGGAAGGCAAACGGCCCGAAGTCGAAGGTGATGCCCAGGATCGACATGTTGTCGGTGTTCATCACCCCGTGGCAGAAACCATAGGCCTGCCAGCGCGCAATCAGCTCGGCATTGCGTTCGACGATGGTACGGAACATCGCCAGGTACGGCTCGGGCTGCTCGCGGCACTCGGCAAAGTGCAGGTTGAGCACGTGCTCGGCCAGCTCGCGCTGCTGCTCGGGTTGGCGGGTGTAGTAGAAGTATTCGAAGTGGCCAAAGCGCACATGGCTGGGCGCCAGGCGCAGCACCATCGCCGCGCGCTCTTGGGTTTCGCGCCACACCGGCGTGCTCGAGCCGATCACGCACAGCGCGCGGCTGCTGGGGATGCCCAGCGCGTGCAGGGCCTCGGAGGCGAGGAACTCGCGGATCGACGAGCGCAGCACCGCACGGCCATCGCCCATACGTGAATACGGCGTCTGCCCGGCACCCTTGAGGTGCAGGTCCCAGTGCTCGCCGGCATCGTTGTACACCTCGCCCAGCAACAGCCCGCGACCGTCACCCAGGCGCGGGTTGTACGAACCGAACTGATGCCCCGAATACACCATCGCCCGCGGCTCGGCCTCGGCCCACAGCTTGTGTCCGCTGAACAGCTCGGCGAACACCGGGGAATGCGCCTCGGTAGGGTCCAGGTCGAGCAGTGCCATGGCCGCGTCGCTGGCCACGACCAGGCGCGGCTCGGCAATCGGCTCGGGCAGCACGTGGGTGGAGAACGCATCGCCCAGGCGGGCGAAGCGGTTGTCGAAGGTCAGTTCGTCGAGGGATTTCAACGGCCATCTCCTGGCGCATCGGTGGGGGGCTCGGGCAGCACGGTCTTGTTCGGCGCTTCGACCGGTACCATCTTGTACTCCTGGCCCTGCATGTTCTTCAGGTACACCTCCATCTGGCGGAACGAGATGTTGATGTGCTGGCGCTTGAATTCCTTGTTGATGTAGCGGTTGATCTCGTCGAGTACCGGGTTGCGGTCGCCCAGGTCACGCACGTGCATGCGCAGTTCGTGGTCCAGGGTACTCTCGCCGAAGTTCAGGAAGTACACGATCGGTGCCGGCTCCTTGAGCACCCGCGGGTTCTCGTTGGCTGCCTGCAGCAGCAGGGTGCGTACCAGGTCCAGGTCCGAGCCGTAGTCCACGCCCAGCTTGAGGGTGACGCGGGTGATGGTGTCGGTCAGCGACCAGTTGATCAACTGGCCGGTGATGAAGGTCTTGTTGGGGACGATGATGTCCTTGCGGTCGAAGTCGGTGATGGTGGTGGCGCGGATGCGGATCTTGCTCACCGTGCCCGACAGGTTGCCGATGGTGATGGTGTCGCCGATGCGCACCGGGCGCTCGAACAGGATCATGATGCCGGAGATGAAGTTGGCGAAGATCTCCTGCATGCCGAAGCCCAGGCCCACCGACAGCGCCGCCACCAGCCATTGCAGCTTGTCCCAGCTGACGCCGAGGGTCGACAGCGTGGTGACGAAGCCCACCCCGGCAATCACGTACGACAGCAACGTGGTGGTCGCATACGCGCTGCCCTGGGCCAGGTTCAGGCGTGACAGCACAAGCACCTCGAGCAGCCCCGGCAGGTTGCCGGCCAGGGCGAAGGTGATGCCGATGATCACCAGTGCCCCGAGCAGGTCGCCCAGGCTGATCGGCACCATGCTCATGGCCGCGCCGGTGCCGCTGGTGTACTCGTACAGGGTGATGTTGTCGAGGTAGGCGAACACGCTGATCAGGTCGGCCCACACCCAGTACAGCGCGGCGATGAAGCCGCCCAGCAGGGCCAGACGGATCAGGCGCAGCGACTGCTGGTTGACCTGCTCGATGTCCAGGGTCGGCTCCTCGACGATCACCTCGCCATCGAGCCCTTCCTTGGTGGCCTGGCGCTTGCTCAGTGCGCGCTGGTAGGCCAGGCGCCGGGCGGCCACGGCCAGGCCGCGCACGAAGGCTGCCTCGATCACCAGCCAGAACATCAGCAGGTACAGGGTGTCGATCAGGCGGTCGGTGAGCTTGAGTGCGGTGTAGTAGTAGCCAAAGCACACGGCAATGAACAGCGCCACCGGAAGCGCCGTGAACGCCACGCCCACGGCCTTGCGAAACAGCGAGGTATTGCGGTGCGCGGGGCTGCTCAGCAGCAGGCGGCTGAGCAGCCAGGCCATCAGTGCGTAACAGGTCAGTACCACACCGATGCCGAGCACGTCGTCGGCCAGCGCCGAGGGCTGGTGCTCGGCCACCGCCACCACGCCGACCAGCGCCAGTACCACGCTGCCCAGGCGGCGGATCCAGCCGCGCAGGAACTCGACCTGGGCCTTCTCCCAGCGAAAGTGCAGCTCGGCCACGCCGCCGGGCGCCAGAATCCGGTAGGCGGTGTAGAACACCAGCCAGGCCTGGGCGATCTGCCACAGCGCGGCGCCCAGGTTGGCGTTCTGGCCGCGGGCGTCGATCTGCAGCGCATAGCCGCACAGCGCCAGGCCCAGGCTCAGCGGCATCGCCAGCAGGATATTGATCAGAATGGCCTGGGGCGTGTGCCACTGGCTGTCACGCTTGAAGTGGCCCACATCCTGGTGAACCTTGTTCAGCCGCGCATACAGGTACTTGCGCCGCCACAGCAGGGCGCCGATCAGCAACAGCAGCGGCAGGAACAGCAGCGGGCGCTGCGTCAGGCCGTCGGCCAGTTCGTTGATGCCCGACCCCCACGGCAGGCTCACCACCTGCTTTTGCAGGCGTTCGGGCACGCTGCGCAGCCACTCGAAGTCCAGCGGCTTGTTGCTGGGGATCCAGAACATCTGTTCGTCGAGGGTGCCGCGCAGGTTCTGTGCGGTGCTCAGCAGCTGCTTCTGGTTCAGTTGCAGGGTGATGGATTCGTTGAGCAGGGCGCTCAGCTCGCGGTTGAGCCGCTCCAGCAAATCGCTGCGGGTGATTGCCACCTCCAGCAGGGCCTTGCGCAACTGTGGGGTGACGCTGTCGGGCGGCTGGGTGGCCAGCAGCTTGTCGACGTAGCTGCTGGGGCTGCTGATCTGCTCGCGCTGCTGGTTGACCTCGAACTGGTACAGGCGAATGTCGGCAATCTGGTCGGCCAGGTCGCGATCGACCTTCAGGTGCGGCAGGGCCTGCTTCTGCTTGTAGAGGATCTTGGACAGCAACAGGCTGCCCTTGAGCACGCTGATCTGTTCGTCCAGTGCCTGGTCGGCCTGGGTCAGGCTGTCGAGCTGCTGCTTGGTCTGCAGGTTCTGCTGGGTCAGCTCGTTGAGGCGGTCGGTGCTGCGCAGCAGGTAGTCGGACAGCTTCAGGTTGGTGGCGCTTTCGGTGGCCAGCACGCTGCTGCCGCCGGCCTTCTGTGCCTCGATGGACTGTTCGGTGACGGTCTGCTGCGACTGCGCCAGGCGCTTCTGGTTGATCAGCGTCTGCAGGTCCTGGATCTCCTGCTCAAGGCGTGTGGCGCGCTCGATCAGCAGGTCGTGCTGGCTGTTGCCCAGGTCTTGCAGCAGGCTGTTGCCGGCCAGTTCCTGGCGGCGCAGCAGGGTCAGCGCGTTGAGCGAGGCGAGTTCGGCATTGAGCTGGTTGCGCTGGTCGGCCGAGAGGCTCTTGCCGTTGTCCTTGCCCAGCTTGAGGATGCTGTTGATCTGCTGGGTGCGGGTCTGGTTGCTGCTGATCTCGGCCTGGGCGCGCTCGGGGCGGGTCTGGGAGTTGATGATCAGGCTGTTGGCTTCGGACAGCGCTTTCTGCAGCTCGCCCTGCTGGGTGGTGCGCTCGGACAGCAACTGCTCCAGCTGCGGCACGCCCATGCTGGCGTAGCGCTGCGCCACGGGCAGGGTCTTGGTGTCCTTGAGCCGGGTCAGCTCGCGCTGGTTTTCGCTGGTCTGGCGCGGGGCGTCGGCCAGTTGCTGCTTGAGCGCGGCCAGGCGCTTGTCGTAGTCGTCGCGCGAGGCCAGCAGGCCAAGGGTCTGCTCCAGCACTTGCTGCAGGGCCTTCTGGTCGGCCTCCGGCAGCTTGCGCTCGGCGATCTTGTCCAGGCTGTGCTGGACGCTTGCCGTGGTGGGGGGTTCCGCCGCCTGGGCGAAGGAGAGGGACAGGCACAGCCCGAGCAGGGCTGCGCTAACAACAGTGCGCAGGGACATAGGCAGACGTCGTAGAACCGGGCAGAGAATCGAAGTTTAAAGGAACAACCCGGGGCCGGGTCGAGAACCTTCGGGGAATTTGATACCCACTTTGAGGATCTTGTTCCCTTCCATCAGCGCAACGGTCCACAGGGTGTTGTTCCATTCGATCTGGTCGCCCACCACCGGTGCACCGCCGACCTTCTGCTCGATGAAGTGCGCCAGCGGCTGGTGCGGGTCCTGGCCGTCGAGCTGCAAACCGTACAACGCCGCTACAGCCCCCAGTTCTGCGTCACCTTCGAGCACGAAGTCGCCGAAGAAACGCAGGTCCAGGCCGCGTTGCGGCGCCTGGCTGAACAGCTTGCCCAGCGCCGGCAGGTTGTGTTCGTGGCCGATCACGCACAGCAGGTCGCCGACTTCGAGGGTGGTACTTCCCGACGGATGGAGCAGTTGCTGGCCGCGAAACAGGGCAGCGATACGCGTGCCTTCGGGCATTTTCAGCTCGCGCAGGGCGGCACCGATGCACCACTTCTCCGCACCCAGGCGATACACGAACAGCT
This sequence comes from Pseudomonas sp. MF6396, assembly GCF_002018915.1. Lineage (NCBI taxonomy): Bacteria > Pseudomonadati > Pseudomonadota > Gammaproteobacteria > Pseudomonadales > Pseudomonadaceae > Pseudomonas > Pseudomonas sp. MF6396. The sequence continues at coordinate 28,613 of NZ_MVOK01000029.1, read as the reverse complement.
CCCACTCACTGGTGATGTGCACTTCCAGGGCCGAGCGCGAGATCGGCGCCGGGTCGGGCGGCACGGTCACCTTGAGCAGGCGCGCCACCCACGGCAGGCTGGTGCCCTGCACCAGCAGCGACACCAGTACGATGAAGAAGGCCAGGTTGAAGTACAGCTGGGCATGCGGCAGCCCGGCCATCAGCGGGAACACCGCAAGGATGATCGGCACCGCGCCGCGCAGGCCGACCCACGAGATGAACACCTTTTCGCGGCCATGGAAGGCCTTGAATGGCAGCAGGCCGATCATCACCGACAGCGGCCGCGCGAACAGGATCATCCACAGCGCCAGGCCCAGGGCCGGCAGCGCGATGGGTAGCAGGTCGTGGGGCGTGACCAGCAGGCCCAGCACCAGGAACATGCCGATCTGGGCCAGCCAGGCCATGCCGTCGAGCATGTGCAGGATGCCGTGGCGGCTGCGGATCGGCCGGTTGCCCAGCACCAGGCCGCACAGGTACACGGCCAGGAAACCGCTGCCGTGCAGGGCGTTGGTGAGCGCGAACACCACCAGGCCGCCGCTGATCACCAGGATCGGGTACAGGCCGCCGGCCAGGTTCATGCGGTTGACCAGCTGCAGCATCAGCCAGCCGCCGCCCAGGCCCAGCAGGCTGCCGATGCCGAATTCGCGCACCAGGTGGCCGAGCAGGCCCCAGTGCAGGCCGTTCTGGCCGCTGGCGATCATCTCGATCAGGGTCACGGTGAGGAACACCGCCATCGGGTCGTTGCTGCCCGACTCGATTTCCAGGGTTGCCGTCACCCGCTCGTTGAGGCCCTTGCCGCCCAGCAGCGAGAACACCGCGGCGGCGTCGGTGGAGCCGACGATGGCGCCGATCAGCAGGCCCTGCATCAAGCTCAGGTCGAACAGCCAGGCGGCGGCCAGGCCGGTGAGGCCGGTGGTGATCATCACCCCCACCGTGGCCAGCGACAGCGCCGGCCACAGGGCCACGCGGAAACTCGAGACGCGGGTGCGCAGGCCGCCGTCGAGCAGGATCACGGCCAGTGCCAGGTTGCCCACCAGGTAGGCGGTCGGGTAGTTGTTGAAGATGATGCCGCCGCCGTCGACGCCGGCAACCATGCCCACTGCCAGGATGATCACCAGGATCGGGATGCCCAGGCGCGAGGAGAGTGAACTGACCAGGATACTTGCACCTACCAGCAATGCGCCGATCAAGAACAGGCTATTGATGGTGGACGCATCCAAAGGCAGTACTCCAGGGGGGATTGCAGAAAGAGGCGCGACTTGCTTTTTGCCTGACTTCAGCTAGCAGGTCGCGTGCCAAGGATTCTAACCTGTGAGGTTGGCGGGCTGTAAAGCGATTATCGCGGGCACAAAAAAAGCACCGCAGGGGTGCTTGATCTGCTGTGAATGTGCCGTCCCCATCGCGGGTCAAGCCCGCTCCCACAAGGATCACATTGGTCTCTGTGGGAGCGGGCTTGACCCGCGATGGGGGTAGCAGGGTCTTAAGCCTGCGGCACCTCACGCATCGGCTTGCCCTTCACCGGTGCACCATTGGCCACATAGTACTTGGCCGTGCTACGCGGCAATGGCTGGCGGCCACGGATCTTGTCGGCGATCTTCTCGGCCATCATGATCGTCGGCGCGTTCAGGTTGCCGGTGGTGATGATCGGCATGATCGAGGCATCCACCACGCGCAGGCCCTGCATGCCATGCACGCGGCCCTGGCCGTCGACCACCGCCATCTCGTCGATGCCCATCTTGCACGAGCACGATGGGTGGAACGCGGTCTCGGCGTGCTCGCGGATGAATGTGTCCAGCTGCTCGTCGGTCTGCACGTCGGCACCGGGGCTGATCTCGCGGCCACGGTAGGCGTCCAGCGCCGGCTGCGCCATGATCTCGCGGGTCAGGCGGATACCGTCACGGAACTCCTGCCAGTCCTGCTCGGTGGCCATGTAGTTGAACAGGATGCTCGGGTGCTGGCGCGGGTCCTTGGACTTGAGCTGGATACGCCCGCGGCTAGGCGAACGCATCGAGCCCATGTGCGCCTGGAAGCCGTGTTCCTGCACGCCGTTGCTGCCGTTGTAATTGATCGCCACCGGCAGGAAGTGGTACTGGATGTTCGGCCATTCGAATTCCGGGCGCGAGCGGATGAAGCCGCCGGCCTCGAACTGGTTGCTGGCGCCGATGCCGGTGCCCGCGAACAGCCACTGTGCACCGATGGCCGGCTGGTTGTACCAGAGCAGCGACGGGTACAGCGACACCGGCTGGGTGCAGGCGTACTGCAGGTACAGTTCGAGGTGATCCTGCAGGTTCTCGCCCACGCCCGGCAGGTCGTGCACCACAGGGATGTTCAGGCTTTCGAGCAGGGCCGCCGGGCCCACGCCGGAGCGCTGCAGCAACTGTGGCGAGGCGATGGCGCCGCTGCACACGATGACTTCCTTGCGGGCACGGGCTTCGACGCGCTCTTCGCTGGCGCCCACCAGGTAGGTCACGCCCACGGCGCGCTTGCCTTCGAACAGCACGCGGTCGCTCAGGGCATGGGTGACGATGGTCAGGGTCGAGCGTTTCTTGGCGGTGTCCAGGTAGCCGCGGGCGGTGCTGGCGCGACGGCCCTTGGGCGTCACGGTGCGGTCCATCGGGCCGAAGCCTTCCTGCTGGTAGCCGTTCAGGTCTTCGGTGCGCGGGTAACCGGCCTGCACGCCGGCTTCGACCATGGCGTGGAACAGGGGGTTGTTGCCGGCTTTTGGCGTGGTGACGCTCACCGGGCCTTCGCCGCCATGGTAGTCGTTGGGGCCGATGTCACGGGTTTCGGCCTTGCGGAAGTACGGCAGGCAGTCTAGGTAAGACCAGTCTTCCAGGCCTGGCAGCTTGGCCCAGCCGTCGTAGTCCATGGCGTTGCCGCGGATGTAGCACATGCCGTTGATCAGCGAGGAGCCGCCCAGGCCCTTGCCGCGGCCACATTCCATGCGGCGGCCGTCCATGTGCGGCTCCGGGTCGGTCTCGTAGGCCCAGTTGTAGCGTCGGCCCTGCAACGGGAAGGCCAGTGCGGCCGGCATCTGGGTGCGGAAGTCGAAGCGGTAGTCCGGGCCGCCGGCTTCCAGCAGCAATACGGTGACGCCTTCGTCTTCGGTCAGGCGGGTCGCCAGGGTGTTACCGGCCGAGCCGGCCCCGACGATGATGTAGTCAAAAACGTGGGACATGTTGCGTACCCTCATAGGCAGTGAGCAGGGGAGCGGGGGAGGCGCCCGGACCTGGCGGCCCGGGCGCGGCTACACGGGTGCTTAGAACACCGAGGCGTAGTTGCCCAGCTCGACCTGTACCGACTTGATCCGCGTGTACTGGGCCAGCGAGCTGACACCGTTTTCACGGCCGACACCGGATTGCTTGTAGCCACCGACCGGCATCTCGGCCGGCGATTCGCCCCAGGCGTTGATCCAGCAGATGCCCGCTTCCAGCTGATGGATGATGCGGTGCGCGCGGCTGATGTCGTTGGTGCAGACACCGGCGGCCAGGCCGTAGTCGGTGTCGTTGGCGCGACGGATGACTTCTTCTTCGGTCTCGTAGGAGAGGATGCTCATCACCGGGCCGAAGATCTCTTCCTTGACGATGGTCATGTCGTCACGGCAGTCGGTGAAGACGGTCGGGGCCACGAAGGCGCCCTTGGCGAACTCGCCGTCGGTCAGGCGCTCGCCGCCACACAGCACGCGGGCACCTTCTTGCTTGCCCTTGGCGATGTAGCCCAGCACGCTTTCCATGTGGGCGAAGCTGACCAGCGGGCCGAAGTTGGTGTTCTCGTCCTGCGGGTTGCCGATGCGGATGCGCGCCACGCGCTCGGCGATCTTGGCTTCGAAGGCGGCTTTGAGCGAGGCCGGGATGAACACGCGGGTGCCGTTGGTGCACACCTGGCCCGAGCTGTAGAAGTTGGCCATCATCGCGATGTCGGCGGCGCGGTCCAGGTCGGCGTCTTCACAGATGATCAGCGGCGACTTGCCGCCCAGCTCCATGGTGACTTCCTTGAGCGAGGAGCTCGAGGCGCTGGCCATGACCTTCTTGCCGGTGGCGGTGCCGCCGGTGAACGAGACCTTCTCGATGCGCGGGTGTTCGGTGAGGTAGGTGCCGACGTCGCGGCCGCTGCCGGTCAGTACGTTGAACACGCCGTCCGGCAGGCCGGCCTCGGTGTAGATCTCGGCCAGTTTCAGGGTGGTCAGCGAGGTGACTTCCGAGGGCTTGAAGATCATCGCGTTGCCGGCGGCCAGGGCCGGGGCGGATTTCCACAGGGCGATCTGGATCGGGTAGTTCCAGGCGCCGATACCCACGGTCACGCCCAGCGGCTCGCGACGGGTGTACACGAACGAGCTGTCGCGCAGCGGGATCTGCTCGCCTTCGATGGCCGGCACCAGGCCTGCGTAGTATTCGAGCACGTCGGCACCGGTGACGATGTCGACGTAGCGGGTTTCGGAGTAGGACTTGCCGGTGTCCAGGGTTTCCAGTGCAGCCAGCTCGTCGTTGCGCTCGCGCAGGATGTCGACGGCGCGGCGCAGGATGCGCGAACGCTGCATGGCGGTCATGGCCGCCCAGACTTTCTGGCCACGCTCGGCGCTTTCCACTGCGCGCTCCACGTCGGCCTGGTTGGCACGTTGCACCTGGGCGAGGACTTCGCCGTTGGCCGGGTTGATGGCGTCGAAGGTGGCGCCGCTGGAAGCGTCGACATAACCACCGTCAATGTAGAGTTTTTGCGTTTCGAAACGGGCCATAGTGTCCTCGCAAGTGCAGTGTGTGTCGGCTATCCGCGCTGTGCTCCTGCTTGTTTGGCACTCGCGACGCGCAGTGGTTCAGAGGCCGGGTCCTGTAGAGCCGGGCTGCTCTGTTTAGCCAGTTGTGAATCCATGTATTCGTAAGCGATCTGCTGCGCCTGGTCGGTATCGAAGGCATCTCCCGACAGCGCGCCGCGCAGCCACAGCCCGTCGATCAGGGCAGCCAGCCCGCGGGCCGCGCTGCGGGCTTCGGGCAGCGGCAACACACGGCGGAACTGGCAGCACAGGTTGGAATACAAGCGGTGATCGTTGATCCGCTGCAACCGGTGCAAAGACGGCTGGTGCATGCTGGCGGCCCAGAAGGCCAACCAGGTTTTCATTGCCGGGCCGTTGACCTGACTGGCGTCGAAGTTGCCCTCGACGATCACCTTCAGGTGGGCGCGCGGGGTGTCCTCCGTGAGCGCCTGGCGACGTGCCGCGACGTTGTCGATCAGCACGTTCATCAAGTACCGCATGGTCGCTGCGATCAGGCCGTTCTTGTCCTGGAAGTAGTGACTGATGATGCCGTTCGACACACCGGCCAAACGGGCGATCAGCGCAATGCTGGCGTCCCCCATGCCGACCTGGTCTACCGCCATCAACGTGGCTTCGATCAACTGCTGGCGGCGAATGGGTTGCATACCGACCTTGGGCATCTGGCAAATCTCCTCAGGCCTTCGGGCAGACGACAGGCGGCTGACTCGGCGAAGACCAGTCTATTTTGTTTTGATTGAACGTTCAATCAACAAAGAATAAGCTCTGCGACAATTCGCGCCATTGACAGGTTTTTGTGGCCCGTCACTGACGCCGATTGGCACCCTAAAAAGACGTGTAACCCCCGTAATGCAAGGCGTGCACGGGTTTAAACGAAACGTTGATCAGAATTGCCCAGCGGTGTCGCACCGTTCGGCGGGCCCTCGGATCGGGACCCTTTTTCTGTTTTTTTCAACGCAATCGGTTTGGGATCACGGTTTTTCAAGGTGCTTTTATAACACCTGACGCAGTGGGGCTATTGCACCAATTGCGCGGGTGACGGGTCGTTTCGTGTTTTCTCTCGCACTGCCTGGAGCATCTGTGCAATGAGTTCTGCCTCCCTGATAAAGACCCCTGCCGAGAGGGTCCGGGTCAACAGCGTGGTGTTCTACACCACCGCGCTGCTGATCCTGTTGTTGACTGCCTTGCTGATCGCCGCCCCGGACACGGCCGGTCAAATTCTCGGCCAGGCCCAAGCCTGGCTGTCGCGCAGCTTCGGCTGGTACTACATGCTGGTGATCGGCGGCTACCTGCTGTTCGTCATCGGGCTGGCGTTTTCCTCCTACGGCAAGCTCAAGCTTGGCGGCAAGGACGACAAGCCCGACTTCAGCTACGGTGCCTGGGCCGGCATGCTGTTCTCCTCCGGTATCGGTATCTCGCTGCTGTACTTTGGCGCGTCCGAACCGCTGGACCACTACTTCAACCCGCCTGCCGGTGCGCCGGCCAGCCTGGAGGCCGCACGCCAGGGCATGCAGCTGACCTTCCTGCACTGGGGCCTGCACGGCTGGGCGATCTATGCGCTGGTGGGCCTGGCCGTGGCCTACTTCGCCTATCGCCACAACCAGCCACTGGCCTTGCGTTCGGCGCTGTACCCGCTGGTGGGTGAGCGCTGGGTCAAGGGGGCTGCCGGGCACACCGTGGACATCTTCGGCATGTTCGTGACCCTGCTGGGCCTGGTGACCAACCTGGGCATCGGTGCGATGCAGGTGTCCTCGGGACGGGAGTACCTGTTCGGCATGCAGCACAGCAACACCAACCTGCTGATGGTGATCCTGGTGATGAGCACCGTGGCCACGATCGCGGCGGTGTCGGGCGTGGAGAACGGCATTCGCCGCCTGTCCAACCTGAACATCCTGCTGTTCAGCGGCCTGCTGCTGTTCGTGCTGCTGTTCGGTGACACCCTGCACCTGCTCAACGGTTTCGTGCAGAACATCGGCGACTACCTCAACGGCGTGATCCTCAAGACCTTCGACCTCTACGTGTACGAAGGCAACAACGCCAGGTCCGAAGGCTGGCTGGGCCTGTGGACCCTGTTCTACTGGGCCTGGTGGATTTCCTGGGCCCCGTTCGTGGGCATGTTCATCGCGCGTATCTCCCGTGGCCGCACCGTGCGCGAGCTGGTGGCCGGCGTGCTGCTGATTCCGTTGGGCTTTACCCTGGCGTGGCTGTCGATCTTCGGCAACACCGCGCTGGACCTGGTGATCAACCACGGTGCGGTGGAGCTTGGGCGCACGGCGGTGGAACAACCGGCGATGTCGATCTACCAGCTGCTGGAGCACTTCCCGGCGGCCAAGATCGTGGTTGGTGTGGCGGTGTTCGTCGGCTTCGTGCTGTTCCTCACTCCGGCTGACTCGGGCGCGGTGATGATGGCCAACCTGTCGTGCAAGGGCGGCGACGTGGACGAGGATGCGCCGCACTGGCTGCGTATCCTGTGGTCGGCGATCATTACCCTGGTGACCATCGGGCTGTTGCTGGTGGGCAACTTCCAGGCCATGCAGACCATGGTGGTACTGGCCGGGCTGCCGTTCTCGGTGGTGCTGGTGGTGTTCATGTTCGGCCTGTTCAAGGCCATGAAACAGGACACCCAGGTCGAGCAGGAGCAGGCCGAACTGGCGGCGCGTGGCCGTCGCGGCTTCAGCGAGCGCCTCACCCAGCTGGACCTGCAGCCGACCCAGGCGATGGTGCAGCGCTTCATGGACAAGCAGGTGAGCCCGGCGCTGAAAGAGGCGGCGGTGCAGTTGCAGGGCATGGGCCTGCAGGTGCAGAGCCGCGTCGGCCAGTCGCGCGAGGCGATGGGCTTGCGCATCGAGATGGAGGAGGGCAACCCGTTCGTCTACGAAGTGAGCCTGGACGGCTACCTGGCGGCGCCGAGCGAAGCGCCGGCGCAGGGTGAAGGCGACGTGCGCCAGCGTTACTACCGGGCCGAGGTGTACCTGCACAACGGCAGCCAGGAGTACGACCTGATGGGCTTTACCGTCGAGCAGATCACCCGCGACGTGCTGGATCAGTTCGAGAGTCATCGCCAGTTGCTGGGGCGTGTGTACAGCTGATGGCAGATAGCTGAATGAAGAAGGGCCCTGCCGGTGACGGCAGGGCCTTTTTTTTGCTGGCGATGCGTTGGCGTTCTACAGCGCTGACGAAGGATAAATAAATTAAAAGGTTTGCTGGCTGGCGACCAAGGAAGCACGAAAAAGTCGATTCTCGACTTTTAACAACTGCGCAACTTCTTGCACAGTGCTGCGCAAGAAGTTGCGCACTTTTTCGGGTTTTGCCTTTCCCAAGGCCAGCGGGTTAAAACGTGCAGCGGGTACAGTCGCACTGGGAACAGCAGAAAGTATTAGGGTTGCAGGATTCGATGTAATCAGTGATCCGACGAATAAATTTCCCAATCATGCGAGAATTATTCATCTGGATGGAAGGGATGGATTTAGTGACTAAAATTTAGTCGGTCTATCAAATGCGCTGGGGGATGAAACGAGATGTCAATAACTGAAGAGCTGTTTTACTTATTTGATGAAGATGATAAGTGCTTGGGACAGATCATATTGCAGGTTGTTGACAACCCCAAAAAGCAAGGAAGGTTCTCTCCAGTCAAAGAGTTCTCGAGGTACCGGAATTTGTTCAAAGAGCTTGAAAGTGCGGCAAATGCTATGCTGTTTAGTCATGTAGACGAAATAGAAGAAAAAATCGCCTTGCTAGGTTTCTGCGTCAAATCAGAGGGGTCGGAAATTAAACTAAAAATAAAAGGGCTTCAAATAATGAGGGGGTGGGCAATTTTTGAAGTTGGACAGGCACTTTAAAGTCGATAATTAAAGTTGCACTTAAATAAAGTGTTTTTTGGCTCTAAAGTAATTGTATGCGTTTAGGCCTCTACAAGAAGGCCCCTTCGGATGCCAGAGACGTGTACTTATGCTCCAAGCTGACAGCCCATGCTGAATGACCGGTATGGCAGTGAATAAAGTTCTACCTCTTCGCGCCGGGCCGTGGCATCACTCCGCTGGAACGAACCCTGTTATTAAATTCTTGGTGAAAACAATGTTGAGAGCTACATTTTTCGAAATATTTAATATTTTTTTGGATAAATTAACATTTGAGGATTTAGAGATTCTTGGGCTGCCTGATATGGAGCGCTCCACCCTAGAGGACTACGGGTATGAATTGGTGGGTGATAAGTCAGACTGTCACGCTTACGAAAAAGAAATTATTGTGCCTCATAGAAATACTGGGCTTAGTCTGATGCACAAGTTGTATTTTTTTGCAGATGAATCTGTCGGCACTGGATTGGGTGTTGAGCCGAAGGTTAGATTAACCACGCTGCTGAAAGCGTATTGGGATTATCGAGACTTACGGGGCGGATCGCTCGATAATATAAGTTTTTATTTCTGGGATGGTAATGATGAGGGCGCTGTTGTGTTTGAGGAAAACATAGTGGTCAGATTTGGTTTTCGCCAGAACAGGGGTGCATACTTGATTGATAATGTGGAAAGTGGTCTGGATAGAGTTGGTAGTGTTCCTGGTGTTTCAGTAAGAAGCGTAAAAAAATACATGAATTTGTTTGAGCTGGATTGTGCTATCAGTAGGCGTGAGGTAAGTAAATATCCTTATGCATTTTCAAGGTTAGTTGGCTTTTTGTGCAAAAATAGCAGGAGGTTTTAATATGCCCCTATAAAAATAGAAGTGTGAGTCTTGTGTATAAGCTCTGTTTTTATGGAAGCAGTGTTTTCGGAAGCGGGCTAAGTATTGAATTGTCATTAATTGGGAAATCGTACCCTTTACTACGCCCCCACAGCGTCAATACGAGAATTACGCCCCCCATGACCGCCCCACCATAAGCGGCTGTCAGCATGAGAATAGACAGTTTTTACTTTCAAACTTAAAAAACCTGCCCCACAGTTCAAACTTGCCAGAAAAAGAATTCATATCGACGTCTTGCCCTCACGGCCCCCTCGCTGGCAAGTCATGCGCTGACCTTGCCGGCGAAGAAGCCATCCGCTTCACCCCAGATTCTTGCCCAACAACGCGTGATACAGCTCGCTGTCGCCCAATATCCCCACCACTTGATTCCCCTCCTGCAGCACCAGCTTGTTCCCCGTCTGATACCGAATCTGCAACGCCTCGCGCATGCCGATATTGGCATTCACCAGCGTCGGCTTGCGCTCCAGCCCCTCCACCGCCTCGCCGGGCGCCCAGTTCTGCAAGGCCATGCCGTTGACGCCCTGGCGCGCGCCCCTGATGGTGTTGCCCTCGGCCAGGTCCAGCCAAGAATCACCACCCGGGTCCAGGCATACCGAACCGTTGATGCGCTTGCACTTGTCCAGTGTGCGCATCAGGCTGCGCCCGCACAGCACGTTGAGCGGGTTGGTATGCGCGACGAAGGTACGCACATACTCGTCCGCCGGGTTGAGCACGATCTCCTCGGGCTTGCTGTACTGGATGATGCGCCCGTCCTTCATGATCGCGATGCGGCTGCCGAGCTTGAGGGCCTCGTCCAGGTCATGGCTGACGAACACGATGGTCTTGGCCAGCTTGCGTTGCAGCTCAAGCAGCTCGTCCTGCAGGCCCTGGCGGATCAGCGGGTCGAGCGCCGAGAACGGTTCGTCCATCAGCAGGATGTCGGCGTCCATCGCCAGCGCCCGGGCCAGGCCCACGCGCTGCTGCATGCCGCCCGACAGCTCGTCGGGCTTCTTGTTGCGCCACTGGGTCAGGCCCACCAGCTCGAGCTTCTCATCCACCAGCTTGCGCCGCTCCTTCTCGGGCCGGCCCTGCATCTCCAGGCCGAAACTGATGTTCTCGCGTACCGTCAGCCAGGGCATCAGGGCGAACTTCTGGAACACCATGGCGATACGCTGGGTGCGCATCATCTTCAGCTCGGCCGGGGTGCAGTGGGCAATGTCGATCTGTGCGCCTTCATGCTCGACGAACAGCTTGCCGCGGCTCACCGTGTTCAGGCCGTTGATGCAGCGCAGCAGGCTCGACTTGCCTGAACCCGACAGGCCCATCAGCACGCAGATCTCGCCCTTGTTGATGTCCAGGCTGGCTTTCTCGACGCCGACCACCAGGCCGGTCTTCTTCAGGATCTGTTCACGCGTGAGGCCCTGGTCCAGCAGGCTGAGCGCCTCACGCGGGTGGCGCGAGAAGATCACGTCGACCTCTTCGAAGCGAATGATGTTCATGCTTCACTCCTTGCCGGTGCGTCCGGTTGCTTGCAGATACGGTCGAGCATGATCGCCAGCAGCACGATCGCCAGCCCCGCCTCGAAGCCCAGCGCGATATCGGCGGTGTTGAGTGCGTTGACCACCGGCTTGCCCAGACCGTCGGCGCCCACCAGCGCGGCGATCACCACCATCGACAGCGACAGCATGATGCACTGGGTGACCCCCGCCGCGATGCTGGGCATGGCATGCGGCAGCTCGATGCGCGAGAGCAGCTGGCGCCGCGAGCAGCCGAACGCCTTGCCGGCATCCAGCAGTTCCTGCGGCACGTCGCGGATGCCCAGGTAGGTCAGGCGGATGGGCGCGGCAATCGCGAACACCACCGTCGAGATCAGCCCCGGCACCACGCCCAGGCCGAACAGGGTCAGGGTCGGGATCAGGTACACGAACGTGGGCACCGTCTGCATCAGGTCGAGTACCGGGCGCATGGCGGTGTAGAACATCGGCTTGTGCGCCGCCAGGATGCCCAGCGGCACGCCGATGGCCACGCACACGAAGGTGGCGAACAGCACCTGGGCCAGGGTTTCCATGGTTTCCTGCCAGTAGCCGAGGTTGAGAATCAGCAGGAACGACAGCGCGCAGAACACGGTGAGCGCCCATTTGCGCTGGATCAGGTGAGCGATCAGGGCCACCAGGGCAATCAGGACGAATGGGTTGAACCAGGTCAGCGCCCCGGTCACCCCGTGAATCATGAACTCCAGCGCCTCGGCGAAGGCGTCGAAGTAGTTGGCGCCGTGTTGCGTCAACCACTCGACGAAGGCCGCGATGTGCTGGCCCAGGGGTATTTTTTGATCGATCAGCATGATAGCGAGCGTCCACCTGCAAGGGATTGGAAACAACCCGCGCCGGGCAATCGCCCCCCGGCGCGGGGCGTGCTTACTGCGTCAGCTTGGTCTTGGCCGCCTCCAGGCCCGGTTTGCCATCCACGGTGGTCACGCCGGCCAGCCAGGTGTCGAGCACCTGCGGGTTCTGCTTGAGCCAGGCCTTGGCGGCGGCGTCGGGCTTGACCTTGTCGTCGAGCACCTTGCCCATCAGGGTGCTTTCCATGTCCAGGGTGAAGGAGAGGTTCTTGAGCAACTGGCCGACGTTGCTGCACTCCTGGCTGTAGCCCTTGCGCGTGTTGGTGAGCACGGTGGCCTTGCCGTAGTCGGGGCCGAAGAAGTCGTCGCCGCCTTCGAGGTACTTCATCTTGAAGCGCGTGTTCATCGGGTGCGGTTCCCAGCCGAGGAACACCACGTCGGTGCCACGGCGCTGGGCACGGTCGACTTGCGCGAGCATGCCGGCCTCGCTCGACTCCACCACCTTGAAGCCGGCGTCCTTCAAGCCGAAGGCATTCTTGTCGATCATGCTCTGGATGGTGCGGTTGCCATCGTTGCCCGGCTCGATGCCGTAGATCTTGCCGTCCAGCTCCTTCTTGAATTTCGCGATGTCGGCGAAGTTCTTCAGGCCCTTGTCATACAGCGCCTGGGGCACGGCCAGGGTGTACTTGGCATTCTCCAGGTTGGCACGCACGGTCTCGACGGTGCCGGCATCGCGGTACGGCTTGATGTCGTTTTCCATGGTCGGCATCCAGTTGCCGAGGAACACGTCCATGTTCTTGCCGTCGGCCAGCGACTTGTAGGTCACCGGTACCGAGATCATGGTGGTGCGGGTCTTGTAGCCAAGCGCTTGGAGCACCGCACTGGTGACTGCAGTGGTCACGGTGATGTCGGTCCAGCCGACGTCGGAGAAGTTGACGGTGTGGCACTGCTCGGGCTCCACGGCCTGGGCCAGCGCCGGCAGGCTCAGCAGCGCGGCCAGCAACAGCGGGGGTGAACCTTTCATGGTGGACTCCTGGTTTTTTTCGGATGTCCCACGGGACAGGGGCCGTGCAATCGAGTCGGTACCGATCATCTAACAGCGAAAATCAAACGCCTACCGGGTGCGTCGTATCCAGTACAGGCAGGGTCGCATCCAGTGCCAATGAGGTCGCTTACAGTGTCGTCGGCCTCGAAAAACGCGGTTCTGGCGCATGTGCACCGCAAAAAAACGGCGCAGGTCCTGCCCTGGCAACGGGCGGCGCTGCTGGACAAGAGCGCGTCGGTTGCAGACGTCGTGGTCGCTGACAAAAGCCTGATGATGCGCGAAACCGGCGGATTGCCGCCTTTTCAGCGTAGCAGCCAGAGGTACGCGGCATGGCCATCAGTGTGTTCGACCTGTTCAAGATCGGTGTCGGCCCTTCAAGCTCGCACACCGTCGGCCCGATGCGCGCCGCAGCGCTGTTCGTGCAGGGGCTGCGCGAGCGCAACCTGCTGGCCCGAGTGCGGCGTATCGAGGTGCGCCTGTACGGCTCGCTGTCGGCCACCGGCATCGGTCACGGCAGTGACAACGCGGTGATCATGGGCCTGATGGGCGAATGGCCGGACGCCATCGACCCGGCGCAGATCGCCCCGCGCATCGCCACGCTGCGCGAAACCGACAGCCTGCTGCTGGACGGACGCTGGCCGGTCGGCTTCGTCTGGGCCCGCGACATGCGCCTGCTGGACGAGAACCTGCCGTACCACCCCAATGCCCTGACCCTGATCGCCGAGGGCGAGCAGGGCGAGCTGCACCGCGATACCTACTACTCGGTGGGCGGCGGCTTCGTGGTGGACGCGGCGCAGGCGGCCAGCGGTGTGCTGGACGCCGACACCACCGTGCTGCCCTACGACTTCAACAGTGCCGTGGAACTGCTGGATTTGTGCCGGCAGCACGACCTGCGCGTGTCGCAACTGATGCTGGAGAACGAAAAGGTGTGGCGCAGCGAGGCTGAAATCCGTGCCGGGCTCATGACCCTGTGGCGGGCCATGCAGGCCTGTGTCGAAAACGGCCTGCGCCACGAGGGCATCCTGCCGGGCGGGCTCAATGTGCGCCGCCGCGCGGCACGCCTGCACCGCAGCCTGCAGGAGCTGGGCAAGCCCAACGTGATCGGCTCCACCCTCAGTGCCATGGAGTGGGTCAACCTGTATGCGCTGGCGGTCAACGAGGAAAACGCCGCAGGCGGGCGCATGGTCACCGCCCCCACCAACGGCGCGGCAGGCATCATCCCGGCGGTGCTGCACTACTACATGCGCTTCAGCGACGAGGTCAGCGAAGCCAGCGTGGTGGACTTCTTTCTGGGCGCGGCGGCGGTGGGCATCCTGTGCAAGAAGAACGCGTCGATCTCCGGCGCCGAAGTCGGCTGCCAGGGCGAGGTCGGCTCGGCCTGCGCAATGGCGGCGGCGGGCCTGGCCGAAGTGCTCGGGGCCACCCCGGCGCAACTGGAGAACGCCGCCGAGATCGGTCTGGAACACAACCTGGGGCTGACCTGCGATCCGGTTGGCGGGCTGGTGCAGGTGCCGTGCATCGAGCGCAACGCGATTGCCGCGGTCAAGGCGATCAACGCCGCGCAGATGGCCTTGCGCGGTGACGGCGAGCACTTCATCTCCCTCGACCGGGTGATCCGCACCATGCGCGACACCGGCGCCGACATGCACGACAAGTACAAGGAAACCTCTCGCGGCGGGCTGGCGGTGAACGCCATCGAATGCTGAGGCGTGGCTGCGCCGTTTTGGACCATCGCTTTGAGCGTGCGCTGCGTTTTGGCGCGCCCCGGCCGATGGCGATTCACTGGCCACGCCACCCCTTCCAGCACGCGCGGTGACACCGCGCGTTGTCGTTTCTGGGCATCCTTCCCACAAGTGCTACCCAATTTCACAACGGGACTACAGACAGGCTTTGGCCCGGCCTTTTGCGTTTAAAAGCGACCCTGCGGGGGTGGGCGAACTAGACACATCGCGATGTCGTTTTCAGGTGTTGTTGAATGCGTATTCAAGTTTGGGCATGGCATTTGCGTTGGGTTTGGCAAAGCCCCTGCAATCGAACCGGGGCCATGACAAAAAGCCCGAGCCTGAGGCACACCCTGCATTGTGTGAGGAGAGATCGCGATGACGTCGTACAACTCCGCAACCCCAAACCAGAACCGCACCCCCCAATCCATCGGTTTCCTGCTGCTGGACAACTTCACGCTGATCTCCCTGGCCTCTGCGGTCGAGCCGCTGCGCATGGCCAACCAGTTGTCGGGTCGCGAGCTGTATCGCTGGAGCACCCTGAGCGTGGATGGCGGTCAGGTGTGGGCCAGCGACGGCCTGCAGATCACTCCTGATTCGGCGATGCACGCGGCGCCGGCGATGGACACCGTGATCGTGTGTGGCGGCATCGGCATCCAGCGCACCGTGACCCGTGAACACGTGACCTGGCTGCAGAGCCAGGCCCGCCCGTCGCGTCGGCTGGGGGCGGTGTGTACCGGCAGCTGGGCGCTGGCCTGTGCGGGGCTGCTCGATGGCTTCGATTGCAGCGTGCACTGGGAGTGCCTGGCCGCGATGCAGGAGGCCTTCCCGCGGGTGAGCATGAGCACGCGCCTGTTTACCCTGGACCGCAACCGCTTCACCAGCTCGGGCGGCACCGCGCCGCTGGACATGATGCTGCACCTGATCAGCCGCGATCATGGCCGCGAGCTGTCGGCGGCGATCTCGGAGATGTTCGTGTACGAGCGTATCCGCAACGAGCAGGACCACCAGCGCGTGCCGCTCAAGCACATGCTCGGTACCAACCAGCCCAAGCTGCAGGAAATCGTGGCGCTGATGGAGGCCAACCTCGAAGAGCCGATCGACCTGGACGAACTGGCGGTGTACGTGGCGGTGTCGCGGCGCCAGCTGGAGCGGTTGTTCCAGAAGTACCTGCATTGTTCGCCGTCGCGCTACTACCTGAAGCTGCGGCTGATTCGTGCGCGCCAGCTGCTCAAGCAGACGCCGATGTCGATCATCGAGGTGGCATCGGTGTGCGGGTTCGTGTCCACGCCGCACTTTTCCAAGTGCTACCGGGAATACTTCGGGATACCGCCGCGTGATGAGCGGGTAGGCTCGAACACGGCCCAGCAGGTGGCGATGATGCCGCTGCCGCAGGCGCTGGTGCTGTCGCCGCTGGCCGGGCCGATGTCGGCGCTGAGTCAGGCGCGCAATGAGTCGACGTTTGCCAGTGTGAGGCTGTAGACCAGGCCGACCGCATCGCGGGTCAAGCCCGCTCCCACCGGTACATCGCTGCTCTGAAGGGCAGTGAAGCGCCTGTGGGAGCGGGCTTGGCCCGCGATACGGTCAACCGTGAAGGCTTTTGTGGTTCGGCAGCGCCGGCAGCAACTGCTTGTCGATCGCCTGGCGCACCGCCGGGAGGATCGTCGCGCTGCCGGTGTACAACTGCTCCACCAGGCCGCGCAGGGCCCGGGCGCGTTCTGCGCTCAAGCCGCGTACCGCACATTCGCAGGCCTGCTCGGCGCTAGCGCCGGCAGGCATCTCGAAGCCCAGGGCGCGCAGTTGGCCCAGCAGGTCGTCCTGATCGATCAAATCGGCGTGCATCATGGCGGTTGTCCTTGTTCGAGGCGAAGGGTGCCCCGATTCTGGGAGCGCTGCGCGGTGGCGACAAGGGGCATGGCCGGCATACCTATGAACAGGTCGTTTTTGGCTAGATCAGTGACGTGCGCAGGCGCCCTCAGCCGCGCTTGAGCAGCGCCGCACAGGCGCTCTTGTAGGCCTCATGCTGATACTTGTTCAGCGTTCCCGGCAACTCGAGATTGTGCTTCTTGGCCTGGGCGCTGACGGTCTGCGGCGACACCAGCTCCACCGTGCAGTTGTCCAGCAACTGCAGCACGCCCTCGATCTTGAAGGTGGTCGGGCCGCCGGCAAAGTCGCCTTTCTTGCTGCGCTTCTTGATCGCCAGTTGCCCGATGCCATGCTCGCTGACAAAGGCTCTGACCTGTGTGGCGAATGCCTTTACCTGGGCGGCATCCTCGTCATCCTCCAGGCCGATCTTCTTGGTGGCCACGCCAACGTGCACGGGCTGGCCGGCGTCCAGGCTGGCCACGGCCAGCAGGGCTTCGCTGCCCTTGATTTCGATGCCGCAGATTTTCATGGGGTGCCTCAATCGGAGTTTTGCAGGCCAAGGGACTGCAGGTATTCGGAGCGGTCGTCGCTGCGTTGCGCCAGGCAGGTGTTCAGTGCGGCGTCGTACTCCTTGCCCGGTGTGCTGTCGAAGGTCTCGACCTTGCAGTCGGCGTCGCGTACTTGCTTCCACAGGTTCTGGGCGGCGTTCAGGCGGTTGCTCAGTTCGGTGATCTTCGCACCCTGGCCGGCATACTGTTCCTTGATGCGTTCGAGCAGGTCGCCGAAGGCGGCGTTCAGCTCGCGTTCGGCGACCGTACGGCTGTAGGCGGCGCAGGCGTAGTTCTGCTGGGCCGTCTCGACGTTGTCGCACGGGGTGGGAGCGTCACTTTCCTCGGCGTGCACGGCAAAGGCCAACGGCGCCAGCAGCAGCCATACCATCGATTTCATCAGCGACATCCTCGCAACCGGTGTGTGGAAGGTGGGGGTCGATTCTCGCTCAGTGCCAGGCTAAATGACAGAGACCCGTCGCCCGACGCTAAGCGGTTTCATTCAGGTCCTCCCAGCCTCGATGAAACTGGTCGAAAAGATCGGCGTACATCTTGCCCAAGGGGTACTCCCTGTACTCCGAGCGCTCGAAACGCAACAGGCGGGTACGCAGCGTTACCTGCTCCAGGTCCAGGTGTTCGCCCGGGTCCCAGCGGCTGGCCGTGTTCAGGTTGCTCAACAGGGCCTCGATAGCGAATTGGGCGGCGATGAAATTGATGCCTTCCTTGCTGAACCGGGCATAACGCTGGCGCAGGGCAAACAGCGAGACGCTGTTGCGGGTCAGGTCACAATCGGCACGGGGCTGCAGTTCTACGCACAGCGAGCCCTGGATGGCATCAAACGCCATGAGCACCGAAACAAAGTCGTGTTCCGGGTGGTAGCACTCGAAGTTGACGGACTCCTGGTCGAAATAAGGGTGCAAGTGCTTGTGGAGGAAGAAGTCCGCTTCGCCTTTGAGCGACGAGTTGCACGCGTAGCAACTGGGGATGAGATTGGCGAGGGTCAGGCCCAGGTGCGGGTAAAGCGCCTTGGGATAAAAGTGGTCGAGCGTTGGACGCATCGCCCCCTTGCCGTCCCTGAACAGGGTGTGCGCATAGTTGTAGTTGCAGTACGGGCAGGTGGCGAGTTGCGAGCTGGCACACAAGGCGTAGGCGTCCCAGTGGTCAGGCATGGGCTTTCGGGGTTTGGCACTGAACGTGTCGTAATTGAACACGCGCGTGAGGTCGCTGAGCAGATCGGCGTAGACCTCATCCGTCATGAACTGCCGACAGTCCAGCAACTCATGAATGGACCATTCCATTTGCGCGCGGCTGTCCGAGAGGATGGCCTTTTCGACATCAGCCACAAAGGTGCGGCTGTACCAGTTCTTTGCCTTGGGACGATCGTTGTTGACGAACGCCGTAATCCGTTCCTGCAGGTACTGCGTATGCCGCGGCCTTGCCGCACGCCAGTTGTCGGGCATGGAAATGATCATTGGCTTTGGTGCTCTGTGTGCGGCACCAGGCGCTGCAGTTCGCGCTGGATGATCGGGTCGTCCACCACCGATATCAGGTACTTCTCCTGAGGGCCATATGTGCCGGCTTTCAGCGCGGCAATCGCGGCATTGATCCGGCGCACGGCGAATTCGCCGATAGTGACAGCGCCGAAGGAGCGGTTGAGGATGGCGTGCAGCGGTGCGGCAAAGGAGGGCGAGGTGGTGTCGGGCTCGATGAAGTCATCGTTGCTCGCGGCCCGGCCTTTGTTTTGCGCGTGGTCCTCCAGGTTCAACTGGCACACAAATTCGCCGGGCACATCGGAAGCCAGCAGCGGGGAATGGGAGGCGATGATCAATTGCAGGAGGGTCAGTCCGAAGGTGTGCTTGCACTCGCTGAGAAATTTGTTCATTTGCCAGATGTACTTGCGTTGCCACGCCAGGTGCAAAAAGGCGTCGCCTTCATCGATCAGCACCAGCAGTTTGGTGATCGGCTCGCGCGGGGAGGCGCGGTTGCCGGCTGGCGGCGCGGCCAGGCGCTTGATCGCTTCGTACAGGGAAATGATCTGGTTGAAGATCGCCCATTGGCCGGAGCTCATGCCAGGCAGGACCATTTCGAACGGTCCTTCCCGATCCGAGGCAAAATGCAGGCGCTCCTGCTCATTGGTCAAGGCGTACTGGTACACGCCACGTGGGCCTTTTTCGAATGCGAAGTTGTCCAGGCGTTCGAGGATGTACCTGAACAGGCGGCGGCTTCCCACGTGTTTCTTTTGTTGCAAGGTGCCAGGGTCAATGTGCTGGAAGTAGCTTGAGGGCAAGTGTTCGTCGATCAGCGCGATGTAGCTCAGAATGTCGTAGTTCTGTTTCTGCATGTGGTGGAACGTGGCGCAGAGTGCCGTCAGGACGTTTGATGCCGCGGGCTCCCTCGTGCGCAGGTCGTCCAGCACATAGCCACTCAGAAGGCTAAGTTCACGCTTGTACTGATTCTGCAGGTACGTCAGCTCGCGCTGATCGCCGTTGAAGTCGGAAAACCGCTCCAGGCGCGCCTTCAGATCGCGTATCGATCGCAGCTGCGGCTGGTGGCGCTTGCTGGCATAGCGGCCCTTTTCATCCTCCACCAGTGCCAAGGCCAGAAAATCACCGACCTTTTTTTCATCTGCACGCAATTTGACCAGCAGGTTTATCTTCAGCCCGAAGCTCTCGATGATTTCGCGGTGTTCATACAGTTGAAGCAGATCCTGCTCCCGACGCTGTGATGCATCCACAAAGTGCTTCTGCGCGCGAAAGGCGATCCGGTTCTGCACCGGCGTGTAATACACAACGCCCCAGTCCTGAGGCTTGCGCTGATCGACATAGTTGAACACCAGTTGGCAGTCACTGCCGAAATCCGGCAGCCTGCGGCTGGCGAACTGCTCTACCGTGCGCTGCAGAAAGCGGCTCTTGCCCGACCCGTTGGGCCCGATGATCAGCGACACCGAATCAATGTCGAACAGGTTGAAGCTTTCCCGCGTGCGCAGGTGAAGGACGTGGCCGTCCTGTTCGATCGACGTCAGCATGGTCTGGCATTCCTTGTCTGAACACGACGCCGGGCGGGCGTCGGGCAAACCGCTATTTGAGCCGATTCTTGCGCGTCGCGAAAGCGGCCAACGGCCAATGGCCATGCCGGCCTTTGTCGCACCTTGACGTTTTCGGCAATTCCCCTGTCGTTTTTGCATCCTGGCGACCTGGCGCCTAGGCATATGCTGGCCCCAAAGCGCCGGCAGACGATTCGGCGCCGCAACGTCATACAAGGGGACAGCCTGATGAGCCCGGCCGAATTGCACGCAGACAGCATCGTTATCGACGGGCTGATCATCGCCAAGTGGAACCGCGAGCTGTTCGAGGACATGCGCAAGGGCGGCCTCACCGCCGCCAACTGCACTGTCTCGGTGTGGGAGGGCTTTCAGGCCACCATCAACAGCATCGTCGCCAGCCAGAAGCTGATTCGCGAAAACAGCGACCTGGTACTGCCGGTACGCACCACCGCCGACATCCGCAAGGCCAAGGAGCAGGGCAAGACCGGCATCCTCTTCGGCTTTCAGAACGCCCATGCCTTCGAGGACCAGCTCGGCTACGTGGAGATCTTCAAGCAGCTGGGCGTGGGCATCGTGCAGATGTGCTACAACACCCAGAACCTGGTGGGTACCGGCTGCTATGAGCGCGACGGCGGGTTGTCCGGCTTCGGTCGCGAAATCGTCGCCGAGATGAACCGCGTGGGGGTCATGTGCGACCTGTCCCACGTCGGCTCCCGAACCAGCGAGGAAGTCATCCTCGAATCGAAAAAACCGGTGTGCTATTCCCACTGCCTGCCCTCCGGGCTCAAGGAGCACCCGCGCAACAAGTCCGATGCCGAGTTGAAGTTCATCGCCGACCATGGCGGCTTTGTCGGCGTGACCATGTTCGCGCCGTTTCTGGCCAAGGGTATCGACGCGACCATCGACGACTACGCCGAGGCCATCGAATACACCATGAACCTGGTGGGTGAAGACGCCATCGGCATCGGCACCGACTTCACCCAGGGCCACGGCCAGGACTTCTTCGAGTACCTGACCCACGACAAGGGCTATGCGCGCCGCCTCACCAGCTTCGGCAAGATCATCAACCCGCTGGGCATCCGCACCGTTGGTGAATTTCCCAACCTCACCGAAACCCTGCTCAAGCGCGGCCACCCCGAGCGGGTGGTGCGCAAGATCATGGGCGAGAACTGGGTCAATGTCCTGAAAGACGTCTGGGGCGAGTAACCCCACGCCTCACCCAGCCGCATCCTTTTTCTTTTATGGAGTTCAGTTTCCATGGCCAAGATCGCCCCGCAATTGCCCATCGAAGTCGACAGCGAAACCGGTGTGTGGACCAGCGACGCGCTGCCGATGCTGTACGTGCCGCGGCATTTCTTCGTCAACAACCACATGGGCATCGAAGAGGTGCTGGGCGCCGACGCCTACGCCGAGATTCTGTACAAGGCCGGCTACAAGTCGGCCTGGCACTGGTGCGAGAAGGAGGCCGAATGCCACGGCCTGCAAGGCGTGGCGGTGTTCGAGCACTACATGAAGCGCCTGTCGCAACGCGGCTGGGGGCTGTTCACGATCCAGGACATCGACCTCGACAGGGGTACCGCCAGCGTCAGGCTCGAACACTCGGCCTTCGTCTATGTGTACGGCAAGGTCGGGCGCAAGGTCGACTACATGTTCACCGGCTGGTTCGCCGGCGCCATGGACCAGATCCTGGCGGCCCGCGGCAGCCCCCTTCGCACGGTCGCCGAGCAGGTCTACGGCGGTTCGGAACACGGCCACGACGACGGCCTGTTCATCGTCAAGCCCCTGTAAGTCGAGGAACCCGCCATGGCTTTCGAAGCAATGTTCCAGCCGCTGCAGATCGGCAAGCTGACCATCCGCAACCGGGTACTGAGCACCGCACACGCCGAGGTGTACGCCACCGACGGCGGCATGACCACCGAGCGCTACGTGAAGTACTACGAAGAGAAGGCCAAAGGCGGTATCGGCCTGGCCATCTGCGGTGGTTCGTCGGTAGTGGCCATCGACAGCCCGCAGCAGTGGTGGGCCTCGGTCAACCTGGCCACCGACCGCATCATCCCGCACTTCAAGAACCTGGCCGACGCCATGCACAAGCACGGCGCCAAGATCATGATCCAGATTACCCACATGGGCCGGCGCTCGCGCTGGGACGGCTATCACTGGCCGACCCTGATGTCGCCCTCGGGCATCCGCGAACCGGTGCACCGCGCCACCTGCAAGACCATCGAGCCGGAGGAGATCTGGCGCGTGATCGGCAACTACGCGCAGGCCGCGCGCCGCGCCAAGGAAGGCGGGCTGGACGGGGTGGAACTGTCGGCAGTGCACCAGCACATGATCGACCAGTTCTGGAGCCCGCGGGTCAACAAGCGCACCGATGAATGGGGCGGCAGCTTCGAGAACCGCATGCGCTTCGGCCTGGAAGTGCTCAAGGCGGTGCGCGAGGAAGTCGGCCCCGACTTCTGCGTGGGCATGCGCATCTGCGGCGACGAGTTCCACCCCGACGGCCTCAGCCACGAGGACATGAAGGAGATCGCCAGGTACTACGACGCCACCGGCATGCTGGACTTCTTCGGCGTGATCGGCTCGGGCTGCGACACCCACAACACCCTGGCCAACGTGATCCCCAACATGAGCTTCCCGCCCGAGCCGTTCCTGCACCTGGCGGCGGGCATCAAGGAGGTGGTGAGCGTGCCGGTGATGCACGCGCAGAACATCAAGGACCCCAACCAGGCCACGCGCATTCTGGAGGGCGGCTACGTGGACATGGTCGGCATGACTCGCGCGCACATCGCCGACCCGCACCTGATCGCCAAGATCAAGATGGGCCAGATCGACCAGATCAAGCAGTGCGTGGGCGCCAACTACTGCATCGACCGCCAGTACCAGGGCCTGGACGTGCTGTGCATCCAGAACGCCGCCACTTCGCGGGAATACATGGGCGTGCCGCACATCATCGAGAAATCCACCGGCCCCAGACGCAAGGTGGTGGTGGTCGGTGCCGGCCCGGCCGGCATGGAGGCGGCGCGGGTGGCGGCCGAGCGCGGGCATGACGTGACCCTGTTCGAGAAGAAGGAGGCGATCGGCGGGCAGATCAGCATCGCCGCCAAGGCTCCGCAACGCGACCAGATCGCCGGCATCACGCGCTGGTACCAGCTGGAGCTGGCGCGGCTGAAGGTCGACCTGCGCCTGGGTACGGCGGCGGACGTCGACACCCTCATGGACCTGCGCCCCGACGTGGTGGTGCTGGCGGTGGGCGGGCACCCGTTCATCGAGCAGAACGAGCACTGGGGCGCGGCCGAGGGCCTGGTGGTCAGCAGCTGGGACGTGCTCGACGGCACGGTGGCGCCGGGCAAGACCGCGCTGGTGTACGACACCATCTGCGAATTCACCGGCATGTCGGTGGCGGATTTTCTGGCCGACAAGGGCAGCCAGGTGGAGATCGTCACCGACGACATCAAGCCGGGGGTGGCGATTGGCGGCACCTCGTTCCCCACCTACTACCGCAGCATGTACCCCAAGGAAGTGATCATGACCGGCGACCTGATGCTGGAGAAGGTCTACCGCGAGGGCGACAAGTTGGTGGCAGTGCTGGAGAACGAATACACCGGGGCACGGGAGGAGCGGGTGGTCGACCAGGTGGTGATCGAGAACGGTGTGCGCCCCGACGAGACCCTGTACTACGCACTCAAGGAGGGCTCGCGCAACAAGGGCCAGATCGATGTGGAGGCGCTGTTCGCGATTGAGCCGCAGCCGATATTGAGCCAGCCGGGGGAGGGGTACCTGCTGTACCGGATCGGCGATTGCGTGGCGCAGCGCAACACCCATGCGGCGATCTACGACGCCTTGCGCCTGTGCAAGGATTTCTGATCGTTCACTGCCCTTTCTTTCTGTAGGAGCCAGCCTTGCTGGCGAAGCGGCCACCGCGCAATCGACATGACACTGTGTCGTTGCATTCGCCGGCAACGCCGGCTCCTACAGGCAGATGTGCGATGTGCCCAGTCGGGAGCTTCCCATGTTGAACACCCTGCTACCCCTGCTGCTGTTCGCCGCCCTCGGCCTGGCCGTGCTCGGCGCGCTGCGGCGCGTGCGGATGTGGCGCCAAGGCCGGCCATCGCGGGTCGAGCTGCTCAAGGGCCTGCTGGCCATGCCACGCCGGTACATGGTCGACCTGCACCACGTGGTCGCCCGCGACAGGTACATGGCCAACACCCACGTCGCCACCGCCGGCGGCTTCGTGCTGGCCGCCGTACTGGCGATCCTGGTGCA
The DNA here is from genome assembly GCF_002018915.1 of Pseudomonas sp. MF6396. Classification (NCBI taxonomy): domain Bacteria; kingdom Pseudomonadati; phylum Pseudomonadota; class Gammaproteobacteria; order Pseudomonadales; family Pseudomonadaceae; genus Pseudomonas; species Pseudomonas sp. MF6396. Next base: position 4,291 of record NZ_MVOK01000029.1, on the reverse strand, counting down.
CGGTTTCGGCCTGCACAACCGCCTCCTCGGCTACGCCCTGCTGGTGGCCACCGCCTTGATGTTCGGCGGTGCGCTGTTCGTCTACAGGCGCCGGCTGAACCCGCCCGCGCGCCTGTCCAGAGGCCCGTGGATGCGCCTGCCGAAAAGCCTGCTGGTGTTTTCCGCCAGCTTCTTCATCGCCACCCTGCCGGTAGCCGGCATCCTGCCCGAAGGTACCGGTGGATGGGTGCTGGTGGCCTTGCTCGGGCTGGGCGTGCTGTGGGGTGTGAGCGAGCTGTTCTTCGGCATGACCTGGGGCGGGCCGATGAAGCACGCCTTCGCCGGTGCCCTGCACCTGGCCTGGCACCGGCGCGCCGAACGCTTCGGCGGCGGGCGCTCCACCGGGCTCAAGCCGCTGGATCTGCAAGACCCGAGCGCACCGCTGGGTGTGGAAAAACCCAGGGACTTCACCTGGAACCAGTTGCTTGGCTTCGACGCCTGCGTGCAATGCGGCAAATGCGAGGCCGCGTGCCCGGCGTTCGCCGCCGGCCAGCCACTGAACCCGAAAAAACTCATCCAGGACATGGTGGTGGGCCTGGCGGGTGGCACCGATGCGAAGTTTGCCGGCAGCCCGTACCCCGGCAAACCGCTCGGCGAGCACGGCGGCAACCCGCACCAGCCGATCGTCGACGGCCTGGTGGATGCCGACACGCTGTGGTCGTGCACCACCTGTCGGGCGTGCGTGGAAGAGTGCCCGATGATGATCGAGCACGTGGATGCGATCGTCGACATGCGTCGCCACCTGACCCTGGAAAAAGGCGCCACGCCGAACAAGGGCGCCGAGGTGCTGGACAACCTGATCGCCACCGACAACCCCGGCGGCTTCGCCCCGGGCGGGCGCATGAACTGGGCCGCCGACCTCGACCTCGAGGTGCTGGGCGAGGTGCACGGCACCGACGTGCTGTTGTGGGTGGGTGACGGCGCCTTCGACATGCGCAACCAGCGCACCCTGCGCGCCTTCGTCAAGGTGCTCAGGGCGGCCAATGTAGGCTTTGCCGTGCTTGGCCTGGAGGAACGCGACAGCGGTGACGTGGCCCGCCGGCTGGGCGACGAGGCCACCTTCCAGCAACTGGCCCGGCGCAATATCCGGACCCTGGCGCAGTACCGCTTCACGCGCATCGTCACCTGCGACCCGCACAGCTTCCATGTACTGAAGAACGAATACGGCGGGCTGGGCGGGCACTACCAGGTGCAGCATCACAGCAGCTTCATCGCCGAGTTGATCGCCGCCGGCCGCCTTGACCTGGCGCCGCACAAGGGCGCCAGCGTGACCTATCACGACCCGTGCTACCTGGGCCGCTACAACGGCGAGTACGAGGCGCCGCGCCAGGTGCTGCGCGCGCTGGGCATCGAGGTGCGCGAGATGGCGCGCTCCGGCTTTCGCTCGCGTTGCTGCGGCGGCGGCGGCGGTGCGCCGATCACCGACATTCCGGGCAAGCAGCGCATTCCCGACATGCGCATGCAGGACATCCGCGAGACCGCCGCCGAGGTGGTGGCCGTGGGCTGCCCGCAGTGCACCGCGATGCTCGAAGGCGTGGTCGAACCACGCCCGCAGATCAAGGACCTGGCCGAGCTGGTGGCCGACGCGCTGCGTGAAGCGACGGTTGCCAGCACGCCGGTAGCAAGCCAACCAGAACCTGCGCAGGTGGACCCATGAGCGACATCATCCGGCGTGACCCGCGTGCCGAGTGGATTGCACGCAACCGTCTGCACCCGCTGCACGCAGCCATGCAGGCCCAACAGACGCAGTGGATGGGGCCCAATGGCGTGCTGCGCAAGAACCCGCATGCGGTGGGTTTCATCGGCCCCAATGGGATCAAGCGCATCGATCGCAGCGGCGCCAGCCAGGGCGCTACGAGCAAGCGCAGCGCCGCCGCCGAGGTGCTGGTGCCGCTGCATCAGGTGCCGTTGCCGGCGTTCTACATCGTGGTGGTGCCGGACATGGTCGGCGGGCGCCTGAGCAGCCACGACCGGGATGTGCTCGGGCTGGCCCACGGCCTGGCCGGCAGCGACGGCGCGGTGCTGGCAGTGGTGTTTGGCGAGCACAAGGAAACCGCCTTCGGCACGTTCGGCGTCGACCGCCTGCTGCAGATCGACGGTGACGCGTTCGCAGGTTATGCACCGGAGCAGCGGGTGCAAGGCCTGCGGGCTGTGGATAACCAGTTCAACCCGCGCCACTGGCTGCTGCCCGACAGCCGCAGCGGTGGCGGCGAGCTGGGCCGGCGCCTTGCCGCGGCGCTGGGCGAGCGCCCGGCCACGCGAGTGTGGCAGGTCAAGGACGGGCTGTGCAGCGGGCGCGCCGGGGCTGGCCAGCAGGACCTGGTACGCGGGCTGGCGCGCCTGATCCTGGCGGCGGCCGAATGTGCGGAGCCGGTCAGCGAAACCCGCCATGAAGCCCTGCCGGTGGAGTTGTCCACAGGCGCGGCGCGCAGCCTGGCGCGTATCGAAGACCTCGGCCCGGTGCCGGTGGACCCGGCCACCATCGCCATGGCCGAGGCCGAATTCATCCTGTCGGGCGGCAACGGGGTCAAGGACTGGGCACTTTTCCACAGGGCCACCGCCGCGCTGGGGGCCACCGAAGGGGCCTCGCGGGTGGCGGTGGACGATGGCTTCATGCCGCGCAATCGCCAGGTGGGGGCCACCGGTACCTGGGTCACGGCGCGGGTGTATGTGGCTGTGGGTATCTCCGGGGCGATCCAGCATCTGCAGGGCATCGGTGCCTGCGACAAGGTGGTGGCGATCAACCTGGACCCCGGCTGCGACATGATCAAGCGTGCCGACCTGGCGGTCATCGGCGACAGCGCGGCGATTTTGCAGGCGCTGATCGAGGCTGTGGACAACTATCGCAACAGCGCCCGGCGCGATGCGGCCTGAGGGGGCATTCATGAACACCAAGGTCATCAGCCTGGTCTCGATCGGCGCCCACCCCACCTCGGGGCGCATGCGCCGCGCCGAACAGGATGCGCGGGCTGTGGAACTGGGGTTGCAACTGGCTGGGGATAACCTGCAGGTGCTGCATGCCGGCGACCCGCACGAGCCTGCGCTGCGCGCGTACCTGGGCATGGGGCTGGCGCAGCTGGACGTGTTGCAGCAGCCCGCAGGCGCCGATGTGCTGGGCGTGCTCGGTGACTACCTGCGCGAGGCGGGGGCGCAGTTGGTGCTGAGCGGCAGCCAGGCCGAAACCGGCGAAGGCTCGGGCATGCTGCCGTTTCTGCTGGCCGAGCGCCTGGGTTGGCCGCTGGTGGTGGGGCTAGCGCAGGTGGAATCCATCCACAATGGCGTGGCCCAGGTGCTGCAGGCCCTGCCACGGGGGCAGCGGCGTCGCCTGAGCGTGCGCCTGCCGATGCTCGCCACTGTGGATAACGCCGCGCCGGTGCCGCGCCAGAGCGCCTATGGGCCGGCGCAACGCGGGCTGTTGGCGGCCCATGAGGTGGCGGTGGTGGAGGACGAGTTATTCACAGATGCTGTATTGCAGCCGGCCAGACCCCGGCCCAAACGCCTCAAGGTAATCAAGGCCAAGAGCGGTGCCGACCGCATGAAAGCCGCCACGGCGAAGGCCAGTGGCGGCGGTGGACAGGTACTCAAGGGCGTGACCCCGAGCGAAGGCGCCGAGGCGATCCTGAAGCTGTTGGTGGAGGAGGGTGTGCTGCGCTGAAGGGTTGTGCACAAAGTCTGTTGGCGGTTCTGTGGATAAAGTGTTTGCCTATGGCTGCAGGCCACGTAATACGTGGCCTGCAGGCTATTGTTCAAATAGTGATCAATACACGCCGCGAATTTTTCGCGGTTTTTTCATGCCCGTCGTTCAGCGAGACGGCAGTTTTGCTCACAATCCTTGTTGGCGGCTCTGTGGATAATCTGTTCGGACATGGCTGCAGGCCACGTGGTTAAAGGTGTTCAGCTATTTGATCAAAAAACGCACAAAACCTCGTCAATCCACCGCGAAATACTCACGCGGCAGCGAAAATCGGGGGTTTCGGCGGTTTATCCACATGGGTTTTGCAAAGAGGGATACTTGCACACAAAGTCTGTTGGCGGCTTTGTGGATAAGGTGTTCGTGCAGTGCTGGGGGGCACGTATTCAAAGGCTTACAGAGGTTTGATCACTTTTTGATCTATTGCACGCTGTGGATTGAAGGGCGCTGGGCGGAAGTTTTCCACAAGGGTTGCCCACAATTGCTGTGGGTGTGGCTGTGGATAAAGTGTTGGTGGAGTAGGTATGGGGCAGTAGGGGCTGGGGTTTGCGGGGGTTGGTC
>NZ_MVOK01000028.1:0-85959 GCF_002018915.1 Pseudomonas sp. MF6396 | reverse complement strand
GATGGTGTGTATGGTCAGCAGGGTGACAGGGTAGAACACGCCTGTATGTATTGTAGAGGAGGAGCGGGACACCGCGATGGCGAGGCACGTCTTCGTCGACAGAGTCAGATGTGTATAAGAGCCGGGTGCTGGGCCTACTCGCCCACCGGCATCCGCCTGGGCTTGCAGGGCTATGCGCCCACGCATCTGGCGCTGGCGCGCTTTATCGTGGCGTCGCTGTTCATGGCGGTCATCGCGCTGCTGCGCGGCATCGCCCTGCCCCGGCTCAGGGACGTGCCCACCCTGCTGTTGCTTGGCCTGTTCGCGGTCAGCCTGCACCATGTGGCCATCAACTACGGCCAGCGTGGGGTCAGCGCCGGGGCGGCCAGTGTGCTGGCGCAGTCCACGCCGCTGTTCAGCCTGCTGATCGCGCACTGGGTGTTCAAGCAGGTGGCCGGGGCCTGGCATTGGGGCTGCCTGCTGCTGGGCATGGCCGGCGCGGTGATCGTGGTGGCCGGCGATCGCGGGCTCGGTCAGTTCGACCCGCACGGGTTGCTGATTCTGGTGGCGGCATTGTCGTGGAGCATCTATTTCGCCCTGCAGAAACACCACGGCCACCGCTACGACGCGCTGACCATCACCTGCTACACCGTATGGTCGGGCACTGCATTGCTGATGGTGTACCTGCCGGGGCTGCTCGACGACCTGGGCCACGCACCGCCCCAGGCCAACACTGCGGTGCTGGTGCTGGGGGTATTCCCCAGCGCGCTGGCCTACCTGGCCTGGGCCTGGGTACTGCGCCACTGCGAGGTCACCCGGGTGACCCTGGCGCTGTACCTGATACCCGCCTTCGCCATGCTGATCGCCGCAGCGCTGCTGGGCGAGCGGCCCTCGGCATCGGTGATGCTGGGCGGGCCGTTGGTGCTGATCAGCGTGCTGGCGCTGAACCTGAGGCCGCCTCGGCTGCCGGTTCAGCCGGGTCGCCAAACTTCACATTGAAGTAGTCGAGCAGGGTCTGGCCACGACGCAAGGTACTGCGCACCTCTTCGCTCTGCGCCAGCAGTTCGGCGCTGGGCCTGGCATGCTGTTCAGCCGGCAGCGGCGTCGACCACGCCTTCACCTCAGGAGGTATGCCCGCCTTGGGCCGGTTGTTGACCCAGTGCGAGATATGGCACGGCAAGGTCCAGCCGCCGAAGGCCTGCACAAACAGAAAGCCAAACCAGTGCTGCCACCACGGGAAGTTGTCGCGATAGCCCTGGCGGGCCATGTGGAAGAACGCCACGGTGCCCTCCTCGAACTCTTCATCGGGCGCTGGCGGCAGGCTCGCCGGGCCCTCTTCCATGTACACCCGGATCGCTTCCCATTCGGCAATCGCCGCGCCCAGGTGGCCGCTGGGCACGTTGATCCACAGCACATTGCCGGTGTCGGCCTGACGCAGGCAGAACATCAGGTTGAAGGCGGGCAGCACGGCGTACTCGGTGACGGTGCGCCCCGCGCTGACGCAGGCGATCACCGACTCCCACGGCACGAAGATCGGCGCCGCGCCCCGAGTGGGCACGAACGCCACCTCGCGGCGCTGGCGGTTGAAGCGTATCGGCGGGTGAATCGTCACCTCGCGCATCACCCGCCAGAACATCCCCGCATACAGCAACGACAGGCAGGCGATGAAGCCCCAGATGAACCCGTTGGCCATGAAGTCGGAGAAGGTGCTCCAGAACGGCTCCACATGGCGGCGTGCCCAGGAGCCGAGCAAGGCAGTGAGCATGAAACAGGTAACCACGCCCATCACCGAGGCGATGCCGCAGCGCGCCATGAACTCGAAGTTGCCCTGGCCGATGGCAAAGTCCAGGTACACCTCGTTGGATTCGCGGTGCAGGTTGCGGCTGCTGTAGGCCGGCATGCCGGTGGGGATCGGCAGGGGCGAGAGGTAGACGATCTCGGTGCCGGCCACCCGCTCGAAGTCACCGGCGTGGGGCAGGCGTTCGTATTTGCTGTCGGTCATCGAGCTATTCCTCTTCCAGCGTCAATGGCCGCGCCATGTCTTTGATCCAGTGCCACAGGATGTAGAAGATGGGGCTTGCGCAGCAGACACCGATCAACAGCAGCCCGACAGCATTGTTGAGCAGCTGGCGCGGGTTGCACTCCAGGGGGCCGCTGTTGCCCTTGCCCATGCGCACACAGCCATGCTCCGGATAGGCCATGACATAGGCGCCCCAGGCAAACAGCGCGGCCAGCAGGGCGAACAGCAGCATCAGGCCCACCTCGGTATCGCGATTGCCCAGGCGCTCCCAGCGTTGCGCCAGCCGCAGGTTCAGCATGCGTCGACATCCTTGTTCATACAGGCTCCTATGAAAAACGGCGCACAGTATCACGCAAATAGTCGTCGAGCAGTTTTACATCGCCGTGGGGCCTGGGCAGTGCCGGGGCGGCTCCCCCTCGTGCCAGCTCGCTCTCGATGAACTGGTGCAGCAGTACGCGGCGAGGCCCGTAATCGGCTTCGCTGGCGATGCGTTTGACGCGAAGCAGCTCGTCCAGGTCGGCCAGCAGCAGCGGGTCGTGCAGGGTCGCCTCCACCAGTTGGGCGAACGCGGTGGGCGGCATGCCCAGGCCCTGTTCGATCCAGCGCACCGCCAGCAACGGGCGCAATACGTAGAGGTACTTCTTCAGGCGCACCTCTTCGCCCTGCAGGTAGATGCGAAAGTTCTTGGTGGCCATCGACAGGTAGTGGTGAAACGCCGCCTGCGGCGAATGGAACTGCCTGGCCAGGCCGCGCAAGGCTTGCAGCGCCCCCGGCTCGGCGCGGTACACCAGCGGCGAGTCGAGCCATTCGAGCAGGGTCGGGTTGGCATTGCGCAGCAGGCGCAGGGTCTTGCGCAGCTCCCAGCCACTGATGTCGAGTTCGTCGGTGAGCGGGCGCTCGATCACGTCGCGTGGCTCGTCGATGCGCAGGTACCAGTCCTGGCGGTGCACGTAGATGAAGCGCACGTCGAAGTCGCTGTCGGTGGAGGCAAAACCCCAGGCGCGGCTGCCGGATTCGCAGGCGTAGAGCACGCGCACGTCATGCTCGCGCTCGATGCGTTGCAGTTCTTCGAGTACCCAGCTGCGCATCGCACTGGGCAGGGGGTGACGGTCTTCCATGTTCATGTTCGAATCCTCGTTGTACCCCTTCGCCGGCACGGCCGGCGAAGAGGCCATCAGCCTTTCACACACACCACCTGACGCAACGTGTGCACCACTTCCACCAGCTCGCGCTGCGCCGCCATCACCGCATCGATGTCCTTGTAGGCCATCGGGATCTCGTCGATCACGTCCTTGTCCTTGCGGCACTCCACATGCGCGGTGGCGCGTACCTGGTCCTCAAGGGTGAAGGCCTGTTTGGCCCGGGTACGGCTCATGATCCGCCCGGCACCGTGGCTGCAGGAGCAGAACGATTCCTCGTTGCCCAGGCCGCGCACGATGAAACTCTTGGCGCCCATCGAGCCCGGAATGATCCCCAACTGGCCCTTCTGCGCCGACACCGCGCCCTTGCGCGTCACCAGGATCTCCTGGCCGAAGTGCTGCTCTTTCTGCACGTAGTTGTGGTGGCAGTTGACCCCCTGCAGGTTGGCCTCGAACGGCTTGCGGATGACCTGGCGCGTTGCCTCGATCACCGCGTGCATCATCAGCGCACGGTTCTGCCGGGCAAAGTCCTGGGCCCACTCCACCGCCTGGACGTAGTCGTCGAAATGTCGGCTGCCTTCCTCGAAATACGCCAGTTCCTTGTCCGGCAGGTTGGCGATGTGCTGGCGCATGTCGGCCTTGGCCAGCTCGATGAACAGGTTGCCGATGGCATTGCCCACGCCCCGCGAGCCGCTGTGCAGCATGAACCACACGCGGTCGGCCTCATCCAGGCACACCTCGATGAAGTGGTTGCCGCCGCCCAGGGTGCCCAGGTGCTGGCGATTGTTGGTCTTCTGCAGTTGCGGGTACTTGTCGGTGATCGCCTTGAAACGCCCGGCCAGGGCCGACCACGCCTGATCGGCGGCGGTCGGTACGTGGTTCCACGCGCCCTGGTCGCGCCGGCCGAAGGTCTTGCCGTGGGGCACTGCCTTCTCGATGGCGCTGCGCAGCCCTTGCAGGTTGTCGGGCAGGTCGGCCGCCACCAGCGAGGTGCGCGCCGCGATCATGCCGCAGCCGATGTCCACGCCCACCGCCGCCGGGATGATCGCGCCCAGGGTCGGGATCACGCTGCCGATGGTCGAGCCCTTGCCCACGTGCACATCGGGCATCACGGCCAGGTGCTTGAAGATGAACGGCAGGCGCGCGGTGTTCATCAGTTGCTGGCGTGCGTCCTCGTCCATCGGCACGCCCTGGGTCCAGAGCTTGATCGGTTTGCCGTTGGCCACTTCGAGGATGTTCATGTGTTTCATCTCAATTGTCCTTGTAGCCCGCCAGGCCCGAAGGCCTGGCAGGTGTCATGCGGTTTTCAGGCTGACCAGCCCATTCAACACCTGATCCAGCCCGCCGAATACCGAAATGCGGTCGATGCGCTCGGCCACCCGCTCCAGGGTTTCCAGCTCCTTCAGGCGCAGGGCCGTCGGGTTGTCTTCCATGACCTTGGCGGTGTTGAGCAGCGAACGGGTTGCCGAAGTTTCCTCGCGGCGCCGGATCACGTTGGCCTGGGCCGCCTTCTCCGCCTCCACCACCTGCGCCAGCAGGGTCTTCATTTCACCCGGCAGAATGATGTCGCGCACGCCCAGGCCGCTGACCTCGATGCCGCTGCCCACCAGTTTCTCGGCCAGGTACTGGCTGACGGTGTCGTCGATCAGTTGCTTGTTCTCCAGCAGCTCGTCGAGGGTACGCGTGCCCACGGCCGCACGCAGGCCGAACTGCACCTCGCGGTACAGGTGTTCCAGCGGTTTGCTGAGGCTGGCGAAAGCCATCAGCACGTCGCTGTAGCGCCAGTTGGCCGCCAGGTTCAGGCGCAGGCTGACCTTGTCGCGGGTGAGGATCTCCTGGCCGCTGACCTCCAGCGACTGGATGCGCATGTCGACCATATCGACACTCACCTGGCGGTTGAAGCGCCAGAAGCCGTACTGACCGGCCGGCAGCAGCTCGACCACCGCACCATCGACCTTGAGCACGCCCACATGGAAGGCCGGCACCGGCGCCAGCAGCACCGCATCCAGCCCGGCCAGGGTGCGACCGCGCAGCTTGGGCTGGCCGAGCTGGCCGAGCAGGGTCGGCTCCAGGCGATAGCTGTGGGTCAGGTCGATGCGCTGCAGGGTCTGCGCGCTCTGGCCCTTCCAGTACAACTGGCGGCTGCCCGGTGGCAGCAGTTCCGCCAGTGCGCCATCCTCGAAACGCAGGCCCACTTCGTGTTCGGCCAGGTCCATGCGCTCGAAGTACTGATCCACCACCGCCGGCTCGCTCTGGCGCAGGTAGCCGGCCAGGCGGTGCTCGAAGCGCGGGGTGTTGAGGCTGAAGGTTTCCACCGTCAGCCGGTTATGCCGGTCAAGGCGCTGATGCACGCCCGGTTCCAGGATCGACACGAAGTCGCCCTCGCAGAACAGCAGGCCGCGTTCGTTCTTTTTCACGATGAAGCGCTTGAGCAGTTTCATTCTGTATTTCCCTTTCAATGAATTCCGTGGTGCCGGTGCTGCCGGTACGCCGAGCGCTGCAGGTGGGGCCCGGGGGGAGGTGCACGCGTCGGGACATCAGAGTCCTTTGCCGACCGAGTCCTTCGGTCCGACGTTGCGCCTTGCCCCGGGCCCGGCCAGCAGGCCGGGCGTACCAGCGGTGGCGGGGGCGTCCTTCGCGACAGTCAGCCATCCTGGCTGCAAGTGCGTTGCCCTCGCCTCACCGGCGGGTGTTACGGGTACAGCTACCGTGGAGGGTATGTAACGAGTTCTAGGCTCGTTGGCGGCCCCATCCGGGGTTGCGCCAGCGACCGGTCGTTGCGGCGGCGGCATGCACGACACCAACACCAGGGGTGGGCTCGTGCACCGGTGGGGTTGTGAACCCCGACCCGTTGGCCTGCTTGGCGATGCGGTCGAAAGTGTTATTGCGAGGGGCGTGCCAGGTTTCGTCAAAGCGCTAGAATTATTTTCAACTCATTGATTTATAAGTGTTTTATTTTAATCTTCGCTAAATCAATCTGCGCACTTGGCAAATGCTTTAGGGCTTTTATGTATACTTTTATCTCTTCATTTATCCAAAAAGATAAACAGCATGCACAAGCGCAGCGTTGCCATCGGCTTCATCGGTACCACCCTCGACCGCAACGGAAAGGGTGCCGCGCGCTGGAACAAGTGGCGGCCCACCGTCGCGCTGTGCCAGCAGCCTGATCTTTCGATCGACCGCCTGGAGCTGATTCACGGCAAGAGCGAACGTGATCTGGGCCTGGCCGAGCGCCTGCGCGAGGATGTACTCAGCGTGTCGCCCCACACCGAGGTGCGCCTGCACCGCCTGGCACTGCACAACCCGTGGGATTTCGAAGAGATGTACGGCGCGCTGCATGACTTCGCCAGCAGCTACCACTTCGACACCGAGCACGAGGACTACCTGGTGCACATCACCACCGGCACCCACGTTGCGCAGATCTGCTGGTTTCTGCTGACCGAGGCGCGCTACCTGCCGGCGCGGCTGGTACAGACCTCGCCGGCGCGCGGCAAGGAAGAAGAGCGTGACCCGGCCGGCACCAGCACGCTGATCGACCTCGACCTGTCGCGCTATGACCACATCGCTTCGCGCTTTCAGCGCGAGCAGGCGCACAGCCTGGCGTTTCTCAAGGCCGGCATCGCCACGCGCAACGTGGCGTTCAACCACTCCATCGAGCAGATCGAGCGCGTCGCCCTGCGCTCAACCGCCCCGATGCTGCTGGTGGGGCCGACCGGTGCCGGCAAGTCGTTCCTGGCCCGGCGCATCTATGAACTCAAGCGCACGCGCCACCAGCTGGAGGGCCGCTTCGTCGAAGTGAATTGCGCCACGCTGCGCGGCGACGGCGCCATGTCGAGCCTGTTCGGGCATATCAAGGGCGCCTTCACGGGTGCACAGAACGCCCGCGACGGCCTGCTGCGCGCCGCCGACGGCGGCATGCTGTTTCTCGACGAAATCGGCGAACTGGGCGCCGACGAACAGGCCATGCTGCTCAAGGCCATCGAAGAGAAGCGCTTCTTCCCGATGGGCGCAGACAACGAGGTGCAAAGCGACTTCCAGTTGATCGCCGGCACCCACCGTGACCTGCGCAAGCAGGTGGCCGAAGGGCTGTTTCGCGAAGACCTGTATGCGCGCATCAACCTGTGGACCTTCGAACTGCCGGGGTTGGCCGGGCGGCGCGAAGACATCGAGCCGAACATCGATTTCGAACTGCAGCGCCACGCCCGCGAACAGGGCCGCAACGTGCGCTTCAACCTTGAAGCCAAGCGCCGGTATCTGGCGTTCGCCCATTCACCGCAAGCACGCTGGGCCGGCAACTTTCGCGAGCTGTCGGCCTCGATCACGCGCATGGCGACCCTGGCCGACAGCGGACGCATCGACGAGCCCCTGGTCAGCGAAGAGATCACCCGGCTGCAACGGGCCTGGGGGGTTGCCGCGCCCACCGAGCCGTTGCTTGAAGGGCGTGAGCTGGACCTGTTCGACCGCCTGCAACTGGAGGCCGTGCTGCGGGTGTGTCGCGATGCCCGCTCGCTGTCCGACGCAGGGCGCCAGCTGTTTGCGGTGTCGCGCCAGGACAAGGAAAAACCCAACGATGCCGACCGCCTGCGCAAATACCTGGCGCGCTTCGAACTGGACTGGAACCAGCTGCGCAGTTGAGCTGCCATGCTAGAATCCGCGCACCGGCCGTATTGGCCGGCACACTTTCCCTTCCACCGAAAAAGGACTCTCGGTCTTGTCGTTCATGACATCTCCTCGTCTGCACTTTGCCACCCTCAGCCTGTTCACCGCCCTGAGCCTTACCGCCACCGCCAGCTTCGCCGACGAAGACGAGGCCGTTGCCAAGGGCCGCTGGCAGGGCCTGGCCGGCATGGCCAACCTCTACCTGAACGATGCCGACGCACAGGAATTCATCGATGCCGGCGACAAGGAGAAAAGCGAGCACGACAACATGGCTGGCGCCCTGGCCTATTACCTGACGGCCGCACGCCTGGACCCGAAGAACGCCTATGCGTCCTACCAGGCCGGCGCCGCCCTGGCCTCGATGGAGAAGTTCGATCTGGCTGGCGACCTGCTCGACCAGGCCCGCGAGCGCGGTTTCTGGCAGGCCGTGATCCTGCGTGACGACGACGAGCTGGAGGGCATGAAGGACGCACCGGCCTACAAGAAACTGCTGCAGAGCGCCGAGGCCAACTACGCCAAACAGGCCAAGGATGCCGGTGCGGCGGCGTTCAGCATCCCCGAAGGCAAGGCCCCGGCCGGCGGCTGGCCGGTGGTGGTGTGGTTGTCCGGCTACGGCACCGAAGGCAGCAAGGGCATTCGCATGCGTGAAGAACTGGTGGGCGAACGCGCCGTACTGGTGGGCGTGAACGGCACGCTCAAGCGCGACGAGGGCCAGTTCATGTGGCAGCAACACACGGTCGAGCCGACCGAGAAAGCCGTGGCGGCCGCGCTCAAGGCCCTGGAAAAGCAGACCCGCATCGACCGCTCGAACGTGGCGCTGATCGGCTTTTCCCAGGGCGCCGAACATGCGGCGCACCTGATCGCCGAATACCCGCAGCATTACAGCGGCGCGGTACTGCTGTCGCCGGGCGGCTTTCGCATTCCATTCGCCGTGCAGAAGGCCAAGGACAAGCGCATCGTGATCGTGCACGGCGCCAAGGAGCATTCGAGCAACCTGGAACTGACCGCAACCACGCAGAAGGCATTCGAAGGCAGCAACCCGGTGCAAAGCCACGAACACCCGGCCGGGCACACCTTCCAGGATGACTGGGAAACGGCGTATCGCGGGTACCTCGATTACGCGTTGGGGCTGACCCCGGCGGGCTGACTACAGCGCGGCTTTCGCCAGCAAGGCTGGCTCCTGCAGAGTGGGGATAAACGGCAGGAGTCAGCCTTGCTGACGAAGAACCCTTCGAGATCTGTCCAAAAGTCCTACAGCAGGCCCCAAAAAACCATTCTATGCTTGCACCTGAGTTCGACGCCCCTGTGGCTCGAAGCTGGGGGGCTGTTATCGATGCACCGGGGCGCCGCAAGCCAATCCCGACACCGATACAGCCCCTCTTTTTTTGCCTCAGCGCAGCCCCAACTGCCCCCGCAGGTAGTCATACAGCCCCGACGCACTCTTGCGATAGCCATCGGCCGTCAGGTGCACCAGGTCGCCTCGCGCCAGCCCCTCTGCCTGCCACCGCGCAATCGAGCACTCCCCGCCCATGTAGGCCTGCCAGTCCCAGAACAGCACGTTGGCCTGGCGTGCCACCTGGCGCTGGATCTGCACCACCTGCGGCAACGACTGCGGGCGCCGCGTCGCGCAGGTGCGCGCACCACGCTGCTTGATCGAGTCCGAAGGCCCCACCAGCAGGATAACTGCCCGTGGCTGCACCCGCTTGAGCTGGGCCACGGTACGGCGCAACTGGTCACGGTACTTGGCCATGTCCAGGGTGTGGTCGAACGCCTCGTTGGTGCCATAGGCCAGAATGATCAGGTCCGGGCGCAGGGCCTTGAGGTTTTCCTGCCAGCCAGCCTGCCATTTGTCCTGCACCTCCAGCCGCGCACCGTTGATACCCAGGGCCGAATAGGTCACCCCGGCGTTCTTCTGGCCCTGGATGTACCAGCCACCCAGCACCGTGCCCGGGTGGGCATTCAGGCTCATGTCCACCGGCAGGCTGATGCTGTTGAGCGGCGGGCTGAAGCGCCACTGCCCGTTGCTTGCGGCCAGCATCACGCGGCGCGCCGCGTTCTGCCCGCCACGGGCGGTAAGGCTGCTGTTCTCCCGCGCCTGGTACAGGGCCGAGATACGGTAGCGCTGGGCACTGGGTTCACGCGCCTCCAGGCGCACGCTCGGGTTCGCCGCCAGCGGTACCGACAGGTAGCCCCCCAGCGGGAACTGGGTGCTTTGCTGGTTGCGCGCCGACACCAGCTCCCACTGGCGCCTGGCCGTCTTGAGGATCAGGTTGTCGTAGCGCGTGCCAGGTACCGGTGTCGCCGCCACAAAGCCTATGCCGCCATCGCCGTACTGCGACTGCAGCAGGCGACGCATCTCGCCGCTGAACAGGTCGGCGGCAGTGTGCGAATCTCCGAATTGCACGATATTGACCGGTGTGCGACTGGAGGTGCGCAGCTTGCCGGCCAGCACCGCAAGGTTGCCGTCACGGCTGCCGGTCGCCTTCTGCTGCACGGCGAGGGGGCGCGCGGCCGGCGCGTTGACCGCCGCCACCGGGCTGCAGCCCGGCAGCGCGCAGATAAGCGCCGCCAGCACCAGGATGTTGTGCGCTCGGCGCATGCTCAGTGTCCCGTTACGGTCAGGCCCGGGAAGGCGATCATCGACAGTACCTGCTCGGCGATCAGCTTCTGGCCCGTGGTGGTGAAGTGGATGCCGTCGTCGACACGGGTCTTGACCCGTTTGCCCTGGCTGTTCTGCAGGGTATAGGAGAACTCGTCGGCCTGGTAACCGAGCACGCCGTTGGCCGACACGTAATGCTGCTGGTACAGCTGCGCCTGGCTTTCATACAGCCCGCTGAGATAGGCCATGGCCGTCGACAACTTGGGCTTTTGCATGTTGGGCGGGCCGACCCAGATCACCTGCACATTGTGAGCGCGGGCCTCGTCCAGGATCCGGTCGATGCGCTTGCGGTACAGCGCCTCCCACTCAGGCGATTTGAAACGCAGGAACGGCTTGCCCTTGGACTCGGGCATGTCCCACGGGTCGTTCGGACCCAGGAACACCACCATCAGGCGGATGTTGGGGTGATTCTGCAGCGTGTCGGACACCGTCTGCGGCCAGTTGAAAAAACCGGGGTACGCCAGGCCCGTGCTCTGGCGGCTGAGGTTGACGCTCTTGATCTGGTAGCGCTTGAGCAAGGTGTTGGCCAGGTGCGGCGCCACGCCCTGCATCAGCGAGTCGCCCACCAGGAACACTTCGTCGCCAGCCGCCAGGCTCACGGCCTTGGGCGGCTGCCCCGGCACCAGCGGTTGCGCCGCCACCTTGACCGGTTGCGCGGCGGGCGCCTGCGCCACAACCGGCGGCACTGTCGCTGGCTGCACTGCAGGGGGCCTGGCCGCAGGTGTCGGCGCCACCACCGGTACCTTGGCAGGCGCCGGCGCCTTGGCATGGGGCTGCGCCAGGTCGACCAGCACCACCGGCATACTGGGCGGCAGCTCGACCGTCGGCACGCCCTCGGCCTGGGCCAGCAGGGTCTGGCGCTCCAGGCTGTCGATGAAGCTGCTGCGCGCATCCCCCAGGGCCTGGGTCAGGTTGCCGCCCAGGCGCCACGCCTGGCTCTGCCCTACCCAGGGCAGCTCGCAGCTCTGGTGGTACTTCTGCTGGCAGTACAGGCTGATGGAGTTCTGGTTCAGCCAGAACAGCAGCAAGGTGGTGACCAGGATCGCGTACAGCACCTTGGCCGCGCCCATTTGCGTCTTGAACAGCTGACCGGTACTAGAAGCTTGCATAGATGAACCCCGGCACGCCCGATTGCGAAGCGAAGATGACCAACGACACGAACAGCCCCAGCGGGATCGGGTAGAGCTGCCAGGGCAGCCGGCTGCTGGCGGCAAAACCCTGGCGCAGCAGCGCCAGCACCTGCGGGTACACCGCGATGTACAGCACGCAGCCCAGCAACAGCAGGCCGGTGGTGCTCAACAGCCCGCCCAGGCTCAGGCCGGCGATGCCGCCGAGCATGTCCAGCGCATCATCCAGGCTCGCGCAGCGAAAGAAGATCCAGGCGAAGGCGACGTAGTGGAAGGTCAGCAGGCGCGCCAGCACATCCGCGCCCGGCCAGCGCATCGGTTGTGGCAGCACGTAGGTTGAGGCCTTGTACAGCGCCAGCCCCACGCCGTGCAGCGCACCCCAGATGATGAAGTTGAGGCTCGCGCCGTGCCACAGGCCGGAAACCAGCATCGCCAGCAGCATGTTCAGGTTGCCGCGCCACACGCCCTGGCGGTTGCCGCCCAGCGGGATGTACACGTAGTCGCGAATGAAGGTCGACAGGCTGATGTGCCAGCGCCCCCAGAACTCCTTGAGGTTGCGGGCCGCGTAGGGCGCATTGAAGTTGGCCGGCAGGCGAAAGCCCAGCAGCAGCGCCACGCCGGTCACCAGGTTGGTGTAGCCGCTGAAGTTCAGGTAGATCAGCAGGCTGTAACCGTACACGCTCAGCAGCAGTTGCTCGGCGCTGAAGCCGCTTGGGGTCTCGAACACCGGGTCGACCCACTCGCTGCCCAGCCAGGCACTGAAGAAGAACAGCTTGACCACCGCCAGCGCAATCAGCCCCAGCGCCCGCTGCGGCTCCAGCACCTGGCGGATCTGCGCCGGGCGAATCTGCGGCAGCATGTGCGCGGCGCGGTTGACCGGGCCGGCCACCAGGCTGGGGAAGAAGGCCAGGTACAGGGCCAGGTCCAGCGGCGCGGCCGGGGCCATTTCACCGCGGTTGATCGACACCAGGTAGCTGACCGAATGGAAGGTATAGAACGACAGCCCGATCGGCAGCAGCACCTCCAGCACCGGCAGCGAGACGTCCAGGCCCAGGTCGGCCAGCGCGGCCTGCACGCCCCCCACGAAGAATTCCTGGTACTTGAAGACATAGAAGCAGCCCAGCACCAGCAGCAACACCATCAGGTAGGTGAAGCGCCGTCCGGGATGTCGCGCGCTGAACAGCCCCAGCAGGTAGACCAGCAGGGTGTAGCCGAGCAGGATGTACAGCGAATCGAGGCTGAAGCTTGCGACCAGCGCATAGCTGCCCGCCAGCAGCAGGACGTTCTGCAGGCGAACGCTCCAGCAAAGGCTCCAGTAGACCGCGAAAAACAGAGTGAAGCAGAGGCCGAACTCGATCGAAAGAAAGCTCACAACGTAGTCCATTACGCGACATGGAAGGGGGGACCCTGACCCGGATACAACCCGCGGCGCAGAGCGGGCGCGATTATGGCAGACAGCAGTGAGCCCCCACAATGCAAGCAGTGCAGGAAAATCAAGCCTGTTCCCACGGCATTTATGCAACAGAATGCGACGAAAGATCACAGGCGCTGATTTGCTCCCCCTGCCCTGCTCTGCTAGTGTCGCGCCGTTCAAACCGCCACCAGAGACAGCCGCCATGGCCCGAAAAAAAGCTGCCATTGACTTCGAGCAATCCCTTGCCGACCTGCAAGCGCTGGTCGAACGCCTGGAGAACGGCGAACTGTCGCTGGAAGATTCGCTGACCGCCTTCGAGCAAGGCATCGGCCTGACCCGCGATTGCCAGAGCGCCCTGACCCAGGCCGAGCAGAAGGTCCAGGTGCTGCTGGAGCGCGACGGCGAGTTGCGCGCCGAGCCGTTCGACGCGGAACAGCCGGAATGATCGCCGCCTACCAGGCCCGTTGCCAGGCCCAGGTGGATGCCGCGCTGGAAACCCTGTTCCACGCCCCCTCGAGCGAACTCGAGCGCCTGTATGCCGCCATGCGCTACAGCGTGATGAACGGCGGCAAGCGGGTACGCCCGCTGCTGGCCTATGCCGCCTGCGAGGCGTTGGGTGGCGCCAGCAGCGATGCCGATGGCGCCGCCTGCGCGGTCGAGCTGATCCACGCCTATTCGCTGGTGCATGACGACCTGCCGGCAATGGACGACGACGACCTGCGTCGCGGCCAGCCCACCACCCACAAGAAATTCGACGAGGCCTGCGCGATCCTGGCCGGCGACGGCTTGCAGAGCCTGGCCTTCAGCGCCCTGCTCGACCCGCGCCTGAGCCCGCAGAGCGATGCCATTCGTCTGGCCATGGTGCAGGCCGTGGCCCAGGGCGCCGGCCCCGCCGGCATGGTCGGTGGCCAGGCCATCGACCTGGGCTCGGTGGGGCTCAAGCTCGATCAGACCGCGCTGGAGTACATGCACCGGCACAAGACCGGCGCGCTGATCGAAACCAGCGTCAAGGTCGGCGCCCTGGCCAGCGCGCGGGCCGATGCCCAGACGCTTGCGGCCTTGCAGCAGTATGCCCAGGCCATCGGCCTGGCGTTCCAGGTGCAGGACGACATCCTGGATGTCGAGAGCGATACCGCGACCCTGGGCAAGCGCCAGGGCGCAGATATCGCCCGCGACAAGCCGACCTACCCGGCATTGCTGGGGCTCGAAGCCGCCAAGGCCTACGCGCTGGAACTGCGCGACCAGGCGCTGGCAGCGCTGGCTGGGTTCGATGACAAGGCCGAGCCGCTGCGGGCGCTGGCGCGGTACATCGTCGAACGCCGCAGCTGACCGCAGCGGCCCTTCGCCGGCAATGCCGGCTCCTGCATCGAACCCTGTAGGAGCCGGCATTGCCGGCGAAACGCACACCACATACCTCAATGGGCAGCCTTCACCGCAATAAGGTAAACTGCCGCCTCATCACACCTATAACGATTCGCCTGATGCCCACGACGTTTCAAGAGATCCCCCGCGAACGCCCGGTCACGCCGCTGCTTGACCGTGCCGATACGCCAGCCGGCCTGCGTCGTCTGGCCGAAGCCGACCTGGAGAAACTGGCCGACGAACTGCGCCAGGAGCTGCTCTATAGCGTCGGCCAGACCGGCGGGCACTTCGGTGCCGGCCTGGGCGTCATCGAACTGACGATCGCCCTGCACTACGTCTTCGACACTCCGGACGACCGGCTGGTGTGGGATGTGGGCCACCAGGCGTATCCGCACAAGATCCTCACGGGTCGGCGCGAACGCATGCACAGCCTGCGTCAGAAGGACGGCCTGGCCGCCTTCCCGCGCCGCGTCGAGAGCGAGTACGACACCTTTGGCGTCGGGCACTCCAGCACCTCGATCAGCGCCGCGCTGGGCATGGCCATCGCCGCCCGCCTGCAGAACCAGGCACGCAAGTCGATTGCAGTGATCGGTGACGGCGCGCTCACCGCCGGCATGGCCTTCGAAGCGTTGAACCACGCCCAGGAAGTCAACGCCGACATGCTGGTGATCCTCAACGACAACGACATGTCGATTTCGCGCAATGTCGGCGGCCTGTCCAACTATCTGGCCAAGATCCTCTCCAGCCGCACCTATGCAAGCATGCGCGAGGGCAGCAAGAAGGTGCTGTCGCGCCTGCCCGGCGCCTGGGAGATCGCACGCCGCACCGAGGAGTATGCCAAGGGCATGCTGGTGCCCGGCACCCTGTTCGAAGAGCTGGGCTGGAACTACATCGGCCCCATCGACGGCCACGACCTGCCCACCCTGATCGCCACCCTGCGCAACATGCGCGACCTCAAGGGGCCGCAGTTCCTGCACGTGGTGACCAAGAAGGGCAAGGGTTTCGCCCCGGCCGAGGTCGACCCGATCGGCTACCACGCGATCACCAAGCTCGAACCGCTGGACGCCCCGGCCACCGCGCCGAAAAAGGCCACCGGGCCGAAGTACTCGGCGGTGTTCGGCCAGTGGCTGTGCGACATGGCCGCTGCCGACCAGCGCCTGGTGGGCATCACCCCCGCCATGAAGGAAGGCTCGGACCTGGTGGCGTTCAGCGAACGCTACCCCGAGCGCTACTTCGACGTGGCGATTGCCGAGCAGCACGCGGTGACGCTGGCGGCGGGCATGGCCTGCGAGGGCGCCAAGCCGGTGGTGGCGATCTATTCGACCTTCCTGCAGCGCGCCTACGACCAGTTGATCCATGACGTGGCGGTGCAGAACCTCGACGTGCTGTTCGCCATCGACCGCGCCGGCCTGGTGGGCGAAGACGGCCCGACCCACGCCGGCAGCTTCGACCTGTCGTTCCTGCGCTGCATCCCCGGCATGCTGGTGATGACCCCCAGCGACGAGAACGAGCTGCGCAAGATGCTCAGCACCGGGCACCTGTACAACGGCCCTGCCGCCGTGCGCTACCCGCGTGGCAGCGGGCCGAACGCGACGATCGACGGCGACCTTGAGCCGCTGGAGATCGGCAAGGGCGTGATTCGCCGCCAGGGCAGCAAGGTCGCCCTGCTGGTGTTCGGTGTGCAACTGGCAGAAGCGCTGAAGGTGGCCGAAAACCTGGATGCAACCGTGGTCGACATGCGTTTCGTCAAGCCGCTGGATGAAGCGCTGGTGCGCGAGCTGGCTGGCAGCCATGACCTGCTGGTGACCATCGAAGAGAACGCCATCATGGGCGGCGCCGGCTCTGCGGTCAGCGAGTTCCTGAGCGCTGAAGGCGTGCTCAAGCCGATGCTGCACCTGGGCTTGCCGGATGTGTACGTCGAGCATGCCAAGCCGGCGCAGATGCTGGCCGAATGCGGGCTGGATGCTGCCGGGATCGAGACTTCGGTGCGTCAGCGGTTGCAACTGCTGGGCCTTTAGACCCTTTCGCCAGCCAGGCTGGCTCCTGCCTGCAGGAGCCAGCCTGGCTGGCGAAGGGCGCATCAGCCCAGCTGACGCGGTACCCGGTACAGGTAAAGGATCACCACGCTGGCGATGGCCAGCAGAATCTGCGGCACTCCCTCCAGGCCCACGAACACCGACAGTGCGGCCACCCACGCCGGCAGGCAGGCAACCAGCATCGACACACGGCGAACCCGCGCCAGCTCTATCCAGGCCGCCGGCTCTTCAGCGCTGTTCAGCGCCTTTTCAGTGGCAATCAATGCACGCTTGTAGGCGCTGAAACGCGGCAGGCTGAAGAACATCGAGGCCAGCCCGGCCAGAAACACCGGCATCACCAGCAGCGGGACACGCGCCACGCTGCCCCCGAATGCCCAGCCGAACACCAGCAGCGGCGCCAGGGCAATCGCGAAGAACTGCCACCAGGCGAACGCCAGCCGCCGCTTGACCTGGCCGCGGGTCACGCCCGACCGGCCTCGCCCTGGTGCTCGTTGCCCATCATGTGGCCGAGCTTGCCGGCCTTGGTGGCCAGGTAGTGCTTGTTATGCGGATTGTGCCCGGTGTGCAGCGGCACGCGCTCGGCTACCGCAATGCCCATGGCGGTGAGGGCTTTTACCTTGCGCGGGTTGTTGGTCATCAGGCGCAATGACGTGACGCCCAGGTGCTCGAGCATCGGCTGGCACATGGCGTAGTCACGCTGGTCGGCGGCAAAGCCCAGGCGCTCGTTGGCCTCGACGGTGTCGGCGCCGCCGTCCTGCAGTTCGTAGGCGCGAATCTTGTTCAGCAGGCCGATGCCACGGCCCTCCTGACGCAGATACAGCAGCACGCCACGGCCTTCGCGGGCGATGGCCTGAAGAGCGGCCTCCAGCTGCGAACCACAGTCGCAGCGCTGGCTGAACAGCGCATCGCCGGTCAGGCATTCGGAATGCAGGCGCCCCAGTACCGGCTCGCCATCGGCTACATCACCCAGGCTGAGCACAACGTGCTCGCGGCCGGTGGCTTCGTCGAGAAAACCATGCATGGTGAACGTGGCAAAGGGGGTGGGCAGCTTGGAAGCGGCAACAAAGACGACGGGCACCTTGTGCTCCTGATCAATAACGTGAAATTTGATGTGCGCCGATTGTAACAGCAGCGTAAGGCAGGTGCTTAGGCTGAATTCTTGGGCAAACAGATCGAGAAGTTAGATGCTGGCACGTGCGCCCTGCCCGGAATCGGGAACGGATACGGCTGCTGCCAGCGCTCGAAGATCTCGCGCAATTCACCGCTGGCGATCAGTTCGTCCATGCGCCGATCGAACAGCGCCCGGAGCGCACAGGCCTGCTCGGTCCTGGCAAAGGCCAGGTACAACGGCAACTCGGCGATGTGGGTGCGGCGGAACCGGGCCTTGTCACGGGCCTGGTTGTACACGTAGTCCACCTCGGTCTGGGCATCGATATAGAAGTCCACGCGCTTGAGTTCGAGCATCGGCAGGATGCCGTCGCGCCGCTGCACCTCGCGAAACTCCTTCACATCGGGCAGGTAGCGCTGGTACTCGTAGCCACGCACCCAGGAGAGCTTGTAGCGGCCGATGGTGGCGGCGCTCGGCACCGGCAGGCTGGCCAGCCCCAGGGCGTAGATATGGTCCTGGTCGAAGGCGTTGCGCGGGTAGAGGTAGTCGTTGCTTTCCTGCTCGTAGGAGCCGACCCAGGCATCGGCCTCGGCGCGCTTGACCAGGCCCACGGCGCGGCTGTAGGGCACGCTGATGGCGAGCACCTTGACCCCCGCCGGCTCGAACACCTTGCGCAGCACGTCCCAGGCCATGCCGCGCCCTTCGACGTCGGTGTAGTCCGGCCAGATCTCGCTGGCCAGGCGCACCTCCTGCGGCAACGCGGTCGGCTCGCCAGCCCAGGCGATGCCGCCACCCAGCGCCAACACCAGCAGCAACACTCGCCATGCGCGCATCAGGCCACTCCCTTCAGGTGAAACTCCACACCAGCGCCTGCATGCCCAACCAGGCGAACACGCCGGCCAGCACGTCATCGAACATGATGCCGAAACCGCCATGCACATGCCGGTCGATCCAGCGGATCGGCCACGGCTTGAGTATGTCGAAGAAGCGGAACATCAGAAAGCCTGCCAACAACCATAGCCAACCTTCCGGTACCAGCCAGAGGGTTATCCACATGCCGACCATCTCGTCCCAGACGATGCCCTCGTGGTCATGCACGCCCAGGTCGTCGGCGACCTTGCCGCACAACCATACGCCGAACAGCATGGTCAGCCCCAGCATCAGCCAGTAGCCCCAGTCGGGCAGCATCTGCCACAGCGGGATGAACGGCACGGCCACCAGCGAACCCCAGGTGCCCGGCGCCTTGGGCAGGGTGCCGGAGCCGAAGCCGAAGGCCAGAAAATGCCAGGGGTTGCGCCAGACTGAAGGCGGCACGTTTTCTGCCGGCACCTGATTGGGGTGATCGGTCACGGTGTCTCCCTAAAAATGTTGATAACCCCGCGTGCGCGGGGTGATGTCCGCCCCGGCGTGGTCACGCAGGCTGACGCCGCTGCCCGCCTCCACCCGACCGACCACGTGCACCGGCCAGCCGGCAGCCTGCAGGCCGGCCAGGTGCGCGGGGGGCAAGGTGAAGGCAATCACGTAGTCGTCGCCACCGGTGAGCGCGGCCTGTCGCGCACCTTCCAGGCCCAGCAGGCCCTGCAGCGCCGCACCCAGCGGCAGCTGTTCGAGCGACAGCACAATCGACACGCCCGAGGCCGTGGCAATGTGTCCGCAATCGGCCAGCAGGCCATCGGAGATATCCAGCGCCGCGCTGGCCTTGCCTCGCAGCGCCTGACCCAGCGCCAGTTGCGGTGGCGGCGACCAGTAGTGCGCCAGCAGCGGCTCGGCCAGCACCACCGCCGCCTCGCGTTCACCCAGCACCAGCGGCAAGGCCCCGGCAGCGTTGCCCAGCTCACCGCCGACACACACCAGGTCACCAGGCCGCGCACCGCTGCGCGTCAGGGCCTGGCCGGCAGGCACGCGGCCGAACACGGTCATGGTCAGGCTCAGCGGCCCATGGGTGGTGTCCCCGCCTACCAGGCTCAGGCCGCATTGTCGGGCCATCAGGTTCAGACCCTGGGCATAGGCCTTCAACCAATCGGCGTGAACCGTCGGCAGGGTCAGGGCAAGGGTAAAGGCCACGGGGGTGGCGCCCATGGCTGCCAGGTCACTGGCAGCCACCGCCAGCGAGCGCTGGCCGAGCAGGAACGGTTCGCACACAGCCGGGAAATGCACCCCGGCCACCAGCGTGTCGGTGGACACGGCCAGTTGCTCGCCGGCCGGCAGCGCCAGCAGGGCGCAATCGTCGCCGATCCCCAGGGCGACCCCGTCGCCGGCCTGCGCACAGGGCGCGGCGGCGAAGTAGTGGCGGATCAGCTCGAATTCACCCATGGGCAGGCAGCGCCGCAATCAGCGCTTGAACGCCTTCACTTCGGCTTCGCGCAGCCGCGGTGCGAGCTTGTCGAGCACACCGTTGACGAACTTGTGCCCGTCAGTGGCGCCGTACACCTTGGCCAGCTCGATACCTTCGTTGATGACCACGCGATAAGGCACGTCGACCCGCTTGATCAGCTCCCAGGTGGACAGGCGCAGCACCGACAGCTCGACCGGATCGAGCTCTTCGAGCACGGTGTCCAGGCAAGGCGCGAGGGCCTTGTCGATTTCTTCCTTGATCGCCGGCACGCCGTGCAGGATCTCGCGGAAGTAGGCACCGTCGACATCGGTGAAATCGTTATCGACCCGGAACTGCGCTTCGATCTCGTTCAGCGAGTGCTTGGCCATGTGCCACTGGTACAGCGCCTGGGTCGCGAGCTTGCGGGCTTCGCGACGCTTGGCGCTCTTGGAGGGCTTGCCAGCATCCGCAGGTTTTGGATCGCGCGGGTTGAAACGATCGCTTTCGTCGCTAATCACTTGGCCTCCAACTGCGCCAGCAGGCTGACCATTTCCAGGGCGGACAGGGCCGCTTCGGCGCCCTTGTTGCCGGCCTTGGTGCCGGAACGCTCGATGGCCTGTTCGATCGAATCGACGGTCAGGACACCGAAGGCAACCGGCACGCCGAACTCCATGGACACCTGGGCCAGGCCCTTGGTGCATTCGCCCGCCACGTATTCGAAGTGCGGGGTGCCACCACGGATCACGGCGCCCAGGGCGATGATCGCGGCGTATTCGCTCTGCTGGGCGACCTTCTGTGCCACCAGCGGAATCTCGAACGCACCCGGTGCACGGATGATGGTGATGTCGCTTTCGCTCACGCCGTGGCGAACCAGGGCATCAACGGCACCGCTTACCAGGCTTTCGACGACGAAGCTGTTGAAGCGGCCAACCACCAAAGCATAGCGACCTTTGGGGGCAATGAAGGTACCTTCGATGGTCTTCAGGGACATTGCGGGGTTCTCATCTTAAAGAGCCAGGCCGCAACGGTGCGGCCTGTGGGAGTTTTGTTCCGGATCAACAGCGGGAAACCAGCCCCTGCTTTATTCGGAGGGCACGTATTCTACAACTTCCAGATCGAATCCGGATATCGCATTGAACTTCATTGGCGAACTCATCAGGCGCATCTTGCGTACGCCCAGGTCGCGCAGAATCTGCGAACCGGCACCCACGGTGCTGTAGGTGGTGGGTGTCTTGACCTGGCTGCTGTCGGCGCTTTCGCGGATATGCGCCAGCAGCACGTCGCCGTCCAGCGGGTGTCCGAGCAGCAGCACCACGCCGCTGCCGGCCTCTGCCACGGCGCTCATGGCGGCGCGCAGGCTCCAGCGGCCGGGCTGCTTGACCAGCAGCAGGTCGCGCAGCGGGTCCATGTTGTGCACCCGCACCAGGGTCGGTTCCTCGGCGCAGATCTTGCCCAGGGTCAGGGCCATGTGCACGTCGCCTTCGACCGAATCGCGGTAGGTCACCAGGTTGAACTGACCCAGTTCGCTGTCCAGCGGCTGCTCGGAAATCCGCTGAATGGTACGTTCGTGGATCATGCGGTAGTGGATCAGGTCGGCGATGGTGCCGATCTTGATGTTGTGCTCGGCGGCGAACACTTCCAGCTCGGCGCGACGCGACATGGTGCCGTCGTCGTTCATCACCTCGCAGATCACCCCGCTCGGCTCGAAACCGGCCATGCGCGCCAGGTCGCAGGCCGCCTCGGTGTGGCCGGCACGGGCCAGGGTACCGCCGGGCTGGGCCATCAGCGGGAAGATGTGGCCCGGGCTGACGATGTCTTCGGCCTTGGCGTCCCGGGCGGCGGCGGCCTGCACGGTGCGCGCGCGGTCGGCGGCGGAGATGCCGGTGGTGACGCCTTCGGCAGCTTCGATCGAAACGGTGAACTTGGTGCCGAAGCCCGAGCCGTTGCGCGGGGCCATCAGCGGCAGCTTGAGCAGCTCGCAGCGCTCGCGCGACATCGGCATGCAGATCAGGCCACGGGCGTGCTTGGCCATGAAGTTGATGTGTTCGGCCTTGCAGCACTCGGCGGCCATGATCAGGTCGCCTTCGTTCTCGCGGTCTTCGTCATCCATCAGGATGACCATTTTGCCCTGGCGAATGTCTTCGACCAGTTCTTCGATGCTGTTGAGCGCCACGCGGCACCCCCTTCTAAATCAGGATTTCAGGTAGCCGTTGGCGGCCAGGAAACTTTCGGTGATGCCACCCTTGCCCGGCTCGGCGGCCTTGTCGCCCAGCAGCAGACGCTCCAGGTAACGGGCCAGCAGGTCGACCTCAAGGTTAACCCGACGCCCGGTGCGGTAGTCGGCCATGATGGTTTCAGCGAGGGTGTGCGGCACGATGGTCAGCTCGAACTCGGCGCCATCGACCTGGTTGACCGTGAGGCTGGTGCCATCGACGGTGATCGAGCCCTTGTGGGCGATGTACTTGGCCAGCTCGGCCGGCGCGCGCAGGCGGAACTGGATGGCGCGGGCGTTATCGCTGCGCGAGATGACCTCGCCGACACCGTCGACGTGGCCGCTGACCAGGTGGCCGCCCAGGCGGCTGCTGGGGGTCAGGGCCTTTTCCAGGTTGACCCGGCTGCCTACCTTGAAGTCGGCAAAGGCGGTGCAGTCGAGGGTTTCGCGGCTGACGTCAGCCCAGAAACCGTCGCCAGGCAGTTCGACGGCGGTCAGGCACACGCCGTTGACGGCGATGCTGTCGCCCAGTTTCACGTCGCCCAGGTCGAGCTTGCCGGTTTCGACATACACGCGCACGTCGCCGCCTTTGGGGGTGAGTGAACGGATGCTGCCGATGGATTCGATGATGCCGGTGAACATGAGTCCTCCTTCAGAACGGGTCGCGCAAGGCGCAGGCCGCGAATTATACGCCGGGCGCAGGCACAGGAATGGCAGTGACTCGCCAGTCATCGCCTACG
The DNA here is from genome assembly GCF_002018915.1 of Pseudomonas sp. MF6396. Lineage (NCBI taxonomy): Bacteria > Pseudomonadati > Pseudomonadota > Gammaproteobacteria > Pseudomonadales > Pseudomonadaceae > Pseudomonas > Pseudomonas sp. MF6396. The sequence continues at coordinate 63,190 of NZ_MVOK01000028.1, read as the reverse complement.
GCGCGCATGTCGGTGATGTTGAGGGCCTGCGCTTCGCTCATTCTGGCCAGGGGCCAATCGAGCAATGGGCGGGCACTGGAGCCGAGAAACTTAGCAGCGATGAAGAGCTGGTATTCGTCCACCAGGCCCTGTTGCGCGAAGGCACCGGCCAGGCCCGGGCCGGCCTCCACCAGCACCTCGCTGGCACCACGCCGGGCCAGTTCGCGCAGCAGCGCGGGCAGGTCGACGTGCCCGTCGGTGCCGGGCAGGCTCAGCAGGTCATGGCCGGCCTGGGCGTACTGCGCAACTGGCGCGGCGGCCGTCACCACCAGCACCGGGCCGGCCTGGAAGAACGGCGCCGTCAGCGGCAGGCGCAGGCGCCCGTCGATGAGCACGCGCAACGGTGGGCGGGCCATCGCCAGGGCGGTGCTGTCGGCGTCCAGCCCAAGCTCGTCGGCGCGCACGGTCATGCGCGCGTTGTCGGCCAGCACGCTCTGGGCGCTGGTCAGCACCACGCTGGAGCGCGCGCGCAGACGCTGCACCGCCGAGCGTGCGGCCGGGCCGGTGATCCACTGGCTCTCGCCACTGGCCATGGCGGTGCGCCCGTCCAGGCTCATCGCCAGTTTGACCCGCACAAAGGGCAGGCCGTGTTCCATGCGTTTCAGAAAGCCCGGGTTGAGTGCGCGGGCCTCGGCCTCCAGCACACCGCTGGCAACCTCGATACCGACGTCGGCCAGGCGCTTGAGCCCCTGCCCCGCCACTTGCGGGTTGGGGTCCTGCATGGCCGCCACCACCCGCGCCACACCGGCCTTGACCAGCGCCTCGGCACACGGCGGCGTGCGCCCGTGGTGGCTGCACGGCTCCAGGGTCACATAGGCACAGGCGCCACGGGCCAGCTCGCCGGCCTGGCGCAGCGCGTGCACCTCGGCATGCGGTTCGCCGGCGCGTACGTGCCAGCCTTCGCCGACCACCTGCCCGTCACGCACGATCACGCAACCGACCCGCGGGTTGGGATGGGTGGAATAGAGACCCTTGCGCGCCAGTTCCAGCGCACGGGCCATGTAGTGGGCGTCGGGCACGTCGCGTTCGCTGGGCAGGCTCATTGCTTGGAAGGCTCGCGCGCCAGGCGGTCGATTTCTTCACGAAATTCGTCCAGGTCCTGGAAGCGGCGGTACACCGAGGCGAAGCGGATGTAGGCCACTTCGTCGAGCTTTTGCAGCTCGGCCATCACCAGTTCGCCGACGACCAGCGACTTGACCTCGCGCTCGCCGGTGGCGCGCAGCTTGTGCTTGATGTGGGCCAGCGCCGCTTCGAGGCGCTCGACGCTCACCGGGCGCTTTTCCAGCGCCCGCTGCATGCCGGCGCGCAGTTTTTCTTCGTCGAAGGGCTGGCGGCTGCCGTCGGTCTTGATCAGGCGCGGCAGCACCAGTTCGGCGGTTTCGAAGGTGGTGAAGCGCTCACCGCAGGCCACGCATTCGCGGCGACGGCGCACTTGTTCGCCCTCGGCAACCAGTCGCGAGTCGATGACCTTGGTGTCGTTGGCACCGCAGAAGGGACAGTGCATGGTGGCAGGCAACAAAAAAAGGGAGGGTCATGGTAGCGCATCCCACTGGCAAGACAAGCCAAAGCAGTTACCATCCAGTGAGGAAATATCCCCCCGAAGGAATTGATCATGCCCTTTAGAGCGCTCGTTGTGCTCAGTTTTGCCGCCCTGCTGGCCGCCTGCAGCAGCGATGAACCCAAGCCGGTGCTGGCCCCCAAGGCCCCGGTAGCGGCCAAGCAACCTGTGGCCCTGGGCCCGCTGCCGGCCTACCAGCGTGAAATCAGCGGCACCCTGCTCGGCATCCCGTCGGGCGCCGAGGTCGAGCTGGCGCTGCTGGTGGTCGACCCGCGCGGCCGCCCGCAACGCCTGCTGGCCAGCAGCAACCTGGACGCCAACGGCCAGGACCTGCCGTTCCAGCTGCGTTTCAACCCCGAGGCGTTCCCTGCCGGTGCGCGGGTGGAGCTGCGCGGGCGTGCCAGCCAGTCCGGGCAGCTGATCCTGCACCTGCAACCTGTGGCGGTCAGCAGCCCGCAAACCCAGGCCACCGGCCCGCTGCGCCTCGAAAAACCGCCGTGACCGCGCCGATCCACCTGCAACAGGCGTTGAGCGGGCTGCTGGGGGACGCACGGCTGGTGGTCAGCGCGCTGCCGGCCTGCGACCTCAAGCTGTGGCTGATCGATGCGCACAACATGGACCGCGCGTTCAGCCCCGAGGAAACCCGGCGCATCCTGCACGAGCCGCCCTACTGGGCCTTCTGCTGGGCCAGCGGCCTGGCCATGGCGCGCTACCTGGCCGCCCGCCCCGAGTGGGTGGCCGGCAAACGCGTGCTGGACTTCGGCGCAGGCTCGGGCATTGCCGGCATCGCCGCCGCCCGCGCCGGGGCCCTTGAAGTGGTGGCCTGCGACCTCGACCCGCTGGCGCTGCAGGCAAGCCGCGCGAATGCCGCGCTCAACCAGGTGCAGTTGGGCTACTCCAGCGATTTCTTCGCCGAGGCCGACCGCTTCGACCTGGTGCTGGTGGCCGATGTGCTCTACGACCGCGCCAACCTGCCGCTGCTCGATGCGTTTCTCAGCCGCGGGCACCAGGCGCTGGTGGCCGACTCGCGGGTGCGCGACTTCCGTCACCCCCTGTACCGCCAGCTCGACACCCTGCACGCCCTGACCCTGCCAGACCTGGCCGAACCCCACGAATTCCGCCAGGTGAGCCTGTACCACGCCAGCCGCAGCGCTTTATAGTGTTGCCATTCAAGGATTTGCGAGAGTCGCGATGAGCCAGGAAACCCCGTACATCTTCAATGCCACCAGCGCCGACTTCGACCAGTCGGTGATCCAGAACTCCCACGTCAAACCCGTGCTCGTCGACTTCTGGGCCGACTGGTGCGCGCCGTGCAAGGTGCTGATGCCGCTGCTGGAGAAAATCACCGCCGAATACCGGGGTGAGCTGCTGCTGGCCAAGGTCAACTGCGATGTGGAACAGGACATTGTCGCGCGCTTCGGTATCCGCAGCCTGCCGACGGTGGTGCTGTTCAAGGATGGCCAGCCGGTCGACGGCTTTGCCGAGGCACGCCCGGAGTCGGAAATCCGCGCAATGCTCGAACCGCATGTGCAACTGCCGCCACCGGCGGCGGCCGATCCGCTGGTAGTGGCCCAGGGGCTGTTTGCCGAGGGACGCTTCAGCGAGGCCGAGGCGCTGCTCCAGGCCCTGCTGACCGAAGACAACAGCAATGCCGCGGCACTGATCCTGTATGCCCGTTGCCTGGCCGAGCGTGGCGAGCTGGGCGAAGCGCAGACCGTGCTCGATGCGGTCAAGAGCGATGAGCACAAGGCTGCACTGGCCGGTGCCAAGGCGCAGCTGACGTTCCTCAAGCAGGCCGCCAGCCTGCCGGACGTGGCCGACCTGAAATCACGCCTGGCACAGAACGCCGAGGATGACGAGGCGGCGTATCAGCTGGCAGTGCAGCAGCTGTCGCGCCAGCAGTACGAGGCGGCGCTGGACGGGCTGCTGAAACTGTTCAAGCGCAACCGCGGGTATGAAGGCGGCCTGCCGCACAAGACCCTGCTGCAGGTGTTCGACCTGCTGGGCAACGAGCACCCGCTGGTGCTGGATTACCGCCGCAAGCTGTTTGCTGCGTTGTACTGAGGTCAACCGCCCGCTCCCACAAGGTTACCTACCCGCGCTGTGGGAGCGGGCTTGACCCGCGATGGGATCAACGCGGTGTTCAGCCGACCCAGTGATAGACCGGCGCATCCGCCCCGCTTTCCACCCTCACCTCGCTGCTATGGCGCAAACGCACCAGCAGGCGCTTGCCGGCCGCCGTATTGCCCGCCAACCCCTCCAGCGCCTCCAGCAACTGGGGCCCGTTCAACTGACCGGCCTTGCGCAACACCTCGCGCGCCGCCTGCCACACTGCATCGTCCGGGCGAACCGGCGCCGTCGGTACAGCAGCGGCAACCGCCGGCGCCCCGGCCGCCTGCAACTGCCCGCCCAACTGCGCCCACTCATGGGGCTCCAGCTCCACGCTCAAATCCACCGGCCATTCGCCGATGTGTCCACGAATACGCACGTTCGCACCCTCCACTCGATCAGGCGCCCATGCTCCCACGAAGTTTCATCCAGCGACACTGGTACGCAGCCGACAAGTTGTTATAACATTTCGAAACTCTTTCAGCGCCTTCCGGAGTTCCGCCCATGCGTCGTCTGCTGCTTGCCTTGCCGTTCGCCCTGCTGCCCCTGAGTCTGGTTTACGCCCATGACGACCATGACCATGAACATGGCAGCCTGGGCGCCCATGAACATGGCGTGGCGCACCTGAACGTCGCACTCGACGGCAATGCTCTGGAGCTGGAATTCGACAGCCCGGCGATGAACCTGGTGGGCTTCGAACATGCCGCCACTTCTGCCACCGACAAGGCCAAGGTCGCGGCCGTGCGCACCCAGCTCGAAACACCCCTGGTGCTGTTCGGCCTGAACAAGGCAGCCGGTTGCAGCGAAACCGACCAGGACCTGCAAAGCCCGCTGTTCGGCGACAAGCCGGTGCATGACGAGGATGGCGACGCCCACGATCACGAACACAGCGACATCAACGCCCATTACAAACTCGAATGCACCACCCCGGCACAGCTCACCCGCCTGGACCTGGCGCCACTGTTCAAGGCCTTCCCCGCCACCCAGAAGATCCAGCTGCAACTGGTGGGCCCCAATGGCCAGAAGGGCGTGGACCTGACCCCGACCCACAGCGCGATCGACTTCTGACATGGGCCAGGCACTGATCGAACTGTCCCGGCTGGGTTTCGCCTGGCCCGGCCAGCCTGAGCTGCTGGACATCCCGGCGTTGCGCCTGCAGGCCGGCGAGTCGCTGTTCCTCAAGGGCCCCAGCGGCAGTGGCAAGACCACCCTGCTGGGCCTGCTGGGCGGGGTGCAGAAGGCCGACCGCGGCAGCATCCGCCTGCTCGGCCAGGAGCTGGGCGCGCTCAGCCAGGGCCAGCGCGACCGTTTTCGCGTCGATCATACCGGCTACATCTTCCAGCAGTTCAACCTGCTGCCGTTTCTATCGGTGCGCGAAAACGTCGAGCTGCCGTGCCGTTTCTCGCGCAGCCGGGCGCAACGCGCCGGCCAGCGCTACGGCAGTGTGGACAAGGCCGCCGCCAGCCTGCTCGCCCATCTGGGCCTGAAGGACCCGGCACTGCTGGCACGGCGCGCCGACAGCCTGTCGATCGGTCAGCAGCAACGGGTGGCCGCCGCCCGCGCGCTGATCGGCCAACCCGAGCTGGTGATTGCCGACGAGCCGACTTCGGCGCTCGATGCCGACACCCGTGAAGCCTTCATCCGCCTGCTGTTCGCCGAATGCCGCGCAGCCGGCTCCAGCCTGTTGTTCGTCAGCCACGACCAGAGCCTGGCACCGCTGTTCGATCGCCAGCTGTCGCTTGCCGAACTCAACCGCGCCGCGCGCCCTGCCAGCGACCTGGAGGCCTGATGTACCTGCTCCGCCTTGCCCTGGCGAGTCTCGCCAACCGCCGCTTCACTGCCCTGCTCACCGCCTTCGCCATCGCCCTGTCGGTGTGCCTGCTGCTGGCGGTGGAGCGGGTACGCACCGAGGCCCGCGCCAGTTTTGCCAGCACCATCAGTGGCACCGATCTGATTGTCGGTGCGCGCTCGGGCTCGGTGAACCTGCTGCTGTACTCGGTGTTTCGCATCGGCAACGCCACCAACAACATCCGCTGGGACAGCTTCGAGCACTACGCCAGCAACCCGCGGGTGAAGTGGGCCATCCCGATCTCGCTGGGCGACTCGCACCGCGGTTACCGGGTGATGGGCACCACCGAAGCCTACTTCGAGCATTACCAGTACGGACGCAAGCAGCACCTGCAGCTGGCCAGCGGGCGTGCCTTCGCCAGCGACCCGTTCGAGGTGGTGCTGGGCGCCGAGGTGGCCGACGCGCTGCATTACAAGCTCGGCGACAAGCTGGTGCTGGCCCATGGCGTGGCCGCCATCAGCCTGGTCAAGCATGACGACAAGCCGTTCACCGTGGTGGGCGTGCTGCAACGCACCGGCACCCCGGTGGACCGCACCCTGCACATCAGCCTTGGCGGCATGGAGGCGATCCACGTCGACTGGCACAACGGCGTGCCCGCCCGCGGCGCCGGCCGCGTCAGCGCCGAACAGGCCCGAGGCATGGACCTCACACCCAAGGCCATCACCGCGTTCATGCTGGGCCTGAACAACAAGATCAGCACCTTCACCCTGCAACGCGAGATCAACGAGTTCCGCGGCGAGCCGCTGTTGGCGATTCTGCCCGGCGTGGCCCTGCAGGAGCTGTGGAGCCTGATGGGCACCGCCGAACAGGCGCTGTTCGTGGTGTCGCTGTTCGTGGTGCTGACCGGCCTGATCGGCATGCTCACGGCGATCCTCACCAGCCTCAACGAGCGCCGCCGCGAAATGGCCATCCTGCGCTCGGTGGGTGCACGCCCCTGGCATATTGCAGGGCTGCTGGTGATGGAGGCGTTCACCTTGGCGCTAGCGGGGATTGCCGCCGGGCTTGGCCTGCTCTACCTTGGCATCGCCCTGGCCCAGGGCACGGTGCAGGCCAACTACGGCCTGTACCTGCCGCTGGCGCTGCCCAGCGCCCACGAGTGGAGCCTGCTGGGGATCATCCTCGGCGCCGCCGTGCTGATGGGCAGCATTCCGGCCTGGCGGGCCTACCGCCAGTCGCTGGCCGACGGTTTGTCCATTCACCTGTGAGAACGCCCGTGATACGTCGTGCCCTGCTGTTGTTGCTGTTGATTGCCCCGCCCCTGTGGGCGGGTGAGCCGCGCACGCTGGAATGGCCGCAATTGATCCCCGAGGGTGCACCGGTGATCGTGCCGCAGATGACCCCACTGCACGACCTTTCGCAGTTGAGCAACGCGCTGGCCGGCGAAAGCGGCCCGGCGGCGCAGCAGCAGGCGCCCGACGCGCCGGTGGTGAAGGCACTGGATGGCCAGCAGGTGAAGCTGCCGGGCTACATCGTGCCACTGGAAGTCAGCGAGGAAGGCCGTACCACCGAGTTCCTGCTGGTGCCGTACTACGGCGCGTGCATTCACGTGCCGCCCCCACCGTCGAACCAGATCGTGCACGTGTTCAGCGAAATCGGCATCAAGGTCGAGGAGCTGTACCAGCCCTACTGGATCGAGGGGCCGATGCAGGTCAAGGCTTCCAGCAGCGAGCTGGCCGAGGCCGGCTACCAGATGGAAGCCGAGAAGATCTACGCCTATGAACTACAATAGAAGCCCCGCGCCAGGGCGTTTGCGGTTTCATTGAGCTGCGTCAAGAATCACCGCCTGTCAGCTCCTTACCATTGGACACATTAAATTCTAAACGTCCTTTGGGAGCTTCCATGAACAAGTCCTTGCTCAGCGCCTCGCTCATTGCCCTCGCGCTTGCAGCCCCTGTTGCCCACGCCCACCAGGCGGGCGATTTCATTCTGCGTGCCGGTGCGATCACCATCGCACCGAACGAAGACAGCGGCGATATCAAGCTCGACGGCACCAAGGTTGGCGGCACCAAGGCCACCCTGGACAGCGACACCCAGCTGGGCCTGGCCTTTGCCTACATGCTGACCGACCACATCGGCCTGGAACTGCTGGCAGCCACCCCGTTCCAGCACGAAGTGGGCGTCAAGGGCCTGGGCGCGGGCCTGGACGGCAAGCTGGCGAACATCAAGCAACTGCCACCGACCCTGTCGCTGCAGTACTACCCGATGGAGCCGACCTCCAAGTTCCAGCCTTACGCCGGTATCGGTCTTAACTACACCCTGTTCTTCGATGAAGACCTGAGCAGCAGCCGCAAGGCCCAGGGCTTCAGCAACATGAAGCTCAAGGACTCGGTCGGCCTGGCCGGCCAACTGGGCATGGACTACATGCTGACCGACAACCTGCTGGTCAACGCCGCGGTCTGGTACGTGGACATCGACACCAAGGCCACCATCGACGGCCCAAGCGCGCTGGGCGTGGGCAAGACCAAGGTGAGCGTGGATGTGGACCCATGGATCTACATGGTGGGTGTGGGTTACAAGTTCTGACCATGAAAAAGCCCCGATCATTCGGGGCTTTTTTTTGGCTGCGATTCCCGTCAGGGAGATACCGCCTGCAGCAGCCGGCGTTGCCGGCGAAGCTTTTTACGTTCAGCGCCCCAGCAGGTGCGCCAGCCCATCGGCCAGTGGCGTCGGCTCGGGCAGGTCGAAGCGCGCCAGCAGCCGCGTATTGTCGGCCCGCGAATGACGGATATCACCCGCGCGCGCCGGCCCGTGATTGACCTCGGGCAACGGCCCTACCACCTTGCGCAGTGCGTCGAGCAACTGGTTCAGCGTGGTGGCGCGGTTCAGCCCCACGTTCACCGCGCCCTCCTGCACCTGCGCCTGCTCCAGCGCCTGCACCAGCACCGCCACCAGGTCGGCCACATACAGGAAGTCACGGGTCTGCTCGCCATCGCCAAACAGGTTGATCGGCGTGCCGTTGAGGGCGCGCTCGCAGAAGATGCTGATCACTCCCGAATACGGCGACGACGGGTCCTGGCGTGGCCCGAAGATATTGAAGAAGCGAAACACCACCGGCTCCAGCCCATGCTGGCGACGATAGAAGTCCAGGTACTGCTCGCTGGCCAGCTTGTCCACCGCATAGGGGGTCAGCGGCGCCTTGGGCGTGTCCTCGTCGATGGCCTGGCCTTCACCGTTGTTGCCGTACACCGCAGCGCTGGAGGCAAACAGCACGCGCTTGATGCCGGCCACACGCATCGCCTCGCACACGTTCAGCGTGCCGATGAAGTTGCTCTGGTGGGTCCTGACCGGGTCTTCCACAGAGGCCTGCACCGAGGCCACCGCCGCCAGGTGCACCACGGCCTGGCAGCCCTCGGCGGCCCGGGCCACCAGGGCGGCATCGGCCACGTCGCCCTCGATCAGTTGCAGGCGCGGGTTGTCCAGCTGCAGGTTCAGGCGCCGGCCGGTAGACAGGTCGTCGAGCACGCGCACCGCGTACCCCTTGGCCAGCAGCGCGTCGCTCAGGTGGGAGCCGATGAAGCCGGCCCCCCCGGTAATCAGGATAGGAGCATCAGCCATGACGATAGAACCGGTCCAGTAGGGTCGGCAGGCCGGCGCGCCAGGCACGCGGCTTGATGCCGAAGGTGTGGAGGATTTTCTTGCAGGCCAGCACTGCGTGCTGGGGTTCTTCGGCAGCATCCGGGCGGGCGGCGTGGGCCTGCGCAGTGGGCGCTTCGACGGCCAGCTGACGCAGTTGCCCGGCTTCGCTGAGGATCGCCTGACCCAGCGCCAGCGGCGTGGTCGCCTCGTTGCCGGCGTAATGGTAGGTGCCCCATAGTGGCGCGCCACAGTCCAGTTGCTTGAGCACCGCCAGGATCACCCGCGCTGCATCGTCGACCGGGGTCGGGTTGCCACGCCGGTCGTCGGCCAGCAGCAGTTCCTGCGAGTGCTCGGCGCGGGTCAGAAAACGCCCCAGCACGCCGTCGACGCTGTCGTCGAGCACCCAGCCAAAGCGCAGCAGCACGTGCTGCGGGCAGGTCGCGCGCACGCTCTGTTCGATGCGCCACAACGCCTGGCCACGTTGGCCGAGCGGTACCGGCTCGTCCTTTTCGCTGTAGGCCGTGGCCCGCGAACCGTCGAATACCCGGTAGCTGGAGGGTTGCAGCAAGATGATGTTGTGGTGCTGGCACAGTTCGGCCAGGCGCTCGACCGCACGCTCCTGCGAAGCCAGGCGCTGCTCGCTCACCGATTCGGCCTGGAACCAGTCGAAGTAGTAGGCCAGATTGATCAGCGCATCGGGGCGGGTGTCATCGAGCAGCTGGGTCAGGCTCGCGGCATCCCAGCCCTGGTCAGGTGGGCGCGGCGCCAGAAAGCCGATATCTTCCTCGGCCCCGAGGCGAATCAGCGCTTGCCCAAGGGCATTTCCACCACCCAACAGCATCAGGCGCATTCGCATAGAGTCAGCAGGTCCGGTCAGATAAATTGAGGGAAAGCGGATATTTTGCGGCTTCCAGCAAGCGAAGTCCAACGCGGGGCCGACTGACGCCAAAGTCTAGAGTGTGTCAGCGCAAAGTGTGACGGGTTCAACGTAGTTCAAGAAATAACCTGCGCGCCCACCAGAAATGCCCGACTGCATCTACTGTAAAAGCGTCAGCCTCGCTGGTTCATGTCGACTTGTCGACCCTTCACCCCGGGCAAGAGGACCGCTTCATGCCGATCAAGACGGCCGCACACGGACGTGAGCGTTGGCAATTCGACGAACCCAGCCCGGGCCGCGAGTGCCTGGTGGTCGAAACGTTCGACGGCTACAGCCAGGAAGGTCGGCTGCTGATCCCCGATATCGAGCACGCGCCGCCGCTGTTCATGCTCGGCGGCGCACGCAGCGACTTCACCCACCTCAACCCGCTGCTGTACCGCCTGCAGGCCCTGGGCATCGGCTCGCTGACCGGCAACCTGTCGGGGCACAGCCTGGCCAGCCTGCCGGGGGCCCGGGCGCCCTCGCTGCACACCAACCTGGCCGAGGCGCTGCGCTTCTTTCGCCACGTCGAGCATCGCTGCAACACCGTGATTGGCCACAGCCTGGGCGCAGCGCTGGCGCTGAAAGTGGCAGCGCACCATGCACGCCAGGTGAACAAGCTGGTGCTGCTGTGCCCGGCGGTCTATGCCGACAGCGCCTACGATGCACCGTTCGGCCCGGCCTTCACCCGCGCCATCAGCACCCCCCACGGATTTCTCGACAGCGACAGCTACAAGTTCCTGCGCAGCTATCGCGGCCAGGTGCTGCTGGTGCTGGGACAATACGATGGCCTGCTGGCCGCCCACCATGGGCGAACCCCGGGCACGTCGGCAGGCCATGTGGAAATCGACGGCATGCTGCGCTACAGCCCGATCCCGGCCGAAGTCATCCAGGCGCTGAGCGACACCCTACCCCCCGGGCATTTCGAACAGCTGACCCTGCCCGACTGCGACCACGGCATCGCCGCCCACCTGCGCGCCCATCCCCCACAGGCCGGGGCCCTGGCGCAGCAGGTGGCGGCATTCATTCGCCGCTGAGCACGGCACCCTTCACTCGATCTCGAACAGGCCGTTGCGAATCGGCCCGACGTTGAGCCGTGCGCGCACATCGTCATCGATGCGCGGGTCATCCGGGCGGTACAGCCGGACCTGGCGGTAGGCATTGATGCGGTTGATTTCCGCGCCCAGGTATTCCCACACCACGCGGGTACACGCCGGAGTGCGCCGGTCACCGCTGGAGACGCCGGTCTTGAGGCCGTTGAGCCGGGTGATGCGGCTCTTGAAGCTGGGAATCAGGATGGTCTGGCTCATCTCGTTGACCGTCAGCGATTCGTAGTCGATCAGAAACACCCGGTCCTGCAACTGAAAGGCCGCGCCCAGGTAGCGGCAGCGCACCCAGTCTTCGGCCTGCACGTCGGTGCTGCTGGAGCGCTCCTGGCGTTCCTGGCGCTCGAACAGGAACGTGCCGCGTTCTTCGCGCAGGTGCACCAGCGACAGCAGGATGCTGCCCGGCACCGACATGCAGTTGGAATATTCGAAGTAGTAGCCGCAGTAGCGCGACAGATTGCCCTCGTGCTCGCGCAGCGGGCGCAGCAGTTCCAGCAACGGGTCGGCTTGGGCCGGGCTGGCAAGCGCCGAGCTGCGCGCACCGATCAGGCGCGCGAACTGTTCCGGCGGCAGGCCCAGTTCGTAGTCCTCGACGCCGAAGAAGTCGCCGATGCGCTTGAGGTTGTACGCCGTCGGCTGGCTCTGCCCGCTCAGGTACTTGTTGAACTGCGCCCGGTTGATCGACAGCTGCCGGCAAACCTCGGAAATAGAGCGGTAATGGCTGCACGCCAGCTTGAGGTTGGGGCCCAGGTGTTGACTCATTGATCAGGTACCGATTGATGCGATAGGCGCCAGTTTAGCATCAGGTCGCATCAATTCAGAGCAACCCGCGAAATTGTAACGACGTTTGTCATGACCAACCATGCGCCCCCAGGCAAACGGCGCACGCCGTCAGCCACTGTCATTCAGAACAAGAACCGAGGTCACGCCATGCTCGAAGTGCTCAACGATTTCCTTTCGGGGAAGCTCCTTATTGTGCTTATCGTCGGACTGGGAAGCTATTTCACCCTGCGCTCGCGATTTGTGCAGTTTCGCCATTTCATCCATATGTTCGGCGTATTCAAGGAATCGTTGCGCGGCCAGGCGGGCCAGTTGAGTTCGTTCCAGGCACTGATGCTGAGCCTGGCCGGGCGCGTGGGTGCCGGCAACATCGCCGGTGTCGGTATCGCCGTGACCCTGGGCGGCCCGGGCGCGGTGTTCTGGATGTGGGTGACGGCGCTGGTGGGCATGTCCAGCAGCTTCTTCGAATGCACCCTGGCGCAGGTCTACAAGCGCGCCGACGGTGATGGCCTGTACCGCGGCGGCCCGGCCTACTACATCCTGCACGGCCTCAACCTGCGCGCCATGGCAGTGGTGTTCTCGGTGTTGCTGCTGGTGACCTACGGCTTCGCCTTCAACGGCCTGCAGTCGTACACCGTGACCCACTCGCTGCAGAACGCCTTCGGCTTCGCCCCGGAGCACACCGGGATTGCCCTGGCCGTACTGCTGGCCATCGTGTTCCTGGGCGGGATCAAGCGCATCGCCTCGGTGTCCGACCTGCTGGTGCCGGTCAAGACCCTGGCCTACATCGGCGTTACCCTGTACGTGATCGGCAGCCAGATCGAACACGTGCCGGCCATGCTCGAAACCATCTTCAAGAGCGCCTTCGGCCTGGACCCTGCCTTCGGTGGCCTGCTGGGCAGTGCCATCGTGATGGGCGTCAAGCGTGGCGTGTTCGCCAACGAAGCGGGCCTTGGCAGTGCGCCCAACGTGGCCGCCGTGGCGGCAGTGAAACACCCGGGCGCCCAGGGCGTGGTGCAGGCATTCAGCGTGTTCCTCGATACCTTCGTGATCTGCACCTGCACCGCGCTGCTGATTCTGCTGTCGGGCTTCTACACCCCGGGCTTCGAAGGTGACGGCATCGTGCTGACCCAGAACTCGCTGGCTGCCGTGGTCGGTGACTGGGGTCGCCTGTTCGTCAGCGTGGCGCTGTCGCTGTTCGTGTTCACCTGCATCCTCTACAACTACTACCTGGGCGAAAACAGCCTGCAGTTTCTGACCCGCAACCGTGCGGTGCTGATGGTCTACCGTGCCCTGGTGCTGGCGCTGATCGTGTGGGGCTCGGTCCAGAACCTGTCGACCGTGTTCGCCTTCGCCGACATCACCATGACGTGCCTGGCCTTCGTCAACCTGATCGCCCTGGCGCTGCTGTTCAAGATCGGCCTGCGCGTGATGCGCGACTACGACGACCAGCGCAAGGCAGGCATCAAGCAGCCGGTATTCGACTCGGCCAGGTTCCCCGACCTGGACCTGGACACCCAGGCCTGGCCTGCTGTCCAGCCCGCTGAAAGCGCACGCCCTGCCAGCGTGGGCGAAGCTCAAGCTCAAGCGCAACGCTGAGCAACCCTGTGCCGCCGCCCCGTTCGCGGGCGGCAGCCGATTCGCGATGCCCCTTTCTCACCTGCCTGGAATGCTCACCATGCGCGCGGTCAAGAACCTTCTCGTCCTCTACACCGGCGGCACCATCGGCATGCTGCAAACGCCCCATGGCCTGGCGCCGGCCGGTGGCTTCGAGGCACGCATGCGCGCCTGGCTGGACACGCACCCGACGCCACCCCGGGTGCACTGGCGCCTGCAGGAGATGTCACCGCTGCTCGACAGCGCCAACATGCAGCAGGCCAACTGGCTGGCCATGCAGGCGGCCATCGTCACGGCGGTGACGCGTGATGGCCACGACGGCATCCTGCTGCTGCACGGCACCGACACCCTGGCCTACAGCGCAGCAGCGTTGTCGTTCCTGCTGCTGGGGCTGGATGTGCCGGTAGTGCTCACCGGCTCGATGCTGCCGGCCGGCGCACCGCACAGCGACGCCTGGGACAACCTGCACGGCGCCCTGGCCCTGTTCGAAAGCGGCCTGCAAAGCGGCGTGCAGCTGTATTTCGCAGGCCAGTTGCTGCACGGCGCACGGGCCAGCAAACTGCGCAGCGAGGCCTTCGATGCGTTTGCCGCGCCGGCGCGCCACCGCGAAGGCAGCCGCGCCAGCGCGTTGCCCGCGGTACTCGGCTATGCCCAGCCGCGGGTGCCGGTGAAACTGGCGGTGCTGCCGGTGTACCCCGGCTTGCAGGCCGAGCAGGTGCAGGCACTGGTGGTGAGCGGCGTGCGCGGCCTGCTGCTTGAATGCTATGGCAGCGGCACCGGCCCATCGGAAGATGCAGCACTGATGCAGGCGTTGCAGAAGGCGCGCCAGGGTGGCGTGCTGATTGCCGCCATCAGCCAGTGCATCGAGGGCAGTGTGCTGTTCGATACCTACGCCGCCGGCAGCCGCCTGCGCGAGACCGGCCTGGTATCGGGCGGTGGCATGACCCGCGAGGCGGCGCTGGGCAAGCTGTTCGCCCTGCTGGGCGCGGGGCTGGACATCGACACCGCCGAGCACTGGTTCGCCCTGGACCTGTGCGGTGAACGGGTGGCCTGAGGCCCCGCGAAAAATGGCGGAAGGCAGCCGGAGTCGAACCTGCCCGGGAACGGCTGCCGTCCCCAACCGGGTTTGAAGCCCGGCCGCGCCACCGGGCGCGATTGCCTTCCTTGAATTCAGTTGTCGCCCGGTTGAGCCAGGGCATTGTCGCGGCGAATGCGGCGCTGGTCGCCCAGGCGCCGGGTCAGGCCGATGCGATCGAAGTATTCCAGCACCTGGATGCTGCGCTTGCGCCCGATACCCAGCGCATCACGAAAAACCGTCACCTGCACCTCATCACCCGCCATGCGCAACAGCATAGCCGCCATTTGCCGCACTGTGGCCTCGGGAAAGAACAGATCGCGCACCACCTGGTGCACCTGGCCCAGACGCGCCATCTTGCGCAGCAGCAGCCGTACCTCGGCTTCTTCGCTGCCGGTGGCGCGGGCCAGGTCGCGCACCCAGGGCGGATCGAAACGCGCCGCCAGCAGCAACGGTTGCACCTGTTGCCAGAGCGCCGTGTCGGCCTCGTTCAGGCGCGCCTGGTGCGTGGGCAGGTGCAGCCACGGGCCGCTGCTGGCAATCGCCTGCTCGCCCAGCAACTCGTCCACCAGGCTGATGAACGCCGGCCGCTCCAGTGCCAGGCTGGCGAAACGGCGCAGGCGGTCGCGGTCAGGGCCGATCTGGTCGGGTTCGAGCTCGTGAAAGCGCGCCAGTTGCGCCAGCACCCGGGCCTTGAGCGCCTGCCATTGCGTCGTGTCGAACAGCAGCGGCCCCTGCCGCGTGGCCACCACCTGCACCTGCGCATCCAGCCGCCAGTGGCTGCGCAAGCGATTGAACTGGCGCTCCAGGCGCTGCGGGTCGAGCCCACCCGTGCCTTGCGCAAGCAGCGCCGGCAAGGCCTGTTCCAGGCTGTCGGCCGCCGCCATTGCCTGCAGCTGCGCCAGCCGCTGCGGGCTGCGGCGCTGGCGGGCCGGGGCAAACGGATCGAGTACGCGCCCGCCGCCAAGGGTGCGCTGGGCACTCTGGTCGCGCAGCACCACGGGGTCGCCATGCACCGCCTGCACCGGCGCGTTGACCAGCAGCTGCGCGAACATGCGCGCCCCGGGCGCCAGCCGCTCGCCCTCCAGCAATGCCACGCGGGCGGTGACATCCTGGGTGCCCAGGTGCAGGTGCACCGGGCTGAAATGCTCGAGTGCACGGGCTTCCCCGGCCAGCAGGTGCAGTTCGATATCCAGCCGCTGAGTAGGCGCATACAGCCACTCGGCCAGCAGCCAGTCACCGCGGTGGATATGCTCCAGCGCCAGCCGCCCGGCGCTGATGTTCAGGGCCACGCGCTGCCCGGCGAAGGCCTGGGTCGCGACCTGGTTCTGCGCGTGCAGGCCGCGCACCCGCACCGGTTTGCCCGCCTTGCCCAGCAACAGGCTGTCGCCCACCTGAACCTGCCCGGACAACGCAGTGCCCGTGACCACGATACCGGCCCCGGCCACGCTGAAGGCCCGGTCGATGGCCAGGCGAAAAGCGCCACCCTGGCTACGCGGCTGCAGGGCGTGCTGCGCGGCGAGCAATGCCTGACGCAGTGCCTCGATACCCTGGCCGCTGGCACTCGACACCGCGAACTGCGCCGCCCCGGCATACGGTCCCGGCGCAAGCAGCCCGCGCACCTGGGCCTGCACCGCCTGCACCCGCGCCGGCTCGACCCGGTCGCATTTGGTGATGGCCACCAGCGCCTGCGCGATGCCCAGCAGTTCGACAATGGCCAGGTGCTCGCGGGTCTGGGGCATCACCCCGTCGTCGGCCGCCACCACCAGCAGCACCAGGTCGATACCCTGGGCGCCGGCCAGCATGTTGTGGATAAACCGCTCGTGGCCCGGCACGTCGACAAAGCCGGTCAACGGCGCATCCGCCGCCAGCGCTGCATAACGGTAGCCAAGGTCGATGGTGATGCCGCGTTCACGCTCTTCGCGCCGATGATCGCCAGCCTGGCCGGTGAGGGCTTCGAGCAGCGCGGTCTTGCCATGGTCGATGTGCCCGGCGGTGCCGACGATCACGTGGGCAGTACCGCCAATTGCGCCAGCTGCGCCAGCCACGCGGGTTCGTCATCCAGCTGGCGCAGGTCGAGCCACAGCGCGTCGTCGTCCAGGCGCCCGAGCACCGGGACGGGCAACGCGCGCAAGGCCGCTTCCAGCGCCAGCAGGCTGCGCCCGCGCAGGCGCTTGGACACCTGTGGGCGCATGCACAGCGCAGCACTGGGAAGGCGTGCCACCGGCTGGCTGCCGCTGCCGATCATGCCCAGTGCAGGCAGCACGGCAACGCTCCACGACGCGCCCAACGCCTGTGCCATGCGCGGCGCCAGGCGTTCGGCCTGGGCCAGGATCTCGGCTTGCGGCCGGGTCAGCAGGCGCAGGCTGGGCAGGCGCTCGGCCAGGCGGTCGGGGTCGCGGTACAGGCCCAGCACCGCTTCCAGCGCGGCGAGGGTCAACTTGTCGACCCGCAGGGCACGCTTGAGCGGGTTCTTCTTGATGCGCGCGATCAGCGCCTTGCTGCCCACGATGATCCCGGCCTGCGGACCGCCGAGCAGCTTGTCGCCGCTGAAGGTGACGATATCGGCGCCATCGGCCAGGGCCTGACGCACCGTGGGTTCGGCGGGCAGGCCCCAGCGGGTCAGGTCGATCAGGCTGCCGCTGCCCAGGTCTTCGAGCAGCGGCAGGCCGTGCTGGTGGGCCAGTTGCGCCAGCTCGGCGGTGGGCACATGGCTGGTGAAGCCTTCAATGCTGTAGTTGCTGCAATGCACGCGCATCAGCAGGCCGCTGCGCGGGTTGATTGCCGCTTCGTAGTCGCGGGCGTGGGTGCGATTGGTGGTGCCCACCTCGTGCAGCCTGACCCCGGCGCGGGCCATGATGTCGGGGATGCGGAACGCACCACCGATCTCGATCAGTTCACCGCGCGAAATGATGCCCTCCTTGCGCGCGCCCAGGCTGTTGAGCGCCAGCAGCACGGCGGCGGCATTGTTGTTGACCACGGTCACGGCCTCGGCGCCGGTGAGCTCGCGGATCAGGCCTTCGATCAGGTCGTCACGGTCGCCGCGCTTGCCGCTGTCCAGGTCGAACTCGAGGTTGAGGGGGTGGCGCGCGGCAAGCTGGACGGCCTCGATGGCGGCTTCGGGCAGCAGCGCGCGGCCCAGGTTGGTGTGCAGCACGGTGCCGGTGAGGTTGAACACCCGGCGGATGTGGCTGCGGTGCCGGGCGGCGAGGCGTTCGTTGGTGCGGCCGGCGAGCACCTCGGGGGCCAGTTCGGCAGCGCCGAGCTGGCCGTGGCGGGCGGGCTCGCGCAGGTCATCGAGCAGTTGGCGCAAGGTGGCGAGCACGGCGTCGCGGCCGTAGCGGTCCACCAGGGGAACGCAGGCAGGGCTGCGCAGGAGGGTGTCGATGGAGGGTAGACGGTGGGTGCACTGAGTGACGTTGGAGGACATGCAAAAACGCTCCGGCCTATGTAGGAGCCGGCCTTGCCGGCGAATGGAACACCGCGCAGGGTCGGATCCCACAGTGTAGTGCGCCCTTCGCGCAAGGCCGCCCTACAGGCCCGGGGCCAGCAACAGGTTCGGCGCCAGGCGCTGGTACCCCTCCTGATCCAGGCGCATGTCCAGTGCCAGGCTGGCCAGGTCTGCCGACAGGGCCTCCGATTGCGCATCGCTTTCAAGGTAGACCAGCTGCATTCGAGGCAGCATTCGGCCCGCAACGGCGCCTGCCCGGCGACATGGCGGTCATCCTCCAGGCTGAAGTACTGCAAGCCCTTGCTTTGCTCGCAATACACGCACTTGACCCGCACCGCATGCCATTCACAGGCACACAACGCACACACCAGGTAGCGCAGGCCGTTGTACTTGCCGCGGTGGCGGATTACCCCCGCCATCGCCGGCGAACCACATGCCGGGCACTGCCCCAGGCTGTCGCCGGGCTTGAGTTCGACGCCGGGCATGGCCAGCAGCCAATGGCTCCACGCCGCCTGCAGCGCGGCCCCCAGAAACGGCACCAGCGCCGCCGGCACCGCGCTGTACTGCCCGCCCAGCAGTGCCAGCGCCCACACCATGCGCTGCCCTGCCCCGGCCTCGCGCAATTGCGTCTGGGCCTGATGCGCCAGCGGCGAAGACGCCTCGTAGCGTTGCAACAGGGCATCCAGCCAGCCCGGCCAGGCGCCCTCGCGCACCAGGCTGGCGGCGGCCAGGGGCGCCAGGCCGTGGGTCACGCACAGCTGCAGGCGCTGCGGGTCGGGCAGGGCCGCTGCCGGTGGGTTGTCCAGCAACCCCTGCTGCACGCGGCACAACCCGGCCACGAAGCGCAGGTAGTCGCCCAGCGCATGCCCCTCGGCCAGCAGGTCGAGGCGTTCGGCACGCAGCGCAAACAGCTGGGGCGGTGGCGGGTGCAGAAACGGCGGCGAACTGGCCGAAGCCTGGATCTGATCGGGTTCCATCACGGTACTCAAGGCTTGGCTCCTTTGTGCGTGTCGGGCCGCTCGTCCCGAGTGACCTCCCGGTACCATAGCGCATGGTGCTTGCGCGCCCACGCGCGGCTGACCCAGCCATGCAGCATGGCGCTGACCGAGCCCTTGATCCAGATGCCGGCATAGATGTGCACGATGATGCTCAGCACCAGCACGAAGCCGGCCAGGGCATGCAGCAGGGTGGCCAGGCGAATGGTGTCGATACCGAAGTACGCGCTGAAGTAGGCACGCCAGATCACCACGCCACTCACCAGCAGCACCAGCATGCACGCCAGCAGGGTCCAGAACAGCAGCTTCTGCCCGGCGTTGTACTTGCCCACCGGTGGTACGCCCTCCTCCTCGTTGCGGATCACCCGGTCGACCCGGCGCAGCCACTGCCGGTCGGTGGCGGTGATGAAGTTGGCCCGCCAGAAGCGCAGCACCAGCCCCAGGAACAGCACGAACATCAGCACGCCCATGAACGGGTGCAGGATGCGTGTCCACGGCCCGCCGCCGAACAGGTGGCTGAGCCAGAACAGCGCCGGATGAAACAGCGCCAGCCCCGACAGTGCCGCCATGAAGAACAGGATCGCCACCAGCCAGTGGTTGGTGCGCTCGTTGGCGGAGTAACGCAGTATCGGCTTGTGCTTCATGGCCGTTGCTCCCCTGGTGCGGTGGGCTTGCCCGGGTCATACACATGCACCGACGGGTCGACCTGATGCACGCTGGTGTCAGGATGCTCGTCATCCTCTTCCTCGACCCGCTGCGGGCCGATGCGCACGTAGTGGAAGAACCCGGCCAGCACCGCCGCCCCCATGGCCAGCAGCGCCAGCGGTTTGCTCACGCCCTTCCACAGCCCGACCAGCGGGCTGATCACCGGGTTGTCGGGCAACCCCGCGTACACGCGCGGCGTGTCGGCGTGGTGCAGCACGTACATCACATGGGTGCCACCCACGCCGTCCGGGTCGTACAGGCCGGCATGCTCGAAGCCCCGCGACTTGAGGTCGACGATGCGTTCGGCGGCGTGCTCCTGCATGTCGGTCTTGCTGCCGAACACGATGGCGCCGGTGGGACAGGTCTTCACGCAGGCCGGCTCCAGCCCCACGGCCACGCGGTCGGAACACAGGGTGCACTTGTAGGCCTTGTGGTCCTTCTGCGAGATGCGCGGGATGTTGAACGGGCAGCCTGTGATGCAGTAGCCGCAGCCGATGCAGTGGTCCTGGTTGAAGTCGACGATGCCGTTGGCGTGCTTGATGATCGCCCCCGGGCTGGGACAGGCCTTGAGGCAGCCGGGGTCGGCGCAGTGCATGCAGCCGTCCTTGCGGATCAGCCACTCCAGGTTGCCGTCGGCGGTCTCGTGCTCGGTGAAGCGCATCAGCGTCCAGCTTTCAGCACTGAGGTCCTGCGGGTTGTCATAGGTGCCGTGGTTGTGACCCACCTCGTCGCGCAGCTCGTTCCATTCCGAACACGCCACCTGGCAGGCCTTGCAGCCGATGCACTTGGTGGTGTCGATCAGCTTGGCGACCTGCTCCTGCTGGCGCACCGAGGGGGGCAGCGTGGTGGTGGCCGAACGGGCAATGATGTCTTGGCTGGCCATCAGATTTTCTCCACGTTGACCAGGAACGACTTCGATTCCGGGGTCTGTGTATTGCCATCGCCGAGGAACGGCACCAGGGTGTTGGTCAGGTAGCCATGCCGCGTCAGCCCGGTGAAGCCCCAGTGCAGCGGGATACCGACCTGGTGCACGGTCTGGTTGTTGACCTGCAGCGGACGAATCCGCTTGGTGACGACCGCCACCGCCTCGATATGCCCACGCTTGCAACTCACCCGCACCCGGTCGCCGGCCTGGATACCCTTCTGCTGCGCCAGCACTTCACCGATCTCGACGAACTGCTCGGGCTGGGCGATGGCGTTCAGGCGCGCATGCTTGCTCCAGAAGTGAAAGTGCTCGGTCAGCCGGTAGGTGGTGGCCGCGTAGGGGTAGTCCTTGGCCTGGCCGAGGGTGTCCCACACCGAGTCGAAGATGCGTCCGGCCGGGTTGCTGGTGGCCTTCTTGTTGGTGGGGTGCAGCGGGTTGATCCCGATCGGCGTCTCGAAGGGTTCGTAGTGCTCGGGGAACGGGCCTTCGGCCATCTTGTCGACGGCGAAGAACCGGGCCACCCCTTCGGGGTTCATGATGAACGGGTTCATGCCCGCCTCGGGGGGCACGTCGGCCTTGTAGTCCGGGCTGTCGGTGCCGGTCCAGGCCTTGCCGTTCCACCATACCAGGCGTTTTTTCGGGTCCCAGGGCTGGCCTTGCGGAGTGGCCGAGGCACGGTTGTAGAGGATTCGCCGGTTCATCGGCCAGGCCCAGGCCCAGCCCAGGTTCTGCTTCATGCCATACGGGTCGCTGTTGTCGCGCCGAGCCATCTGGTTGCCCTGCTCGGTCCAGCTGCCGCAGAAGATCCAGCAGCCGGACGCGGTACTGCCATCGTCCTTGAGCTGGGCGAACCCCGACAGTTGCTGGCCGCCCTTGAGCGCGGCGCCGGTGGCATCGACCTGATCGGTCACGGCCACGCCGTTGAGCTCCCTGGCCAGCTCTTCGGGGGAGGGTTCATCGGCGACCTTGTACGGCCAGCTGAGGTTGAGCAGCGGTTCGGCAAACGCGCCACCCTCGGCGCGGTAGCGTTCACGCAGGCGCAGGAACAGGTCGCTCATGATGCGCACGTCGGTACGGGTTTCGCCCGGGCCGTCGGCGCCCTTCCAGTGCCACTGCAGCCAGCGGCTGCTGTTGACCAGCGAACCGTCCTCCTCGGCGAAGCAGGTGGTGGGCAGGCGGATGACCTCGGTGGCGATGTCGGCCGTGCTGACGTCGTTGTACGGCCCTGCGTTGCGCCAGAACTCCGAGGTTTCGGTGGCCAGCGGGTCCATCACCACCAGCCACTTGAGCTTGCTGAGCGCGGCAGTGACGCGGTTCTTGTCGGGCAGCGCGGCAATCGGGTTGAAGCCCTGGCACATGTAGCCGTGCACCTCGCCCCTGCCCATCATGTCGAACATCTTGAGCACGTCGTAGCCTGGGATGTCGAGCTTGGGCAGCCAGTCGTAGCCCCAGTGGTTCTCGGCAGTGGCGTTGGCGCCATACCAGGCCTTCATCAGACTGACGTGGAACTTGCCGTAGTTCTGCCAGTACGACAGCTGCCCTGGGCGCAGCGGCTTGAGGGCGCGTTTGGCGATGTAGCCGTCGTAGTCCTGCTCGGCATCACCGGGCAGAGTCAGGTAGCCCGGCAAGGAGTTGGACAGCAGGCCCAGGTCGGTCAGGCCCTGGATGTTGGAGTGCCCGCGCAGGGCGTTGACCCCGCCACCCGGCATGCCGACGTTGCCCAGCAGCAGTTGCACCATCGCCGCGCTGCGGATGATCTGCGCGCCGATCGAATGCTGGGTCCAGCCCAGGGCATAGAGGATGGTCATGGTCTTGCCGGGTGTGGAGCAGGTGGCGATCTCTTCCCAGATCTTCTGCATGCTGGCCTGGGGCATGCCGCAGGTCATGCTGGCGAGCTCCGGGGTGTAGCGGCTGTAGTGCTGCTTCATCAGCTGGTAGACGCAGCGCGGGTCCTGCAGGGTCGGGTCGACCTTGGCGAAACCGTCTTCACCCAGTTCGTAGCCCCAGCCGGACTTGTCGGCATAGGTACGCTTGGCCGCATCGTAGCCACTGAACAGCCCGTCCTCGAAGCCGAAGCCGGCTTTGACGATGAACGACACGTCGGTGTAGTTGCGCACGTACTCGTGCTGGATCTGGTCAGTGCTGAGCAGATAGTTGATCAGGCCGCCCATGAAGGCGATGTCGCTGCCGGTGCGAATCGGCGCGTAGTAATCGGCCACCGAGGCGGTACGGGTAAACCGTGGGTCGACCACGATCAGCCGCGCCTGGTTGTGCGCCTTGGCTTCGGTCACCCATTTGAAACCGCACGGGTGCGCTTCTGCTGCGTTGCCGCCCATCACCAGGATCAGGTTCGCGTTGGCGATATCGGTCCAGTGATTGGTCATGGCACCACGGCCGTACGTCGGGGCAAGACTTGCCACCGTCGGGCCGTGTCAGACACGCGCCTGGTTGTCGAACCCCAGCATGCCCAAACTGCGAATGACCTTGTGGGTCAGGTAGCCGGCTTCGCTGGAAGCCGCCGAGGCCGCGAGGAACCCGGTGCTGAGCCAGCGGTTGACGGTCTGGCCCTGGGCGTTCTTCTCGATGAAGTTGGCGTCGCGGTCGGCCTTGACCAGCTCGGCCACTCGGTCCATGGCCTCATCCCAGCTGACGCGCGTCCACTCGTTGCTGCCCGGCTTGCGCACCTGCGGGTACTGCAGGCGGCTGGGGCTGTGGATAAAGTCCAGCAGGCCTGCACCTTTGGGGCACAGGGTGCCGCGGTTGACCGGGTGATCGGCGTCGCCTTCGACGTGGATGATGCTCTGCGCCACGTTCTTGCCCGCATCGCCCTGGCTGTACAGGATCAGGCCGCAGCCGACCGAGCAGTAGGGGCAGGTGTTGCGGGTTTCCTTGGTGCGGGCCAGCTTGAAGTGGCGTATCTGTTCGGCGAAGGCCGGCGCGGGGGCCATGCCCAGCGCCGCCAGGCTCGAACCTCCAAGGCCGATGGCGGCGACCTTGAAAAATTGCCGACGGTTGAGATCCATCGTGCACTCCTGATCAGGTGGTGGACGCGCGGAGCATTGCCGGCGTCTCGTGAACAGTCACGGTGGCGGCCACTGGGTGGTCGTCAATATTCACTCTAGCCAAGATCGGGCCAAGCACCATTAAAACGGATTATCGATGCGCGCAACGGGTGCATAATCGCCAGCCTGACCACCATCGCCAAGGGACTGCATGATGCAATTGGACAAGAACGGGTTGCCGCTGCTGGAGCAGTTTGGCGAAGAAGGTTTTGTGGACTGCGTGTTTCAGGTGCAGCACCTGATGCAGGATGACGTGCACTACCACTTTGACCTGCGTGCCGCGTTCGCCGGGCACTCGGTGGGTGTGCGGGCGCGGCTGCGGCGCGACGTGCAGCCGGGGTTCGATGGCGAGATGAACGTGATACAGGCGCACTTCTACAGCGACGGGCTCGAGATCTCGTCGCTGGGCCTGGAGACCGAGCGGTTCATCGAGGCGCTGGCACAGCTGTATGAAATCGAGCTGGTCGATGGCCCCGGGGCGGTCGGCGAGCGCTTCAGCGTGATTGCGCTGCACCAGGCGGACACCGGGCTTGAAGCGGGTGCGGTGCGCCTGAAGGTGTTCGGCAACGACCGTTCGGATTCGGCGCCAGGCAGCTACTACGAAAGCTTCTTCAATGTCGACCTGCCAGCCGGTCATGTGTACTGGAACGAGAAGGACGTGGAGTATCGCGCACCGATGCTCAATGCACTGGCGGGGCTGGTGGGCCAAGGCGTGGCCGCGGCGTGAGTGCTCACGGGCCGCTTCACCTCCTGGCGGCCCGCTAGAGGTACCGCGAGGCCCGCACGTGCGCTGAACATCGCAAGCGTGTCAGGGCCACCGCCCACCGAGGTTTCCCCAGAACGCAAAACGCCCGATGCAGCGCATCGGGCGTTTGTCTTGAAGCGCGGCGTTGGCCAGGGCTCAGAACGGGATGTCGTCATCGAAGCTGTCGAAGTCGGCAGCCGGCTGCGGCGCAGGCTGTTGCGGCGCAGGGCGCTGCTGAGGGGCCTGCTGCGGACGCTGCTGAGGCGCCTGCTGACGTGGGGCCTGGTTGTAGTTGTTGCCACCCTGCTGCGAACCGTCCTGGTTCTGCGGACGACCACCCAGCAGCTGCATGGTGCCCTGCATGTCGACGATGATCTCGGTGGTGTAACGCTTGATGCCGTCCTTTTCCCACTCGCGGGTCTGCAGCTTGCCCTCGATGTACACCTGCGAACCCTTGCGCAGGTACTCGCCGGCAATCTCGGCAACCTTGCCGAACATCGACACACGGTGCCACTCGGTACGCTCGACCTTCTGGCCGGTCTGCTTGTCGGTCCACTGCTCGCTGGTGGCCAGGCTGAGGTTGGTCACCGCGTTGCCGTTGGGCAGGTGGCGAACTTCAGGGTCCTGGCCGCAAGTGCCGACCAAAATGACTTTGTTAACCCCACGGGCCATAACGTTCTCCTAGGCTTGGCACGCCGCGGGCGCCGGGTTTACCAGCAGCTCCAGGGCCGTACGATCCAAAATTTGTGTATCCAGTTTGATATAGATGGCGGCTTCCTCTGCCACCACCACTGCGTCGGTCACACCCGGCACGGCCTTGAGGCGCTCGGTCAAGCCCGCTTCGCGCATCGCTTCTGGCGACAACGGCAAGCGCAGGCTCGTCACGTAAGGTGGTTCGCGCATAGTAACAGCTATGGCCAACCAAAGGGCACAGAGGCCTGCGCACCCCAGGAAAACCACGCTCAAGCCGCCATGCTGGAACAACCAGCCACCCATGATCCCGCCCAGCGCCGCCCCCAGGAACTGGCTGGTGGAATACACCCCCATCGCCGTGCCCTTGCCACCGGCCGGCGACACCTTGCTGATCAGCGAAGGCAACGAGGCTTCGAGCAGGTTGAAGGCGGTGAAGAAGATCACCGTGCCGATCACCAGTGACTGCAGGCTGTTGCCCAGCTCCCAGAAAAACAGCTCTGTGAGCATGAGCACACTGACCGCGCCCAGCAGGACACGTTTCATCTTGCGCTTTTTTTCACCGTAGATGATGAACGGAATCATTGCGAAGAATGAAACCAGCAAGGCGGTGAGGTAGACCCACCAGTGCTCCTCTTTCGGCAACCCGCCACGCTCCACGAACGCCAGCGGCAAGGCGACGAAGCTGGCCATGAGGATGGCGTGCAGCACGAAGATGCCGACGTCCAGGCGCAGCAGGTCGGGGTGACGCAGGGTCGGCCCCAGGGCCTGCTTGGCCACGCCCGACTCGCGATGCGCCAGCGGGCCGTTGGAGGCCGGAACCACGAAGGCGATCAGGCCGATGCCCACCACCGCCATCGCTGCGGTGGCCAGGAACAACCCCGACAGGCCGAAGGCCCGCGTTACCAGTGGCCCCACGACCATCGCCACGGCGAACGACAGGCCGATGCTCATGCCGATCATGGCCATGGCCTTGGTGCGGTGCTGTTCGCGGGTGAGGTCCGAGAGCAACGCCATGACCGCGGCGGAGATGGCGCCCGCACCCTGCAGGATGCGCCCGGCGATCACGCCCCAGATCGAGTCGGCCTGCGCTGCCAGCACGCTGCCCAGGGCAAAGATCACCAGCCCCAGGTAGATCACCGGCCGACGGCCGATGCGGTCGGAAATGACCCCGAACGGAATCTGCAATACGGCCTGGGTCAGGCCATAGGCACCGATGGCCAGGCCGATGAGCGCCGGCGTGGCGCCCGCCAGGTCCATGCCATAGGTGGCCAGTACCGGCAGCACCATGAACATGCCCAGCATACGGAAGGCGAACACCAGGGCCAGGCCGCCTGCGGCGCGGGTCTCGCTGCCGCTCATGCGTTCGCTGTGGGGATCGTGCATGGATAAACCTCGTGTGAACCGGCGGCGATTCTACCAGTCGGATCGGTTAACGGCATATACGCGACGCTTTGCCGCGTGGTGGCAGCGCGCCGTATACTCCTCCGTTTATGCCCGCCAAGCGAGGCCGCAGTGGACAAGATCCTGATACGTGGGGCACGTACCCACAACCTTAAGAACATCGACCTGACCCTGCCCCGGGACAAACTGATCGTCATCACCGGTCTGTCCGGGTCCGGCAAGTCATCGCTGGCGTTCGACACCCTGTATGCCGAAGGCCAGCGTCGCTACGTGGAATCGCTGTCGGCGTATGCCCGCCAGTTCCTGTCGATGATGGAAAAGCCAGACGTCGACACCATCGAGGGGCTGTCGCCGGCCATCTCGATCGAGCAGAAGTCGACCTCGCACAACCCGCGCTCGACCGTGGGCACCATCACCGAGATCTACGATTACCTGCGCCTGCTGTATGCCCGTGTGGGCACCCCACGCTGCCCCGACCACGACATCCCGCTCGAAGCCCAGACTGTCAGCCAGATGGTCGACCTGGTGCTGGCCCAGCCCGAGGGCAGCAAGCTGATGCTGCTGGCTCCGGTGATTCGCGAGCGCAAGGGCGAGCACCTGGCGGTGTTCGAAGAGCTGCGTGCCCAGGGCTTCGTGCGCGCACGGGTCAACGGCAAGCTGTACGAGCTGGACGAGTTGCCCAAGCTCGACAAGCAGAAGAAGCACAGCATCGATGTGGTGGTCGACCGCTTCAAGGTGCGCGACGACCTGCAGCAGCGCCTGGCCGAATCGTTCGAGACGGCCCTTAAGCTGGCCGATGGCATCGCCCTGGTGGCGCCGATGGACGACGAGCCGGGTGAAGAGATGATCTTCTCGGCGCGCTTCGCCTGCCCGATCTGCGGCCACGCGATCAGCGAGCTGGAGCCCAAGCTGTTCTCCTTCAACAACCCGGCCGGCGCCTGCCCGACCTGCGACGGCCTGGGCGTGAAGCAGTTCTTCGACATCAAGCGCCTGGTCAACGGCGAGCTGACCCTGGCCGAGGGCGCGATTCGCGGCTGGGACCGGCGCAATGTGTATTACTTCCAGATGCTCGGCTCGCTGGCCGCGCATTACGGGTTCAGCCTGGAGGTGCCGTTCAACGAGCTGCCGGCCGACCAGCAGAAGGTGATCCTGAACGGCAGTGGCAAGCACAACGTCGACTTCAAGTACCTCAACGACCGGGGCGATATCGTCAAGCGCTCACACCCCTTCGAGGGCATCGTGCCGAACCTGGAGCGGCGCTACCGCGAGACCGAATCGGCCACCGTGCGTGAAGAGCTGGCCAAGTTCCTCAGCACCCAGCCCTGCCCCGACTGCCGCGGCACCCGCCTGCGCCGCGAGGCGCGCCATGTGTGGGTTGGCGAGAAGACCCTGCCAGCGGTTACCAACCTGCCGATCGGCGATGCCAGCGACTACTTCGGCGGCCTCAAGCTGACCGGGCGCCGTGGCGAGATCGCCGACAAGATCCTCAAGGAAATCTGCGAACGCCTGCAGTTTCTGGTGAACGTGGGCCTGGACTACCTGACGCTGGATCGCAGCGCCGATACCCTGTCGGGCGGCGAGGCCCAGCGTATCCGCCTGGCCAGCCAGATCGGCGCCGGCCTGGTGGGGGTGATGTACATTCTCGACGAGCCATCCATCGGCCTGCACCAGCGCGACAACGATCGCCTGCTGGGCACCCTCAACCACCTGCGCGACATCGGCAACACGGTGATCGTGGTGGAGCACGACGAGGACGCCATCCGCATGGCCGACTACGTGGTGGATATCGGCCCGGGCGCGGGCGTGCATGGCGGCCAGATCGTGGCCGAGGGCACCCCGGCCGAGGTGATGGCGCACCCGGACTCGCTGACCGGCAAGTACCTGTCGGGCCGCGTGAAGATCGCCGTGCCGGCCAAGCGCACCCCGCGCAACAAGAAGCTGTCGCTCAAGCTCAAGGGCGCACGCGGCAACAACCTGCAGAACGTCGACCTGGAGATCCCGATCGGCCTGCTGACCTGCGTGACCGGCGTGTCCGGTTCGGGCAAGTCGACGCTGATCAACAACACCCTGTTCCCGCTGGCGGCAACCGCGCTCAACGGTGCCAGCACGCTGGAAGCTGCGGCCCACGACAGCTGCGATGGCCTGCAGCACCTGGACAAGGTGGTGGACATCGACCAGAGCCCGATCGGGCGTACACCGCGCTCCAACCCGGCGACCTACACCGGGCTGTTCACGCCGATCCGCGAGCTGTTCAGCGGCGTGCCGGAGTCGCGCTCGCGCGGCTACGGGCCGGGGCGTTTCTCGTTCAACGTCAAGGGCGGGCGCTGCGAGGCGTGCCAGGGCGATGGCCTGATCAAGGTCGAGATGCACTTCCTGCCCGACATCTACGTGCCGTGCGACGTGTGCAAGAGCAAGCGCTACAACCGCGAAACGCTGGAGATCAAGTACAAGGGCAAGAACATCCACGAGGTGCTGGAAATGACCATCGAGGAAGCCCGCGAGTTCTTCGATGCGGTGCCGGCACTGGCGCGCAAGCTGCAGACGCTGATGGACGTGGGCCTGTCGTACATCAAGCTGGGCCAGTCGGCGACCACGCTGTCCGGTGGTGAGGCGCAGCGGGTCAAGCTGTCACGCGAGCTGTCCAAGCGCGATACCGGCAAGACGCTGTACATCCTCGATGAGCCGACCACTGGCCTGCACTTTGCCGATATCCAGCAACTGCTGGACGTGCTGCATCGCCTGCGTGACCACGGCAACACCGTGGTGGTGATCGAGCACAACCTGGACGTGATCAAGACCGCCGACTGGCTGGTAGACCTTGGGCCGGAAGGCGGCTCCAAGGGCGGACAGATCATCGCCTGCGGCACGCCGGAGGAGCTGGCCGAGATGAAGCAGTCGCACACGGGGTATTACCTCAAGCCGCTGCTGGCGCGCGACCGGGCCTGAACTGCAGGAGCCGGCCAGGCCGGCTCCTGCACAGCGGCATGCGGGCACAAAAAAAGGCCATCGGGTACGCCCCGATGGCCTTGTTCGTTGCGCGGTGGATTACATCTGCGATTGCAGGTAGTTCTCCAGGCCCAGCGACTTGATCAGACCCTGCTGCTTCTCCAGCCAGTAAGTGTGATCTTCTTCGGTGTCGGCCAACTGCACGCGCAGGATGTCACGGCTGACGTAGTCCTTGTGCAGCTCGCACAGCTCGATGCCTTTGCACAGCGCAGCGCGCACCTTGTACTCAAGGCGCAGGTCGGCAGCGATCATCTCGGGCACGGTGGTGCCGATGTCCAGGTCGTCCGGGCGCATGCGCGGGGTGCCTTCGAGCATGAGAATGCGGCGCATCAGGGCGTCGGCGTGTTGTGCCTCTTCTTCCATCTCGTGGTTGATTCGCTCGTAGAGCTTGCTGAAGCCCCAGTCTTCGTACATGCGCGAGTGGATGAAGTATTGGTCACGTGCCGCCAGTTCGCCCGTCAGCAACGTGTTGAGATAATCGATTACGTCCGGGTGACCTTGCATTGCCCTGACTCTCCCTGTGTGAAAGCCATAGTTTGAACCAGGATGACTGTAAGGTCACTGCAAATTGCGCTAAAACCGCTAAAAAAGTGGGTAAACAGTAGTCAATTGCATTGAAAAACCGCCCAGATGAGGGCGGTTCTTCTTATCACTTCGACTTAGGCCAGATTGAGACCCAATGCCTTTGCGATTCCCCCTCCGTAGGCCGGATCGGCCTTGAAGAAGTGCTGCAGCTGACGATCCACGACATCGCGCGAGACGCTGGCCATGGTGCCGGCGATGTTGGCGATCAGCAGGGCCTTCTGCTCATCGTTCATCAGGCGGAACAGCGCACCGGCATGGCTGTAGTAGTCGGTGTCTTCACGATGATCGTAACGGTCTGCTGCACCACCGAGGGCCAGTGCAGGCTCAGCGTACTGCGGGGCCTGCTTGGGTGCGTCGGCGTAGCTGTTGGGCTCGTAGTTGGGCGCCGCGCCGCCGTTGCTGCCAAAGGCCATCGAACCATCGCGCTGGTAGCTGTTCACCGGGCTGCGTGGGGCGTTTACCGGCAGTTGCTGGTGGTTGGTACCCACACGGTAACGGTGAGCGTCTGCGTAGGCGAATACGCGGCCCTGCAGCATGCGGTCTGGCGACAGCCCCACACCCGGGATCATGTTGCTGGGGCCGAACGCGGCCTGCTCGACTTCGGCAAAATAGTTGAGCGGGTTGCGGTTGAGCTCCAGTTCGCCCACCTCGATCAGCGGATAGTCCTTCTGCGACCAGGTCTTGGTCACGTCGAACGGGTTCTCGGCACGGCTGGCGGCCTCGGCTTCGCTCATTACCTGGATGCACACGCTCCATTTCGGGAAGTCACCGCGCTCGATTGCTTCGAACAGGTCGCGCTGGGCGTAATCCGGGTCGGTACCGGCCAGGCGGGCCGCCTCGGCAGGCGCCAGGTTCTTGATGCCCTGCTTGGTCTTGAAGTGCCACTTGACCCAGGTACGCTGGCCCTGTGCGTTGATCAGGCTGTAGGTGTGGCTGCCGAAACCGTGCATGTGACGGTAACCGTCCGGGATGCCGCGGTCGGAAAACAGGATGGTGACCTGGTGCAGCGATTCGGGCGAATGCGACCAGAAGTCCCACATCATCTGCGGGCTTTTCAGGTTGCTTTGAGGCAGGCGCTTCTGGGTGTGGATGAAGTCCGGGAACTTCAATGGATCACGGATGAAGAACACCGGCGTGTTGTTGCCCACGATGTCCCAGTTGCCTTCCTCGGTGTAGAACTTGAGTGCAAAACCCCGAGGGTCACGCTCGGTATCGGCCGAACCCCGCTCGCCACCCACTGTGGAGAAACGCAGGAAGGTCTCGGTCTGCTTGCCGACGCTGCTGAACAGCTTGGCGCAGGTGTACTGGGTGATATCGCGGCTGACGGTAAACGTGCCATAGGCACCCGACCCCTTGGCGTGTACACGGCGCTCAGGGATGTTCTCGCGGTTGAAGTGCGCAAGCTTTTCAATCAGGTGGAAGTCTTCCAGCAACAACGGACCCCGCGGGCCTGCCGAACGCGAGTTCTGGTTGTCGGCGACCGGCGCGCCACTGGCGGTGGTCAGCGTTTTGTTCTGGCTCATGCACTCTCTCCTTAATCAGACTTTTGCGGCCGGCTAATCGGCGTAGACAGAAGTATCGACCAGGAACATGACACCATCAAATTCATTACATGACTGAGATCAATAGATTATTTCAATTCATACAGAAACAAAAAACCGGGCACTGGGCCCGGTTCCTTGTTACAGACTGTTCGCCTTACTCAGCAGCTTCAACCGAGCCACCAACAGGACGATCAACCAGCTCGACGTACGCCATAGGTGCGTTATCGCCAGCGCGGAAACCGCACTTGAGGATACGCAGGTAGCCGCCCTGACGGGTGGCATAGCGCTTGCCCAGATCGTTGAACAGCTTACCGACGATTTCTTTCGAACGGGTACGGTCGAAAGCCAGACGACGGTTAGCAACGCTGTCTTCCTTGGCCAGGGTGATCAGCGGCTCGGCAACGCGGCGCAGTTCCTTGGCTTTTGGCAGAGTAGTTTTGATCAGCTCGTGCTCGAACAGCGACACCGCCATGTTCTGGAACATGGCCTTACGGTGAGAGCTGGTACGGCTCAGGTGACGTCCACTTTTACGATGACGCATGGGTTCATTCCTTACCAAACACTACGTTCGGTGATTACGACGATCAGGCAGTCGCCTTGTCGTCCTTCTTAAGACTTGCAGGCGGCCAGTTGTCGAGGCGCATGCCGAGGGACAGACCACGGGAGGCCAGAACGTCCTTGATTTCGGTCAAGGATTTCTTGCCCAGGTTCGGAGTCTTCAACAGTTCTACTTCGGTACGCTGAATCAGGTCGCCGATGTAGTAAATGTTCTCCGCCTTAAGGCAGTTGGCCGAACGCACGGTCAATTCCAGATCGTCAACCGGACGAAGCAGGATCGGATCGATCTCGTCTTCCTGTTCGACTACCACTGGTTCGCTGTCGCCCTTGAGGTCGACGAATGCAGCCAACTGCTGTTGCAGGATGGTTGCAGCACGACGGATTGCCTCTTCAGGATCCAGAGTACCGTTGGTTTCCAGATCAATAACCAGCTTGTCCAGGTTAGTACGCTGCTCGACACGGGCGTTTTCCACCACGTATGCGATACGGCGAACCGGGCTGAACGAAGAGTCGAGCTGCAAGCGACCAATGCTGCGGCTTTCGTCTTCATCGCTCTGACGCGAATCGGCCGGTTCATAACCACGACCACGAGCTACGGTGAGCTTCATGTTCAAGGCGCCATTGGACGCCAGGTTAGCGATTACGTGATCGGGGTTAACGATCTCGACATCATGATCCAGCTGAATATCGGCAGCGGTAACCACCCCCGAACCCTTCTTCGACAAGGTCAGCGTAACTTCGTCACGACCGTGCAGTTTGATAGCCAGGCCTTTCAGGTTCAACAGGATTTCAATGACGTCTTCCTGAACACCTTCGATGGCGGAGTACTCGTGGAGTACACCGTCGATCTCGGCCTCGACTACTGCACAGCCAGGCATGGAGGACAACAGGATGCGGCGCAGCGCGTTGCCCAGGGTATGGCCAAAACCACGCTCGAGAGGCTCGAGAGTGATTTTAGCGCGGGTTGGACTGACGACCTGCACATCGATGTGGCGGGGCGTCAGGAACTCATTTACCGAAATCTGCATGGATGCACCTATTTTCTAGCCCTTACTTGGAGTAGAGCTCGACAATCAGGCTTTCGTTGATGTCGGCAGACAGATCACTGCGAGCAGGAACGTTCTTGAAAACGCCCGACTTCTTCGCGGTGTCTACATCTACCCACTCAACGCGGCCACGCTGGGCGCACAGTTCAAGGGCTTGAACAATGCGCAGCTGGTTCAGCGACTTCTCGCGAACCGCGACCACGTCACCCGGACGAACTTGGTAGGACGGAACGTTTACAGTCTTGCCGTTAACGCTGATCGCTTTGTGCGAAACCAGCTGACGGGATTCGGCACGAGTAGCGCCAAAGCCCATACGATAAACGACGTTATCCAGACGGCATTCGAGCAGTTGCAGCAGGTTCTCACCAGTAGCGCCCTTCGAGGAGGCCGCTTGCTTGTAGTAACCGCTGAACTGACGCTCGAGCACGCCGTAGATACGACGGACTTTTTGCTTTTCACGCAGCTGGGTGCCGTAGTCGGACTGACGACCGCGGCGCTGACCGTGAATACCTGGGGCTGCTTCGATGTTGCACTTCGATTCCAGAGCGCGAACGCCGCTCTTCAGGAACAGATCGGTGCCTTCACGACGAGACAGTTTGCATTTTGGACCAATGTAACGTGCCATTTATCTGTCTCCTGATTACACGCGGCGCTTCTTCGGCGGACGGCACCCGTTATGCGGGATTGGCGTCACGTCGGTGATGCTGGCGATCTTGTAGCCACAGCCGTTCAGAGCACGAACAGCGGACTCACGACCTGGACCTGGACCCTTGACGTTGACGTCGAGGTTCTTCAGACCATATTCCAGCGCAGCTTGACCAGCACGCTCAGCAGCTACTTGAGCAGCGAACGGGGTGGACTTGCGGGAACCGCGGAAACCCGAACCGCCGGAGGTAGCCCAGGACAGGGCGTTACCTTGACGATCGGTAATGGTCACGATGGTGTTGTTAAAGGACGCATGGATGTGGGCGATGCCATCAACCACTGTCTTTTTAACTTTTTTACGAGGACGAGCAGCAGGTTTTGCCATGTCTATATTCCTGTCGATTCGCTGGTGCGATTACTTGCGGATCGGCTTACGCGGACCTTTACGGGTACGCGCGTTGGTCTTGGTACGCTGACCGCGTACTGGCAGACCCCGACGATGACGCAGGCCGCGGTAGCAACCCAGGTCCATCAACCG
The DNA here is from genome assembly GCF_002018915.1 of Pseudomonas sp. MF6396. Taxonomy (NCBI): domain Bacteria; kingdom Pseudomonadati; phylum Pseudomonadota; class Gammaproteobacteria; order Pseudomonadales; family Pseudomonadaceae; genus Pseudomonas; species Pseudomonas sp. MF6396. The sequence continues at coordinate 28,666 of NZ_MVOK01000028.1, read as the reverse complement.
CTTGATTTTCATGTTGATGTCGCGACGCAGGTCACCTTCAGTGGTGAACTTCGCAACTTCGCTACGCAGCTGTTCAATCTGCTCGTCGCTCAGATCTTTGATCTTCACGGCTGGGTTGACCCCAGTGTCTGCACAGATTTTCTGTGCAGTTGTGCGACCGACACCATAGATGTAGGTCAGCGAGATAACAGTGTGCTTGTTATCTGGAATGTTAACGCCTGCAATACGGGCCATTCAGTGGGACTCCAATTGACAGCTACCTACGCCCCGGAAGCCAAGAAATAGGGCGCGAGATAATATCGCTGTAGAAACAAATAATCAACCCAGCAGCGCACTAGCTGCTGGGTTTGAAGCACAGATCACACTCAGCCTTGGCGCTGCTTGTGACGTGGTTCCGCGCTGCAAATCACTCGCACAACACCTTCGCGGCGAATAATTTTGCAGTTACGGCACAGCTTTTTCACCGATGCACGAACTTTCATCACCAACTCCTCGAACCTTAAGGGTCTCTCAGCGCAGCATTCCGCTGCCACCGTAGCCTTTCAGGTTGGCTTTCTTCATCAGGGATTCGTACTGGTGCGAAACGAGGTGCGATTGTACTTGGGACATGAAGTCCATCACAACCACTACCACAATCAGCAACGAGGTCCCGCCAAGGTAGAACGGAACGTTTGCCGCTACCACCAGGAACTGGGGCAACAGACACACGGCCGTCATATAAAGAGCACCGAACATGGTCAAGCGGGTCAGAACGCCATCAATGTAGCGCGCCGACTGCTCGCCTGGACGGATGCCCGGAATAAAGGCACCGGACTTCTTCAGGTTTTCCGCTACGTCTTTCGGATTGAACATCAACGCCGTATAGAAGAAGCAGAAGAAAATAATCCCTGCACTAAACAGCAGAATATTCAACGGCTGACCAGGAGCGATCGACTGCGAGATGTCCTGCAGCCAGCCCATACCTTCAGACTGACCAAACCAGGCACCCAGCGAAGCCGGGAACAGCAAAATGCTGCTTGCGAAAATGGCTGGGATGACCCCGGCCATGTTCACCTTCAGCGGCAAGTGGCTAGTCTGCGCAGCGAAGACCTTGCGGCCCTGCTGACGCTTGGCGTAGTGAACGGCGATTCGACGCTGACCACGCTCAATGAACACCACAAAACCGATAATCGCTACTGCCAGCAAACCGATAGCGACCAGAGCGAAAATGTTGATATCGCCCGTACGTGCAGACTCGAAAGACTGCCCGATTGCTCTCGGAAGACCGGCGACGATACCTGCGAAAATCAACATCGAGATACCGTTGCCTACACCGCGCTCCGTGATTTGCTCACCCAGCCACATCATGAACATCGCACCCGCCACAAACGTGGAGACAGCGACGAAATGGAAGCCAAAGTCAGCAGAAAACGCTACACCCTGACCGGCCAGGCCGATGGACATGCCAACAGCCTGGACCAGCGCCAGGATAACGGTGCCGTAGCGGGTGTACTGGCTGATCTTGCGACGGCCAGCTTCACCTTCCTTCTTCAACTGCTCCAGCTGCGGGCTGACGGCGGTCATCAGCTGCATGATGATCGATGCCGAAATGTACGGCATGATCCCCAGTGCAAAGATGCTCATCCGTTCAAGCGCGCCGCCGGAAAACATGTTGAACAAGCTAAGAATGGTCCCCTCATTCTGTCGAAACAGTTCCGCCAGCCGGTCCGGGTTGATGCCTGGAACTGGGATGTGTGCGCCTATCCGATAGACGATGATCGCCAGAAACAGAAAACGCAGACGAGCCCAAAGTTCAGACATCCCGCCTTTACCGAGCGAAGAGAGAGCACCTTGCTTAGCCATTTATTCCTCGAACTTGCCGCCAGCTGCTTCGATAGCCGCACGCGCACCTTTGGTGGCTGCGATACCCTTGATGGTGACCGCGCGAGTAACTTCGCCGGACAGCATGATTTTCACACGCTGTACGTTTTGGTTAATCACGTTGGCATCCTTCAAGGATTGCACGGTGACAACGTCGCCTTCCACTTTGGCCAGCTCGGACAGACGCACTTCTGCGCGGTCCATGGCTTTCAGGGAAACGAAGCCGAATTTCGGCAGACGACGGTGCAGCGGCTGTTGACCGCCTTCAAAGCCTGGAGCGATGGTGCCACCGGAGCGGGAGGTCTGACCTTTGTGGCCACGGCCACCGGTCTTGCCCAAACCACTACCGATACCACGACCCGGACGATGCTTCTCGCGACGGGAACCCGGCGCTGGACTCAGATCATTGAGTTTCATCGATTAACCCTCGACGCGCAGCATGTAGTAAGCCTTGTTGATCATCCCGCGATTCTCGGGAGTATCCAGGACTTCTACAGTGTGACCGATGCGGCGCAGACCCAGACCCTTAACACACAGTTTGTGGTTAGGGAGACGGCCGGCGGTGCTTTTGATCAGCGTTACTTTGACGGTAGCCATGATCAGCGGATCTCCTCGACGCTCTTGCCGCGCTTGGCAGCAATGGATTCAGGAGATTGCATAGCCTTCAGACCCTTGAAAGTGGCATGAACCACGTTCACTGGGTTGGTCGAGCCGTAGCACTTGGCCAGGACGTTCTGAACGCCAGCAACTTCCAGGACAGCACGCATCGCGCCACCGGCGATGATACCGGTACCGTCGGAAGCAGGCTGCATGTACACCTTCGAAGCGCCATGGGCGGACTTGGTGGCGTACTGCAGAGTGGTGCCGTTCAGGTCTACCTGAATCATGTTGCGACGGGCAGCTTCCATGGCTTTCTGGATCGCAGCAGGTACTTCGCGCGATTTGCCACGGCCGAAACCAACGCGACCCTTGCCATCACCTACCACGGTCAACGCGGTGAAAGTGAAGATACGGCCGCCTTTTACGGTTTTGGCTACGCGGTTAACTTGAACCAGCTTCTCGATGTAGCCTTCGTCGCGCTTTTGATCGTTATTTGACATAACTTAGAACTCCAGTCCGCCTTCACGAGCACCATCTGCCAGCGCTTTAACGCGGCCGTGGTACTTGAAGCCAGAACGGTCAAAGGCAACTTGAGATACACCGGCGGCTTTCGCGCGCTCAGCTACCAGCTTGCCAACCTTAGTGGCCGCGTCGATGTTGCCAGTGGCGCCATCACGCAGGTCTTTGTCCAAAGTCGAGGCGCTGGCCAGGACTTTGCTGCCGTCGGCCGAAATGACCTGGGCATAGATGTGCTGCGAGGAGCGGAACACGCAGAGACGCACGACTTCGAGTTCGTGCATTTTCAGGCGTGCTTTGCGAGCGCGACGCAGTCGAGTAACTTTTTTGTCGGTCATTTGCTATGCCCTACTTCTTCTTGGCTTCTTTACGACGGACGACTTCGTCCGCGTAACGCACACCCTTGCCTTTGTACGGCTCTGGTGGACGGAAGTCGCGGATTTCAGCGGCCACCTGACCTACCAGCTGCTTGTCGATACCCTTGATCAGGATGTCGGTCTGGCTAGGGGTCTCAGCGGTGATGCCCTCAGGCAGTTCATAATCCACTGGGTGCGAGAAGCCGAGCGCCAGGTTCAGCACGGTGCCCTTGGCTTGCGCCTTGTAACCAACACCGACCAGCTGGAGCTTGCGCTCGAAGCCTTGGCTTACGCCCTGGACCATGTTGTTCACGAGTGCACGGGTAGTGCCGGCCATTGCGCGAGTTTGTTGGTCGCCGTTGCGAGCAGCGAAACGCAGCTCACCAGCTTCTTCAACAACTTCAACGGACGAGTGAACGTTCAGTTCGAGAGTGCCCTTGGCACCCTTCACCGAAAGCTGTTGGCCGACGAATTTGACTTCGACACCGGCTGGCAGCTTAACGGGGTTCTTAGCGACGCGAGACATGCTTATCCCCCCTTAGAACACTGTGCAGAGTACTTCGCCGCCGACACCGGCAGCGCGCGCAGCACGATCAGTCATCACACCTTTGTTGGTGGAGACGATAGACACGCCCAGACCGCCACGTACTTTCGGCAGCTCTTCGACGGACTTGTACTGACGCAGGCCTGGACGACTTACGCGCTTGACTTCCTCGATGACCGGACGGCCTTCGAAGTATTTCAGCTCGATGGACAGCGAAGGTTTGACTTCACTGCTGACCTGATAACCCGCGATGTAACCTTCGTCTTTCAGAACTTTGGCTACAGCCACCTTCAGGGTCGAGGACGGCATGCTTACGACGGACTTTTCAGCCATCTGGGCATTACGGATTCGAGTTAGCATGTCCGCTAACGGGTCCTGCATACTCATGGGCTAGACGCTCCTGATACAAGAAAAATTAGCCTTTCGGCTACTACAGTCACCTGAACACAACGGGCAAAAAACCCGGGCTCAGGTGAGCCGGTCATTCTAGACACATCCCAGAAACGAAACAAGCCCCATAAGGGGCTTGTTTCGTTGCAAGATCACCGGCGGTCGGAAGATCACTCCCCCGCCGCCAGGGCCCTGCCGGTACGTCTTACCAGCTGGCTTTGACCAGACCTGGAACGTCACCGCGCATTGCTGCTTCACGCAGCTTGTTACGGCCGAGGCCGAACTTGCGGTAAACGCCGTGTGGACGACCGGTGATGCGGCAGCGGTTACGCATGCGCGAGGCGCTTGCGTCACGTGGCTGCTTCTGCAGAGCGATCGAGGCTGCCCAACGTTCTTCTGGAGTTGCATTCAGATTAACGATGGTAGCTTTGAGCTCAGCACGCTTCTTGGCGTATTTAGCAACCGTGAGCTGACGCTTCAGCTCGCGGTTTTTCATGCTCTTCTTGGCCATTTTCCTACTCCAATCAGTTGCGGAACGGGAATTTGAAAGCGCGCAGCAGAGCGCGACCTTCGTCATCCGTACGAGCAGTGGTGGTCAGGGTAATGTCCAGACCGCGCAGAGCATCGATCTTGTCGTAGTCGATTTCCGGGAAGATGATCTGCTCTTTCACGCCCATGCTGTAGTTGCCACGACCGTCGAAGGACTTGGCATTCAGGCCGCGGAAGTCGCGAACCCGAGGCAGGGAGATCGCCAGCAGGCGGTCCAGGAATTCGTACATACGATCACGGCGCAGAGTGACTTTGACGCCGATCGGCCAGCCCTCACGGACTTTGAAGCCCGCGATGGATTTCCGAGCGAAAGTCACAACGGCTTTTTGACCGGTGATCTTCTCGAGGTCAGCTACAGCGTGCTCGATGACTTTCTTGTCGCCGACAGCTTCGCCCAGACCCATGTTCAGGGTGATCTTGGTAACGCGCGGAACTTCCATCACGTTCGCCAGCTTAAGTTCTTCCTTAAGCTTGGGAGCAATTTCCTTCCGGTAAATCTCTTTCAGTCGTGCCATGGTCTTCTACCTAGCAGTGTTCAAGCATCAACCGCTTTTTGGGTCGACTTGAAGACACGAATTTTTTTGCCTTCTTCTACTTTGAAACCAACGCGGTCAGCCTTGTTGGTTTCGCCGTTGAAGATGGCGACGTTGGAAGCGTGCAGTGGCGCTTCTTTCTCGACGATACCGCCTTGTACGCCCGACATAGGGTTAGGCTTGGTATGACGCTTCACCAGGTTGATCCCACCAACGACCAGACGGTCGTCAGCGAGAACCTTGAGCACCTTACCGCGCTTACCTTTGTCTTTGCCGGCGATCACGATGATCTCGTCGTCACGACGAATCTTTTGCATGTCGGATCTCCTTACAGCACTTCTGGGGCGAGCGAGACGATCTTCATGAACTTCTCAGTACGAAGTTCACGGGTCACTGGCCCAAAGATACGGGTGCCGATCGGCTCTTGCTTGTTGTTCAGCAGAACAGCAGCATTGCCATCAAAGCGGATGATGGAGCCGTCAGCACGACGGACACCGTGGCGAGTGCGGACTACAACAGCAGTCATCACCTGGCCTTTCTTCACTTTACCGCGAGGAATTGCTTCCTTGACGGTTACCTTGATGATGTCACCGATACCGGCGTAGCGACGGTGCGAACCGCCGAGCACCTTGATGCACATGACGCGACGAGCGCCGCTGTTATCGGCCACATCGAGCATGGATTGAGTCTGAATCATAAAATTTCTCCGACCCCTAGCCCTTAGACTTCAACAGCGCGTTCGAGAACTTCAACCAGTGCCCAGGACTTGGTCTTGGCCAGCGGACGAGTCTCGCGGATGGAGACCTTGTCGCCGATGTGGCACTGGTTGGTTTCGTCGTGCGCGTGCAGCTTAGTCGAACGCTTAACGTATTTACCGTAGATCGGGTGCTTTACGCGACGCTCGATCAGTACGGTGATGGTTTTGTCCATCTTGTCGCTGACGACACGGCCAGTCAGCGTACGGACGGTTTTTTCAGCTTCAGCCATGATCACTTACCTGCCTGCTGGTTGAGCACAGTTTTCACGCGAGCGATGTCACGCTTAACTTGCGAGAGCAGGTGCGACTGCCCCAACTGGCCAGTTGCCTTCTGCATACGCAGATTGAACTGGTCGCGCAGCAAGCCGAGCAGTTGCTCGTTCAGCTGCTGTGCTGATTTTTCACGAAGTTCATTCGCTTTCATCACATCACCGTCCGCTTAACAAAGGAGGTGGCGAGAGGCAGCTTTGCAGCCGCCAAGGCGAATGCCTCACGCGCCAGCTCTTCAGAAACACCCTCGATCTCGTACAGGACCTTGCCTGGCTGGATCTGGGCAACCCAGTACTCCACGGAACCCTTACCTTTACCCATCCGCACTTCGAGAGGCTTCTTGGAGATCGGCTTGTCCGGGAATACACGGATCCAGATCTTGCCGCCACGTTTTACGTGACGGGTCAGGGCACGACGTGCCGATTCGATCTGGCGAGCGGTGAGACGACCGCGAGCAACAGCTTTCAGAGCAAACTCGCCGAAGCTGACTTTGCTACCGCGCAGTGCCAGACCACGGTTGTGGCCAGTCATCTGCTTGCGGAATTTTGTACGCTTTGGTTGCAACATTTGGCGTACCCCTTACTTAGCAGCTTTTTTACGAGGCGCTGGTGCTTGTGGTTTCAGTTCTTCTTGGCGACCACCAATAACTTCGCCTTTGAAAATCCAAACCTTCACACCGATCACACCGTAAGTGGTGTGAGCTTCGTAAGTGGCATAGTCGATGTCGGCACGCAGGGTGTGCAGTGGCACACGACCTTCGCGATACCATTCAGTACGTGCGATTTCAGCACCGCCGAGACGACCGCTCACCTGGATCTTGATGCCCTTGGCACCAATACGCATGGCGTTCTGTACGGCGCGCTTCATGGCGCGACGGAACATCACACGACGCTCCAGCTGCTGAGCTACGCTCTGAGCTACCAGCATACCGTCGAGTTCCGGCTTGCGGATCTCTTCGATATTGATGTGCACAGGCACACCCATTTGCTTGGTCAGGTCCTGACGCAGTTTCTCAACATCTTCACCTTTCTTCCCGATAACGATACCTGGACGAGCGGTGTGGATGGTGATGCGTGCAGTTTGAGCCGGACGATGGATATCGATACGGCTAACGGACGCGCTTTTTAGTTTGTCTTGGAGGTACTCACGCACATTCAGATCTGCGAGCAAATAGTCCGCATAAGTCCGACCGTCTGCGTACCAGACGGAGGTGTGCTCCTTGACGATTCCCAGGCGAATGCCAGTGGGATGTACTTTCTGACCCATCTGATCGACTCCGTTACTTGTCCGCAACCTTGACAGTGATATGGCAAGACCGCTTGACGATGCGATCAGCGCGGCCTTTGGCACGCGGCATGATGCGCTTCAGCGAACGCCCTTCGTTGACGAAAACGGTGGAGACCTTCAGGTCATCAACGTCTGCGCCTTCGTTATGCTCGGCGTTGGCTACGGCCGACTCGAGGACTTTCTTCATGATTTCAGCGGCTTTTTTGCTGCTGAAGGCCAACAGGTTGAGCGCTTCGCCCACCTTCTTCCCGCGGATCTGGTCGGCGACCAAGCGGGCTTTCTGGGCGGAGATGCGAGCGCCCGACAACTTAGCGGCTACTTCCATTTCCTTACCCCTTAACGCTTGGCTTTCTTGTCAGCCACGTGCCCGCGGTAGGTGCGGGTACCGGCGAACTCGCCCAGTTTATGGCCGACCATGTCTTCGTTCACGAGAACTGGGACGTGTTGGCGACCGTTGTGTACCGCGATGGTCAGACCGACCATTTGTGGCAGGATCATCGAACGGCGCGACCAGGTCTTAACTGGTTTGCGATCGTTCTTTTCCGCCGCCACTTCGATCTTCTTCAGTAGGTGAAGATCGATAAAAGGACCTTTTTTCAGAGAACGTGGCACTGTCGTATCCCTCTATTTACTTGCGACGACGGACGATCATTTTGTCGGTACGCTTATTACCACGAGTCTTCGCGCCCTTAGTCGGGAAGCCCCATGGCGATACCGGATGACGACCACCGGAGGTACGACCTTCACCACCACCATGTGGGTGGTCAACCGGGTTCATGGCAACACCACGAACGGTTGGGCGAACGCCACGCCAGCGTTTGGCACCAGCTTTACCCAGCGAACGCAGGCTGTGCTCGGAGTTCGAGACTTCGCCCAGGGTCGCACGGCACTCAGCCAGGACTTTACGCATTTCACCAGAGCGCAGACGCAGGGTCACATAGACACCTTCGCGAGCGATCAGCTGAGCCGAAGCACCAGCGGAACGAGCGATCTGTGCACCTTTGCCCGGCTTCAGTTCGATGCCGTGAATGGTGCTACCCACTGGAATGTTGCGCAGTTGCAGGGAGTTGCCTGGCTTGATTGGAGCCAGAGCACCTGCAATCAGCTGGTCGCCAGCACTCACGCCTTTAGGGGCGATGATGTAGCGGCGCTCGCCGTCTGCGTAGCAGAGCAGTGCGATGTGAGCAGTACGGTTCGGGTCGTATTCGATACGCTCGACAGTGGCGACGATGCCGTCCTTGTCGTTGCGACGGAAGTCGACCATACGGTAATGCTGCTTATGACCACCACCTACGTGACGCGTAGTGATGCGGCCATTGTTGTTACGACCACCAGACTTCGATTTCTTCTCGAGCAGCGGTGCGTGAGGAGCGCCTTTATGCAGCTCCTTGTTGACCACCTTGACCACGAAACGGCGGCCAGGGGAAGTCGGTTTGCATTTAACGATTGCCATGATGCACCCCTTCCTTACTCAGCACTGCTGCTGAAATCGAGATCTTGGCCGGGTTGAAGGGAGATGATCGCCTTCTTCCAGTCATTACGCTTGCCCAGACCGCGAGCGGTACGCTTGGTCTTACCCAGAACGTTCAGGGTAGTCACGCTTTCCACTTTCACGCTGAACAGGCTTTCGACGGCCTTCTTGATTTCCAGCTTGGTTGCGTCGGTAGCAACCTTGAAAACGAACTGGCCTTTCTTGTCAGCCAGAACCGTGGCCTTCTCGGAAACGTGCGGGCCAAGTAGAACTTTAAATACGCGTTCCTGGTTCATCCCAGCAGCTCCTCGAATTTCTTCACGGCCGACACGGTGATCAACACCTTGTCGTATGCGATCAGACTGACCGGATCGGAACCCTGTACGTCACGTACGTCGACGTGCGGCAGGTTGCGAGCAGCCAGGTACAGATTCTGATCAACAGCATCAGAAACGATCAGTACGTCGCTCAGACCCATGCCGTTCAGTTTGTTCAGCAGGTCTTTGGTTTTCGGTGCTTCAACAGCGAAGTCCTGAACCACGACCAGACGGTCGGTACGCACCAGCTCGGCGAGGATGGAACGCATTGCTGCGCGGTACATCTTCTTGTTGAGCTTCTGCGAGTGGTCTTGAGGACGAGCTGCGAAAGTGGTACCGCCGCCACGCCAGATTGGGCTACGGATAGTACCGGCACGAGCGCGGCCAGTGCCTTTCTGACGCCATGGGCGCTTGCCGCCACCAGCAACGTCGGAACGGGTTTTCTGCTGCTTGGTGCCCTGACGGCCGCCGGCCATGTAGGCCACGACTGCTTGGTGTACCAGCGTCTCGTTGAATTCGCCGCCGAAAGTCAGTTCGGAAACTTCGATCGCTTGAGCGTCATTTACATTTAGTTGCATGTCAGCTTCCCCTTAACCGCGAGCCTTGGCAGCCGGACGCACAACCAGATTGCCGCCAGTAGCGCCAGGAACGGCACCCTTGACCAGCAACAGATTGCGTTCAGCGTCGACGCGCACTACTTCGAGGGACTGAACGGTCACGCGCTCGGCGCCCATGTGACCGGACATTTTTTTGCCCTTGAATACACGACCAGGAGTCTGGCACTGGCCGATAGAGCCCGGGACGCGGTGGGAAACGGAGTTACCGTGGGTATTGTCTTGACCGCGGAAATTCCAACGCTTGATGGTACCGGCAAAGCCTTTACCTTTCGACTGACCGGTAACGTCTACCATTTGGCCAGCAGCGAAGATTTCTGCATTGATCAAGTCGCCAGCCTGGTACTCGCCTTCTTCAAGACGGAATTCCCAGACACCGCGACCAGCGGCAACGTTCGCTTTAGCGAAGTGACCTGCTTGAGCAGCAGTCACACGCGAAGCGCGACGCTCGCCAACAGTGACTTGCACTGCGCGATAGCCATCAGTTTCTTCGGTTTTGAACTGGGTGACGCGATTCGGCTCGATCTCAATGACCGTGACCGGAATGGAGACACCTTCTTCGGTGAAAATACGGGTCATACCGCATTTACGACCGACTACACCAATAGTCATGTTGTAAACCTCATGAGTGTACGGGGCTTTCACCCGCTATGGCCGCCCATTTCAGAGCGTTACACGACTAAGACCCGAGTCTTAGCCGAGGCTGATCTGCACTTCCACGCCTGCCGCAAGATCGAGCTTCATAAGAGCATCAACGGTTTTATCCGTTGGTTGGACGATGTCCAGTACGCGCTTATGAGTACGGATCTCGTACTGGTCACGCGCGTCTTTGTTGACGTGCGGGGAGACCAGAACGGTGAACCGCTCTTTACGGGTAGGCAGTGGAATTGGACCACGCACTTGAGCACCAGTACGTTTCGCGGTTTCCACGATTTCCTGGGTGGATTGGTCGATCAGGCGATGGTCAAAAGCCTTCAACCTGATACGGATTTGCTGATTTTGCATTGGATTTCAGACTCCAGGCTGCTATTCCCACCGGGCGCACTACGCCCGTTAAAAGGAGGCGTGATTCTATAGACACCCCCACTGAGTGTCAACCCAATAAAAAAGCCCCCGCAAAAGCGGGGGCCTTTCTAAACGATCAACGATTACTCGATGATTTTGGCTACGACGCCGGCGCCGACGGTACGACCGCCTTCACGGATAGCGAAGCGCAGACCGTCTTCCATCGCGATGGTCTTGATCAGAGTGACAGTCATCTGGATGTTGTCACCTGGCATTACCATTTCAACGCCTTCTGGCAGCTCGCAGTTACCAGTCACGTCAGTAGTACGGAAGTAGAACTGTGGACGGTAGCCTTTGAAGAACGGAGTGTGACGGCCGCCTTCTTCCTTGCTCAGAACATAGACTTCTGCGGTGAACTTGGTGTGCGGCTTGACCGAACCTGGCTTGACCAGAACCTGGCCACGCTCAACGTCGTCACGCTTGGTGCCGCGCAGCAGCACGCCGCAGTTCTCGCCAGCACGACCTTCGTCCAGCAGCTTGCGGAACATCTCAACACCGGTGCAGGTGGTGGTGGTGGTGTCACGCAGACCAACGATTTCCAGGGCGTCTTGAACGCGGACGATGCCACGCTCGATACGACCGGTAACAACGGTACCACGACCCGAGATCGAGAATACGTCTTCGATTGGCATCAGGAACGGCTTGTCGATAGCGCGCTCAGGCTCTGGGATGTAGGTATCCAGAGTCTCAACCAGCTTCTTGACAGCGGTGGTGCCCATTTCGTTGTCGTCTTTGCCTTCCAGCGCCATACGAGCCGAACCGATGATGATCGGGGTATCGTCGCCTGGGAAGTCGTAGGTGGACAGCAGGTCGCGAACTTCCATCTCGACCAGTTCCAGCAGCTCAGCGTCGTCTACCAGGTCAGCCTTGTTCAGGAAGACCACGATGTACGGAACGCCAACCTGACGGGACAGCAGGATGTGCTCACGGGTTTGTGGCATCGGACCATCGGCAGCCGAGCAAACCAGGATCGCGCCGTCCATCTGGGCAGCACCGGTGATCATGTTCTTCACGTAGTCAGCGTGACCTGGGCAGTCGACGTGAGCGTAGTGACGAATGGTCGAGTTGTACTCAACGTGAGCGGTGTTGATGGTGATACCGCGAGCTTTCTCTTCTGGAGCGCTGTCGATCTTGTCGAATTCAACGACTGCGGAACCGAAAACTTCGGAGCAGACGCGAGTCAGAGCTGCGGTCAGAGTGGTTTTACCGTGGTCAACGTGACCGATGGTGCCAACGTTGACGTGCGGAAGGGAACGATCAAATTTTTCTTTAGCCACGACAATTAACTCCTAGCCTAAAGGACTGAATCAGCCTTGTTTTTTAACGAGCGCTTCGACGATGTTCGACGGAGCCTCAGCGTATTTGGAGAATTCCATGGAGTAGCTCGCGCGACCCTGGGACATGGAACGAACGTCGGTCGCATAACCGAACATCTCTCCGAGCGGAACTTCAGCACGGACAACCTTGCCGGACACCGAATCTTCCATACCCTGGATCAGACCACGACGACGGTTCAGGTCACCCATCACGTCACCCATGTAGTCCTCAGGGGTCACAACTTCTACCTTCATGATCGGCTCAAGCACCTTACCGCCGCCTTTGGCTGCGAGTTGCTTGGTCGCCATGGAGGCCGCCACCTTGAACGCCATCTCGTTAGAGTCGACGTCGTGGTAGGAACCATCAAACACGGTTGCCTTCAGGCCGATCAGCGGATAGCCGGCAACGATGCCGTTCTTCATCTGCTCTTCGATACCCTTCTGGATCGCCGGGATGTATTCCTTCGGAACCACACCACCCACAACCTCGTTGGTGAAAACCAGGCCTTCGGTGATGTTGCCGTGTGCGTCCACGTCTGGCTGCGAGAAGCGGATCCAGCAGTGACCGAACTGACCGCGACCACCGGACTGACGAACGAACTTGCCTTCGATTTCGACGTTGTCTTTGGTGATCTGCTCGCGATAGGAAACCTGCGGCTTACCGATGTTGGCTTCGACGTTGAATTCGCGCTTCATGCGGTCAACGAGGATGTCCAGGTGAAGCTCGCCCATACCCGAGATGATGGTCTGGCCGGTTTCTTCGTCGGTCTTGACGCGGAACGACGGGTCTTCCTGAGCCAGCTTGCCCAGTGCGATACCCATCTTTTCCTGGTCCTGCTTGGTTTTCGGCTCGACAGCTACCGAAATCACAGGCTCAGGGAAGTCCATACGCTCGAGGATGATCGGCTTGTCGGCGTTGCACAGGGTGTCACCAGTGGTGACGTCCTTCATGCCGATCAGAGCAGCGATGTCGCCGGCCAGTACTTCCTTGATTTCTTCACGCTGGTTGGCGTGCATCTGCACCATACGACCAACGCGCTCTTTCTTGCCCTTGACCGAGTTGATCACGGAGTCGCCGGACTGCAGCATACCCGAGTAAACACGGACAAAAGTCAGAGTACCAACGAACGGGTCGGTGGCAATCTTGAACGCCAGAGCCGAGAACGGCTCGTTGTCGTCGGCATGACGCTCGTCGTAGTCGGCGTCGACCAGCTCTTCCTTTGGCTTCTCGATCAGGTCAGGGTGGATACCCTTGATCGCAGGAATCTCGGTAGGAGCAGGCAGGAAGTCGATAACGGCGTCGAGAACCAGGGGAACGCCCTTGTTCTTGAACGACGAACCACAGACAGCCGGAACGATCTCGCTGGCCAGGGTACGCGCGCGCAGACCGGCCTTGATTTCTTCGACGGTCAGCTCTTCGCCTTCCAGGTACTTGTTCATCAGCTCTTCGCTGGACTCGGCAGCCGCTTCAACCATGTTGGAGCGCCACTCTTGAGCCAGCTCCAGCATATCGGCAGGAATTTCTTCCTCGCGATAGGTGGTGCCTTTGTCGTCTTCGTTCCAGTAGATAGCCTTCATCTTGATCAGATCGACCTGACCCTGGAAGTTCTCTTCCGAACCGATGGCCAGCTGAACAGGAACCGGGGTGTGACCCAGACGGTTCTTGATCTGACCTACGACGCGCAGGAAGTTGGCACCGGCACGGTCCATCTTGTTCACGTATACAACACGTGGAACGCCGTACTTGTTGGCTTGACGCCATACGGTTTCGGACTGTGGCTCAACGCCGGAGGTACCGCAGAACACAACGACAGCGCCGTCGAGTACACGCAGCGAACGCTCAACTTCAATGGTGAAGTCAACGTGGCCGGGGGTATCGATGACGTTTACGCGGTAGTTGTCATACTGACCCTTGGAGCCTTTCCAGAAGGTAGTGACAGCAGCGGAGGTAATGGTGATACCCCGCTCCTGCTCCTGCACCATCCAGTCGGTGGTCGCGGCGCCATCATGCACCTCGCCCAGTTTGTGGCTCAGGCCTGTGTAGAACAGGATCCGCTCGGTAGTAGTGGTCTTGCCCGCGTCAACGTGCGCGCAAATACCAATGTTACGGTAGCGGTTGATTGGTGTAGTACGAGCCATAGAGCCCTCGCAAAAATAGTGATGCCTGAATTAGAAGCGGTAGTGCGAGAACGCTTTGTTGGCTTCGGCCATACGGTGTACGTCTTCACGCTTCTTGACTGCAGCACCTTTGCCTTCAGCAGCATCCAGCAATTCGCCGGCCAGGCGCAGGGCCATAGACTTCTCGCCGCGCTTGCGCGCGTAGTCTACCAACCAGCGCATTGCCAGGGCGTTACGACGGGACGGACGAACTTCGACCGGAACCTGGTAAGTAGCACCGCCAACACGGCGCGACTTCACTTCGACCAGCGGAGCGATGGCGTCGAGAGCTTTCTCGAAGATTTCCAGGGGATCGCTGTTCTTGCGTTCTTTGACCTTGTCCAGCGCACCGTAAACGATACGCTCGGCAACGGCCTTCTTGCCGCTTTCCATCACGTGGTTCATGAACTTGGCGAGAATCTGCGATCCGTATTTTGGATCGTCCAGAATCTCACGCTTGGCTGCTACACGACGTCTTGGCATTGATAAGCCCTCAAACGGTCTTCAGGTTAGCTCGGGACAGGGAACCCAGAGGTTGCGTGCCCGACCTTACTCTTATCGACTCAATAAAATTGATAACTGCAAATTGCTGCAAACGGCCGATTACTTCGGACGCTTGGTACCGTACTTCGAACGACCTTGGTTACGACCTTTGACGCCGGAGGTATCCAGGGAGCCGCGAACGGTGTGGTAACGAACACCTGGCAAGTCTTTTACACGACCGCCGCGGATCAGTACCACGCTGTGCTCTTGCAGGTTGTGGCCTTCACCACCGATGTACGAGGAAACCTCGAAACCGTTGGTCAGACGCACACGGCATACTTTACGCAGTGCCGAGTTAGGTTTTTTCGGCGTGGTGGTGTACACACGGGTGCACACGCCACGACGTTGCGGGCAGTTCTGCAGCGCAGGAACGTCGGATTTCTCGACGATACGCTTACGCGGCTGACGTACCAGCTGGTTGATAGTTGCCATCTACTAGCTCCACTGTTGTCTTGCGACGCTATTGTCTTGCAAGAAAAGCAAAATGGCAGGACGAAGTCCCACCAAATTTAGGGGTACAAGAGTCTAAAGAGGATCTTGCCCCTCGTCAAGGCAAGGCCCCGACATCCCCCACCCTCCCCTTCGCAACAGATTATGTCGCGAAGATCGGGTGAGGGCCGCCAGGGCCCTACGCTTTAGTTGCCGCTGGAGTTCAGCGCTTCGGTCAGTGCAGCTTCCACTTCACTGGCGCTAACACGCAACGGCTTGTCGGCATCACGGCGACGCTTGCGCTCGCTGTGGTAGGCCAGACCGGTACCGGCCGGGATCAGACGACCCACGACCACGTTTTCTTTCAGGCCGCGCAGGTAGTCGCGCTTGCCGGTTACCGCCGCTTCGGTCAGTACGCGGGTGGTTTCCTGGAAGGAAGCCGCCGAGATGAACGATTCGGTGGACAGCGAGGCCTTGGTGATACCCAGCAGTACACGAGTGAACTTGGAGACAAACTTGTCTTCCGCGCCAAGGCGCTCGTTCTCTACCAGTACCTGGGTCAGTTCCATCTGGTCGCCCTTGATGAAGCTGGAGTCGCCCGACTCGGCAATCTCGACCTTACGCAGCATCTGACGCAGGATGGTCTCGATGTGCTTGTCGTTGATCTTCACGCCTTGCAGACGGTAAACGTCCTGGATCTCGTTGACGATGTACTTGGCCAGCGCGCTAACACCCAGCAGACGCAGAATGTCGTGCGGATCGCTAGGACCGTCCGAGATGACTTCGCCGCGGTTCACTTGTTCGCCTTCGAAGACGTTCAGGTGACGCCACTTCGGAATCAGCTCTTCGTACGGATCGCTGCCATCGTTCGGGGTGATGACCAGACGGCGCTTGCCCTTGGTCTCTTTACCGAAGGCGATGGTACCGCTGACTTCAGCCAGAATCGAGGCTTCTTTCGGACGGCGCGCTTCGAACAGGTCGGCAACGCGCGGCAGACCACCGGTGATGTCACGGGTCTTGGACGTTTCTTGCGGGATACGCGCGATAACGTCACCAACACCGATCTGTGCACCGTCAGCCACACCGACCAGGGCGTTGGCTGGCAGGAAGTACTGAGCCGGTACGTCGGTACCTGGCAACAGCAGATCCTTGCCGCTGGCGTCGACCATCTTGATTGCAGGACGGATTTCCTTGCCTGCAGCCGGACGGTCTTTGACGTCCAGAACCTCGATGTTGGTCAGGCCGGTCAATTCGTCGGTCTGACGCTTGATCGTGATGCCTTCTTCCATGCCCACGAAGGTCACGGTACCTTTCATTTCGGTAACGATCGGGTGGGTGTGCGGGTCCCACTTGGCGACGATGGCGCCAGCGTCGACCTTGTCGCCTTCCTTCACCGAAATCACGGCGCCGTAAGGCAGCTTGTAACGCTCGCGCTCACGACCGAACTCGTCGGCAATCGCCAACTCGCCGGAACGCGATACGGCAACCAGGTTGCCGTCGGCACGCTCAACCTGCTTGAGGTTGTGCAGACGAACCATACCGCCGTTCTTCACCTGGACGCTGTCGGCAGCCGAGGTACGGCTTGCAGCACCACCGATGTGGAACGTACGCATGGTCAGCTGGGTACCCGGCTCACCGATCGACTGTGCAGCGATAACGCCGACAGCTTCACCGATGTTCACCTGGTGACCGCGAGCCAGGTCGCGACCGTAGCACTTGGCGCAGATGCCGTAGCGGGTTTCGCAGCTGATCGGCGAACGCACGATCACTTCGTCGATGCTGTTCAGCTCGATGAACTCGACCCACTTCTCGTCGACCAGGGTACCGGCCGGAACGATGACGTCGTCAGTGCCAGGCTTGAACACGTCACGGGCGATTACACGACCCAGTACGCGCTCACCCAGCGGCTCTACAACGTCGCCGCCTTCGATGTGCGGGGTCATGACCAGACCCTGCTCGGTGCCACAGTCGATCTCGGTAACCACCAGATCCTGCGCCACGTCTACCAGACGACGGGTCAGGTAACCGGAGTTCGCGGTTTTCAACGCGGTATCCGCAAGACCCTTACGCGCACCGTGAGTCGAGATGAAGTACTGCAGTACGCTCAGACCTTCGCGGAAGTTCGCGGTGATCGGCGTCTCGATGATCGAGCCGTCCGGCTTGGCCATCAGACCACGCATACCGGCCAACTGACGAATCTGAGCTGCCGAACCCCGGGCACCGGAGTCAGCCATCATGTACATCGAGTTGAAGGACTCCTGCTCGACTTCGTTGCCTTCGCGGTCGATGACCTTCTCTTTCGAGAGGTTGGCCATCATCGCCTTGGACACTTCGTCGTTCGCCTTGGACCACAGGTCGATGACCTTGTTGTACTTCTCGCCCTGGGTTACCAGGCCGGAGGCGTACTGGCTCTCGATCTCTTTCACTTCGTCGGTGGCAGCACCGATGATGCGGGCTTTTTCATCCGGGATAACGAAGTCGTTAACACCGATGGAAACGCCGGAGATGGTCGAGTAGGCAAAACCGGTGTACATCAGCTGGTCAGCGAAGATGACGGTCTCTTTCAGGCCAACCACGCGGTAGCACTGGTTGATCAGCTTGGAGATCGCCTTTTTCTTCATCGGCTGGTTGACCACGTCGTACGACAGACCTGGCGGTACAACCTGGAACAGCAGTGCACGGCCGACAGTGGTGTCGACGATGCGGGTGTTCTTGACGCTGCCGCCATCACGATCGTTCACGGTTTCGTTGATACGAACCTTGATCTTGGCGTGCAGGGCCGCTTCGCCGGCGCGGAATACGCGGTCGACTTCCTGCAGGTCGGCGAATACGCGACCTTCGCCCTTGGCATTGATGGCTTCGCGGGTCATGTAGTACAGACCCAGTACAACGTCCTGCGAAGGAACGATGATCGGCTCACCGTTGGCTGGCGACAGGATGTTGTTGGTCGACATCATCAGCGCACGCGCTTCGAGCTGGGCTTCCAGCGTCAGCGGCACGTGCACGGCCATCTGGTCACCGTCGAAGTCGGCGTTGTACGCGGCACAGACCAGCGGGTGCAGTTGGATGGCCTTGCCTTCGATCAGTACCGGCTCGAACGCCTGGATACCCAGACGGTGAAGGGTCGGTGCACGGTTGAGCAGTACGGGGTGTTCGCGAATCACTTCGGCAAGAACGTCCCACACCTCTGGCAACTCGCGCTCGACCATCTTCTTGGCAGCCTTGATGGTGGTCGCCAGACCACGCATTTCCAGCTTGCCGAAAATGAACGGCTTGAACAGCTCGAGGGCCATTTTCTTCGGCAGACCGCACTGGTGCAGACGCAGGGTCGGACCTACGGTAATTACCGAACGACCCGAGTAGTCAACGCGCTTACCGAGCAGGTTCTGACGGAAACGACCTTGCTTACCCTTGATCATGTCGGCCAGGGATTTCAGAGGACGCTTGTTCGAGCCGGTGATGGCGCGGCCGCGACGGCCGTTGTCGAGCAGTGCGTCGACCGCTTCCTGCAGCATGCGCTTTTCGTTGCGCACGATGATGTCAGGCGCAGACAGGTCGAGCAGGCGCTTCAGACGGTTGTTACGGTTGATCACTCGACGGTACAGGTCGTTCAGGTCGGAGGTCGCGAAACGACCGCCATCCAGCGGAACCAGTGGACGCAGGTCTGGCGGCAGAACCGGCAGAACGGTCAGGACCATCCACTCAGGCAGGTTGCCCGAGCCCTGGAAGGCCTCCATCAGCTTCAGTCGCTTGGACAGCTTCTTGATCTTGGTTTCCGAGTTGGTCTGCGGAATCTCTTCGCGCAGGCGGCCAATCTCGTGCTCCAGGTCGATAGCGTGCAGCAGTTCGCGGACGGCCTCGGCACCCATGCGGGCGTCGAAGTCATCGCCGAACTCTTCCAGCGCTTCGAAGTACTGCTCGTCGTTCAGCAGCTGACCTTTTTCCAGGGTGGTCATGCCCGGGTCGATAACGACATAGCTCTCGAAATAGAGAACGCGCTCGATATCACGCAGGGTCATGTCCATCAGCAGGCCGATACGCGACGGCAGCGACTTCAGGAACCAGATGTGGGCAACAGGCGAGGCCAGCTCGATGTGCGCCATGCGCTCACGACGAACTTTTGCCAGCGCGACTTCAACACCGCACTTCTCGCAGATCACGCCACGGTGCTTCAGGCGCTTGTACTTGCCGCACAGGCACTCGTAGTCCTTGACTGGGCCAAAGATCTTGGCGCAGAACAGGCCGTCACGCTCAGGCTTGAACGTACGGTAGTTGATGGTTTCCGGCTTTTTTACTTCACCGAACGACCACGAACGGATCATCTCAGGCGAGGCCAATCCGATACGGATGGCGTCGAACTCTTCGACTTGACCCTGGTTTTTCAGCAAATTCAGTAGGTCTTTCAAGGCCTTTCCTCCTGGCGGAGCAGGGAGCGGGCTTTTCAGCCGCGCTCCCGATTCGCGTCACGTGTTATTCGGTTTCCAGATCGATATCGATACCGAGCGAACGAATCTCTTTGATCAACACGTTGAAGGACTCGGGCATGCCCGGCTCCATACGGTGATCGCCGTCCACGATGTTCTTGTACATCTTGGTCCGACCGTTCACATCGTCCGACTTCACTGTGAGCATTTCTTGCAGGGTGTATGCCGCGCCGTATGCTTCCAGCGCCCACACTTCCATCTCCCCGAAACGCTGACCACCGAACTGCGCCTTACCACCCAGCGGCTGCTGGGTAACCAGGCTGTAAGAACCAGTGGAACGCGCGTGCATCTTGTCGTCCACCAAGTGGTTCAGCTTGAGCATGTACATGTAACCAACGGTCACTGGACGCTCGAACTTGTTGCCGGTACGACCGTCGAACAGCTGCATCTGACCGCTTTCCGGCATGTCTGCCAGTTTCAGCATGGCCTTGATTTCGCTTTCCTTGGCACCGTCGAAGACTGGAGTGGCCATTGGCACACCGCCTTTGAGGTTCTTCGCCAGGTCGAGGATTTCCTGGTCGGAGAAGTCTTCCAGGCTTTCCTGACGACCACCGATCTCGTTGTAGATCTCGGTGAGGAACTTGCGCAGCTCGATGACCTTGCGCTGCTCTTCGAGCATGCGGTTGATCTTCTCGCCCAGGCCCTTGGCCGCCAGGCCCAGGTGGGTTTCGAGGATCTGACCGACGTTCATACGCGAAGGTACACCCAACGGGTTGAGTACCACGTCCACCGGCGTACCGTTGGCGTCGTGCGGCATGTCTTCGACCGGCATGATCACGGAGACCACACCCTTGTTACCGTGACGACCGGCCATCTTGTCGCCCGGCTGGATGCGACGACGGATTGCCAGGTAGACCTTGACGATCTTCAGTACGCCCGGTGCCAGGTCATCGCCCTGCTGCAGCTTGCGCTTCTTGTCTTCGAACTTGTCGTCCAGCAGACGGCGACGATCAACGATGTAGGCCTGGGCCTTCTCGAGTTGCTCGTTCAGCGCGTCTTCGGCCATGCGCAGTTTGAACCACTGGCCGTGCTCCAGACCGTCCAGCACTTCGTTGGAGATGACCGAACCTTTCTTCAGGCCGGCACCACCTTCGACGACCTGACCGTTCAGGGCGCTGCGCAGACGTTCGAAGGTTGCGCCTTCAACGATGCGGAACTCTTCGTTCAGGTCCTTGCGGATCTCGTCCAGCTGCATCTTCTCGATGGACAGCGCACGGCTGTCGCGCTCGACGCCATCGCGAGTGAAGACCTGTACGTCGATGACAGTACCCTTGGTGCCGGTCGGCACACGCAGGGAGGTGTCTTTGACGTCGCTGGCCTTCTCGCCGAAGATCGCACGCAGCAGTTTTTCTTCTGGCGTCAGCTGGGTCTCGCCTTTTGGCGTGACCTTGCCGACCAGAATGTCGCCAGCGCCGACTTCGGCACCCACGTAGACGATACCGGCTTCGTCCAGCTTGTTCAGCGCAGCCTCACCCACGTTCGGGATGTCCGCGGTGATTTCCTCTGGGCCAAGCTTGGTGTCACGGGCCACACAGGTCAGTTCCTGGATGTGGATCGTGGTGAAGCGGTCTTCCTGAACCACACGCTCGGACAGGCAGATGGAGTCTTCGAAGTTGAAGCCGTTCCACGCCATGAACGCGATGCGCATGTTCTGACCCAGAGCCAGTTCACCCATGTCGGTGGACGGGCCGTCGGCCATGATGTCGCTACGCTGAACCACATCACCCTTGCTCACCAGCGGACGCTGGTTGATGCAGGTGTTCTGGTTCGAGCGGGTGTACTTGGTCAGGTTGTAGATGTCGACACCAGCTTCGCCGGTTTCAACTTCGTCATCTGCAACACGCACCACGATACGGCTGGCGTCGACGGAATCGATCACACCGCCACGACGAGCCACGACGCAAACGCCGGAGTCACGCGCAACGTTGCGCTCCATGCCGGTACCTACCAGCGGCTTGTCGGCACGCAGAGTCGGTACAGCCTGACGCTGCATGTTCGAACCCATCAACGCACGGTTGGCGTCGTCGTGCTCGAGGAACGGAATCAACGACGCGGCAACAGAAACTACCTGCTTTGGCGAAACGTCCATCAGGGTGACGTCTTCCGGCGCCTTGACGGTGAATTCGTTCAGGTGACGGACCGCTACCAGTTCGTCGATCAGTTGCTTCTTCGCGTCCATCGTGGCCGAAGCCTGTGCGATGACGTGATCAGCTTCTTCGATCGCCGACAGGAACACGATGTCGTCGGTAACCACACCCTCTTTCACCACGCGGTACGGGCTCTCAAGGAAACCGTACTGGTTGGTGCGGGCATAGGCCGCCAGGGAGTTGATCAGACCGATGTTCGGACCTTCAGGGGTCTCGATCGGGCACACGCGGCCGTAGTGGGTCGGGTGTACGTCACGGACTTCGAAGCCTGCGCGCTCACGGGTCAGACCACCAGGGCCGAGTGCCGAGACACGACGCTTGTGGGTGATCTCGGACAGCGGGTTGTTCTGGTCCATGAACTGGGACAGCTGGCTCGAACCGAAGAACTCCTTCACCGCCGCCGCTACCGGCTTGGCGTTGATCAGGTCTTGCGGCATCAGGCCTTCGCTTTCAGCCATGGACAGACGCTCTTTGACCGCGCGCTCTACACGCACCAGACCAACGCGGAACTGGTTCTCGGCCATTTCGCCGACACAGCGCACGCGACGGTTACCCAGGTGGTCGATGTCGTCGACGATGCCTTTGCCGTTACGGATGTCGACCAGGGTCTTGAGGACCTCGACGATATCTTCCTTGCTCAGCACGCCCGAACCTTCGATCTCGGTACGACCGATACGACGGTTGAACTTCATGCGACCAACAGCCGACAGGTCGTAACGCTCGGCGCTGAAGAACAGGTTGTTGAACAGGGTCTCTGCGGCGTCCTTGGTTGGCGGCTCGCCAGGACGCATCATGCGATAGATCTCGACCAGCGCTTCCAGTTGGTTGCTGGTGGAGTCGATCTTCAGGGTATCCGAGATGAACGGACCGCAGTCGATGTCGTTGGTGTACAGGGTCTCGATGCGAACGACCTGAGCCTTGGCGATCTTCACCAGTGCTTCGGTGGTCAGCTCGGTGTTGCATTCGGCCAGGATTTCACCGGTAGCCGGGTGCACGATCGCCTTGGCGGTGGTGCGGCCCAGAACGTATTCCAGCGGCACGTCCAGGGATTTGACACCAGCCTTTTCCAGCTGGTTGATGTGGCGAGCGGTAATACGACGACCCTGCTCGACAATCACCTTGCCGCTGTCGTCATGGATGTCCATGACCGCGATTTCACCACGCAGGCGCTGTGGCACCAGTTCCAGGCTGAGCTTTTCGCCCGCCACGTGGAATACGTTGGTGGTGTAGAACGCGTTCAGCACTTCTTCGGTGGTGTAGCCCAGCGCGCGCAGCAGCACGGAAGCCGGCAGCTTGCGACGACGGTCGATACGGACGAATACACAGTCTTTCGGATCGAATTCGAAGTCCAGCCACGAGCCGCGGTAAGGAATGATCCGCGCCGAGTACAGCAGCTTGCCCGAGCTGTGCGTCTTGCCACGGTCGTGGTCGAAGAACACGCCTGGCGAGCGGTGCAGCTGGGAAACGATAACACGCTCGGTACCGTTGATTACGAAGGTACCGTTTTCAGTCATCAGGGGGATTTCACCCATGTAGACTTCTTGCTCTTTGATGTCCTTGATCGCTTTGTTCGACGATTCTTTGTCGAAAATGATCAGGCGGACTTTCACGCGCAGCGGTACCGCGTAGGTTACCCCGCGCAGTACGCATTCTTTGACATCAAAGGCCGGTTCGCCCAGACGATAGCCAACGTACTCCAGGGCAGCATTGCCGGAGTAGCTGATGATCGGGAAAACCGATTTGAAGGCCGCATGCAGGCCCACGTCGCGGAACTGATCTTTAGTCGCTCCCGCCTGCAAGAATTCACGATACGAATCCAGCTGGATGGCCAGGAGGTAAGGCACATCCATGACGTCCGGCAACTTGCTAAAGTCCTTGCGGATACGTTTTTTCTCAGTGTATGAGTAAGCCATCAGCGTTCCCCAGCTTGGTCACCTGCTTGTTTGGCTTCTCCCGACGGGAGCAGCCAGAAAATCGTGCAAACCCCATGGTTTGCGCCACCGTCATCGGTGGTTACCGCTCGTCATCGGCGCCGACCTGATCGGCTGCCAATAACGGAAAAAGGCCGGTGGCAAAAGCCACCAGCCATCAGCCTTTCGCTTGTCGCTCGGGCTGGAGACGCACAGTCGAAATTACTTCAGTTCGACGGTAGCGCCTGCTGCTTCCAGGTCAGCCTTGGCTTTGTCAGCGGCTTCTTTCGAAACGCCTTCAGCAACGACTTGAGGAGCGGTATCAACCTTTTCCTTGGCTTCTTTCAGGCCCAGGCCGGTCAGTTCACGAACAGCCTTGATCACGTTTACTTTCTTGTCGCCAGCGGCAACCAGAACAACGTTGAACTCGGTTTGTTCTTCAACAACGGCAGCGGCAGCAGCTGGGCCAGCAGCGGCAACAGCAGCGGTAACGCCGAAGGTTTCTTCCATTGCTTTGATCAGCTCAACAACTTCCAGAACGGTTTTCTGGCCGATTGCTTCGATGATTTGCTCGTTAGTCAGAGACATGACTTAAATCCTGTATTGGGGTGACAGCCTACGCAGCCATCAAATTAAACGTATGATTTCGAAAGGGCTTGCGGTGCCTTAGGCAGCAGCAGCTTCTTTCTGGTCGCGAACGGCTGCCAGAGTACGAGCCAGCTTGCTGGTCGCGCCTTGGATCACGCTCATCAGCTTCGCAATGGCCTCGTCGCGGGTCGGCAGGGAAGCCAACACGTCGATCTGGTTTGCGGCAAGGAACTTGCCGTCGAACGCAGCTGCCTTGATCTCGAACTTGCTCTGACCCTTGGCGAACTCAGCGAACAGACGGGCAGCAGCGCCCGGGTGTTCGTTGGAGAACGCGATCAGGGTAGGGCCGGTGAACACGTCGTTGAGGACACTGAATTCAGTGTCGGCAACAGCGCGCTTGAGCAGGGTGTTACGTACAACACGTACGTAAACGCCAGCTTCACGAGCCTCTTTACGGAGTCCGGTCATTGCGCCTACAGTCACACCACGGGCATCAGCCACGACAGCGGACAGAGCGACTTTGGCAGCCTCGTTGACTTCAGCGACGATGGCCTTCTTGTCTTCGAGTTTAATTGCCACGGGTAAAACTCCTGCTTGTTACCGTTTCATCCAGCCGAAGCCGAATGTCGTTTTGGTGTCTGACTCGGTAAGGAATCAGGGGCACCATCTGCGTAGGCTTGAGGTTTAAGGCTTGCGCCGCCTACGGTCTTGGATAGCCCCCGCCAGGCAGGGACCCCAATTTTTGCTGACGGGCGCAATTGCTCGCGCCCATCGCGGTCTTACGCGTTCAGGGAACCTTGATCGATTACCAGACCTGGGCCCATGGTGGTGCTCAGGGTAACGCGCTTGACGTAGATACCTTTCGAGGAAGCTGGCTTGATACGCTTCAGATCAGCGATCAGGGCTTCAACGTTTTCCTTCAGCTTGACGGCTTCAAAGCCGATCTTGCCAACGGAAGTGTGGATGATGCCGTTTTTGTCGGTACGGTAGCGAACCTGACCAGCCTTGGCGTTTTTGACCGCGGTGGCTACGTCTGGAGTTACGGTGCCAACTTTAGGGTTAGGCATCAGGCCGCGAGGACCCAGAACCTGACCCAGCTGACCTACAACACGCATTGCGTCCGGGGAGGCAATAACGACGTCATAGTTCAGGTCGCCGCCTTTCATTTCGGCAGCCAGATCGTCCATGCCTACACGGTCAGCGCCGGCAGCCAGAGCGGCCTCGGCAGCTGGCCCCTGGGTGAACACGGCAACACGTACGGTCTTGCCAGTGCCGTGTGGCAGCACGGTAGCGCTACGAACGACCTGGTCGGATTTACGTGGGTCAACGCCCAGGTTAACGGCTACGTCGAAGGACTCGCTGAACTTCACGGTAGACAGTTCGGCCAGCAGCACTGCTGCTTCTTCGAAGTTGTAGACTTTGCCCGCTTCGATTTTCGAAGCGATAGCCTTTTGGCGCTTGGTCAGCTTAGCCATTACACACCCTCCACGTTGAGGCCCATGCTGCGAGCGGAACCGGCGATGGTACGCACGGCCGCTTCCATGTCAGCAGCGGTCAGATCAGCATTTTTGGTTTTTGCGATCTCTTCCAGCTGAGCACGGGTCACAGTACCGACTTTGACGGTGTTCGGACGCGCAGAACCGCTGGTCAGGCCAGCTGCTTTCTTCAGCAGAACCGAAGCAGGGGTGCTTTTGGTTTCGAAAGTGAAGCTACGGTCACTGTATACAGTGATGATCACAGGAGTCGGCAGGCCGGCTTCTTGACCCTGGGTACGGGCGTTGAAGGCCTTGCAGAATTCCATGATGTTCACACCGTGTTGACCCAGTGCTGGGCCGACGGGTGGACTTGGGTTGGCCTGGCCGGCCTTTACTTGCAGCTTGATGTAAGCCTGAATCTTCTTAGCCATGAGCTACTCCAATATCGGGTACAAGCGCCAGAAGGCTCCCCGGATTACTTGCGTTTTATCCCAGTGACGACAAAACCCCGCAGCACATAGGGCTGCGGGGTATGGGATGCGTCGTTCTGCTAGACCTTTTCGACCTGGCTGAACTCAAGCTCCACCGGAGTAGAGCGACCGAAGATGAGCACCGCTACCTGGAGCCGGCTCTTCTCGTAGTTAACCTCTTCGACCGTGCCGTTGAAATCAGCAAACGGACCGTCTACAACACGAACCACTTCACCTGGCTCGAACAGCGTTTTCGGCTTCGGCTTGTCGCTGCCATCGGCAACGCGACGCAGAATGGCCTCGGCTTCTTTATCGGTGATGGGTGCAGGCTTGTCTGCGGTACCACCAATGAAGCCCATGACACGAGGGGTGTCCTTGACCAAGTGCCAAGTCCCTTCGTTCATGTCCATCTGAACCAGCACGTAGCCCGGGAAGAACTTACGCTCGCTTTTGCGCTTCTGGCCATTGCGCATTTCAACCACTTCTTCAGTGGGGACCAGAATCTCGCCGAAGCCATCTTCCATGCCAGCCAGCTTTACGCGCTCGATGAGCGAGCGCATCACATGCTTCTCGTAACCCGAGTAAGCATGCACAACATACCAACGCTTAGCCACAGGACACCCTTAGCCAACAATCAAGGAAATCAACCAGCCGAGCAGGGAATCGAGCCCCCACAACAGCAGCGCCATGACCAGGACAACAGCCACCACAATAAGGGTGGTCTGCATGGTCTCTTGGCGGGTTGGCCATACGACTTTACGAATCTCGGTGCGAGCTTCCTTTGCCAGCGCAAAGAACGACCTGCCCTTTGCAGTCTGCAAGGCAACAAAGCCAGCAACAGCAGCAAGAGCGAGGAGTGCAATAACGCGATACAGAATCGGCGAAGCGGAGTAATATTGATTTCCGACCACGCCTACCACCACCAAAGCGACAACAGCCAGCCACTTGAGCAGATCAAAACGAGAGTCTTGGGCTTCAGACTTGGGAGTCATCTAGGAGGATCCTGTGAAAAGAAAGCCAGACACACAAGGTGAATCTGGCAGGTCAGGAGGGAATCGAACCCCCAACCTACGGTTTTGGAGACCGTCGCTCTGCCAATTGAGCTACTGACCTAAAAGCTTATCAGGCCGACCATTATGCCGGCCTGATCGAGAGAAATCAACTACTTATTCAATAACCTTTGCTACTACACCCGCACCGACGGTACGACCGCCCTCACGGATAGCGAAGCGCAGACCGTCTTCCATCGCGATGGTCTTGATCAGAGTGACAGTCATCTGGATGTTGTCACCTGGCATTACCATTTCAACGCCTTCTGGCAGCTCGCAGTTACCAGTCACGTCAGTAGTACGGAAGTAGAACTGTGGACGGTAGCCTTTGAAGAACGGAGTGTGACGGCCGCCTTCTTCCTTGCTCAGAACATAGACTTCTGCGGTGAACTTGGTGTGCGGTTTGACCGAACCCGGCTTGACCAGAACCTGGCCACGCTCAACGTCGTCACGCTTGGTGCCGCGCAGCAGCACGCCGCAGTTCTCGCCAGCACGACCTTCGTCCAGCAGCTTGCGGAACATCTCAACACCGGTGCAGGTGGTGGTGGTGGTGTCACGCAGACCAACGATTTCCAGGGCGTCTTGAACGCGGACGATGCCACGCTCGATACGACCGGTAACAACGGTACCACGACCCGAGATCGAGAATACGTCTTCGATTGGCATCAGGAACGGCTTGTCGATAGCGCGCTCAGGCTCTGGAATGTAGCTATCCAGGGTGTCGACCAGACGCTTGACAGCGGTGGTGCCCATTTCGTTATCGGCTTTGCCTTCCAGCGCCATACGAGCCGAACCAATGATGATCGGGGTATCGTCGCCTGGGAAATCATAGGTGGACAGCAGGTCGCGAACTTCCATCTCGACCAGCTCCAGCAGCTCAGCGTCGTCTACCAGGTCAGCCTTGTTCAGGAAGACCACGATGTACGGAACGCCAACCTGACGGGACAGCAGGATGTGCTCACGGGTTTG
>NZ_MVOK01000027.1:0-88920 GCF_002018915.1 Pseudomonas sp. MF6396 | reverse complement strand
GCGGGTCTGCTTGCGCTTACCGGCGTACTCGGCATCGGCGAAGGTCATTTGTTTCATCATCGAAAAGCTCGGCGATTGGTGTCCGGGGATTTTGCCAAATCAGGAAGTCTTTTTCAGGATTTCCCTAACGCCACTTTGCCAGAAGCCGTTGTCGCTGGGGGCGGCAGTGACCTTGTATTCCACCACCAAGCATATCAATGGACACGGTGATGTAATGGGCGGGATGGTAAGTACCAATGACCCGGATCTGTTCAAGGCATTGAAGTCTCACAGGGAAAGTGCCGGGCTGATCCTCGACCCGTTTTCGGCCTGGCTTACGGTGCGTGGTTTGAGAACACTTGCGCTCAGATTGAAAAAGCATGCCGACAATGCACTTGCTGTCATTGCCATGTTGAATCAGGAGTTTCCCACGTTGCAATGGCGTGCCGTATGGTCGACCAGGAGCGCACAGGCCAACGGCATTGACCCGTCATTGCATACAGGTCTTATTGCCATTGTGTTGCCTTCGCAGGAAGCGGGCACAATCTTTGTTAGTCAACTGCAATTGATACGAACAGGTACCACCTTCGGGAACATTGAATCCCTGTGTTATCACTACGGTAGTTTTGCCCGAGCAGGCGGCACCGACCTGGAGCGAATGGGCGTACCTCGCGGGTTGGTCCGGATCTCTGTGGGGCTGGAAGACACCGACGATATCAATGCAGACATCAGGCGCGCACTGCGCCTTGCCATGCTCACCCAAGCCTCGGCAGCAGGCGAAGTGTCGCCGGTGTGAAGCTCGAGAATCTGAGCCGAAAATCAGAATGACCGTCGAAGTCGATTCGCAGGCCCTGCCCGGGCAACTAGCACGAACGTTCCATAAGACTTTGAAAGGTGTAACAAATCTTTTGATTTATTGTGCTGACCTCCCTACAATCGCCGCGCCATCAGTAAGACGGCGAATCGTAATTTAAGGGATTTAGAATGAAAAAGTTTATCAAGGCATCGGTCGCAATCGCTGTTGTTTCGGGTGTTGCCCTGCTGTCCGGTTGCACTGGCCAAGTGTACAACCAGCCAAAGAACTGCTCGTACGATTACCTGTTCCACCCTTCGGTTTCCATCTCCAAGGTTATTGGTGGCTGCGGTCCAATCGACAAACTGCCGCAGCAGCAGTAAGTTTGGCGTGATCAGGCCATTGCGGCCTGATCAAGAAACCCCGACACGCCAAGTGTCGGGGTTTTTTTTGGCTTGCCAATTATCTGGCAAAAAATTTGATATCAAAATGATATTAACTGTTGTGGTCAACCAAGATTTATCCAGCACGGCCAGCGGTACAACGCCTAGGCCTTGAGATGGTCGACGATCTCATCCTTGGTCAGCAGCCGTTTCTTGCGCAGTTCCGTCACCTGATCGTCCGTGGCGCTGCCGCTTTCTGCCTCGACCACTTGGGCGTCGATCGCGTTGTACTTCTCGTGCAACGTACTGAGCCGCGGATCGGTTTTCTTTTTTTCGTCGAAGGCTTCCCTGGTCAGATTCAGGTCTGCAAGCAAATCGTGTTTGACCGGCATCTCTTCACCTCTGCTGATAGGTTGGTGGGCATGAACCTTCAGGATAGACGCGTTTGCCGCCCCCCGCAGATGGGGTAGTCTGTCGAATCATTTCCCCCGACGGACGCCCGAGTCATGCCCCATCTGCACCTGGAATACAGCGCCAACCTGCGCGAGCTTGAAGTCGACAAGGTTCTGCTGCGCCTGAATCACGCGCTGGTCGGCAGTGGTCAGTTCGCCCAGGAACTGGATATCAAGAGTCGCGCGCGCGCCTTCGAACATTTTCGTGTGGGCGTGGCCCCGGTCGAGCGGGCATTTGTCTGTGTGCGGCTGTCACTGCTCAGCGGCCGCTCCCCGGAGGTCAAGAAGCAGCTCTCGGGCAGCCTGCTCGAGGTGCTCAAGGATGCGGTGGTCGAGGTGAGCGGTCGCGAGCTTCAGTTGAGCGTCGAGCTGGTCGACATGGACCGTGACAGCTACGCCAAGGTGCTGTTGCCCGCCTGACCGCTGTTCGGGAGCAGGGCGACAAGGCCCTGTTCCTGAATAAAGGCTGAACAAGAAGTGTTCTGCCCTTCGCTCAATAAAGTGCAATTATTTGTTGGCGTCTTTTTCACGAAAAATTGATGGCACCCTGCCTACAGTCCGCCTTGTTTTTAATTGATGTTGCAATGACATCGTCCCGGACTTTCAAGAAGCGAAGCGCCATGTTCAAGTTAAAGCCCCTGCGTGCCGAATGGGTAACGTTGATTGCCAGCCTGTACCTGTTGATCGGTTTCAACGCGGTGCTGTGGCAGCATGTTTTCAGTATCGTGCCGGGGGATGCCCCGGGCCTGGTTCTGCGCCTGGCGTTTGCCGTGCTGGTGTTCTGCGCGTTCAACCTGGTGCTGACCCTGGTGGCCTTCCGGCCCGTGTTCAAGCCGGTGCTGGCGGGGTTGTTCCTTGTCAGCGCGGGGGTGGCCTACTTCATGAATCGCTACGGCGTGCTGATCGATGTGGGCATGTTGCGCAATACCATGGAAACCAATGCCACCGAAGTGCGTGATCTGCTCTCGTTCACGTTGGCCGGCTATATCCTGTTACTGGGCGTAGTGCCGAGTATTCTTTTATATAAAACCCCGATTCTTTATCGCACCTTCCCACGCGAGTTGTTGAGCAAGTTGGTGGTCGGTACGGCCAGCGCAACAGTACTGGGCGCGGTGGCATTGCTCAATTACCAGGGGCTTTCCTCGTTGTTTCGCAATCACCATGAACTGCACCTGATGGTCGTGCCCAGCAACTATGTCGGCGCCGCAGTAGCCTATGTCAGCGAGCAGCTAGGCAGCGCGCATGTACCGTTGCGCCGCATTGGCGAAGATGCTGTGCGCCCGCTGGCGGTAACGCCCCAGGCCCGCAAGTCGTTGACCGTGCTGGTGGTGGGCGAGAGCGCCCGCGCACAGAACTTCGGCCTGCTCGGTTACGACCGCGATACCACGCCTCAGCTGAGCAAGGAGGCGGGGCTGGTGGCCTTCAGCGACGTGCATTCGTGCGGTACCGAAACGGCGGTGTCGGTACCCTGTATGTTCTCCACCTTCACCCGCAAGCAGTATGACGCCAGCAAGGCCAGGAACCAGGAGGGCCTGCTCGACGTGCTGCAGCGTGCCGGCATCGCGGTGCACTGGCGCGACAACCAGTCCGGCTGCAAGGGCACCTGCGATCGCGTGGCGTTCGAGGATGTCAGCAACCTCAAGGACCCGGCCCTGTGCGCCGACAGCGAATGCCACGACGAAATCCTGTTGAAGGGGCTGGAGGCGATGCTCGACAACCTGCAGCAGGACACCGTGCTGGTACTGCACCAGATGGGCAGCCACGGGCCGGAGTACTTCAAGCGCTACCCCAAGGCCTACGAGCGTTTCACCCCGGTGTGCCGCAGCAATGCCCTGGACAAGTGCGACCGCCAGAGCATCATCAATGGCTACGACAACACCCTGGTGTACACCGACCACGTGCTGGCCACGCTGATCGACGTCCTGCGCAGCCGCCAGGACAAGGTCGACACCGCCATGCTGTACCTGTCCGACCATGGCGAGTCGCTGGGTGAGTACAACCTGTTCCTGCACGGCACGCCCTACATGCTCGCTCCCGAGCAGCAGAAGCACATACCGATGCTGGCGTGGTTTTCCGATGGCTATCGCAAGGACTATGCCGTCGATACCGACTGTCTGCAGCGCTCGCGCAACCAGCCGCTGAGCCAGGACAACCTGTTCCATTCGATGCTCGGCCTGCTGCGGGTGCACACCTCGGTGTACGACCCGCAACTGGACATGTTCGCCAGTTGCCGTCCGGTGGTCGCTACACACTGACCGCGTGCGCAGGCTGGCGAGGGAACGGCGGTCGAGCGGTTTCCCGGCGGTGGCCTGCGCCGTATATACTGCGCGCCATTGTTCGTGGGAGAGCCTTGTGGCCATCGATATTCACTGGATTTGCGACGACCGCAGCCTGGCCGAGCACTGCCGACAGTGGCGGCAGTTGCCTTATGTAGCGCTTGATACCGAATTCATGCGGGTTGACACGTTTTACCCCATCGCCGGTTTGATCCAGGTCGGCGACGGGCAGCGTGCCTTTCTGATCGATCCGTTGCTGATCGGCGACTGGCAGCCGCTGGCCGAGCTGCTCGAAGACAGCGCCGTGACCAAGGTGCTGCATGCCTGCAGCGAAGATCTCGAAGTGCTGATGCGCCTGACCGGCAGCCTGCCGGCGCCGCTGTTCGACACCCAACTGGCCGCCGGCTACCTGAATCTCGGGTTCTCCATGGGCTACTCGCGACTGGTGCAGGAAGTACTCGGCATCGAGCTGCCCAAGGGCGAGACCCGTTCGGACTGGCTGCAGCGCCCGCTGTCGGAAACCCAGGTCAGCTACGCCGCCGAAGATGCCGTGCACCTGGCCGAAGTCTACGAGCGCCTGCGCCCGCAGCTGTCCGAAGACAAGAATGCCTGGGTGCTGGAAGACGGCGCCGAGCTGGTGGCCCAACTGCGCCGCGAAACCGACCCCTACGAGCTGTACCGTGATGCCAAGCTGGCCTGGAAGCTGTCGCGTGCGCAACTGGCGGTACTGCGCGAGCTGTGCGCCTGGCGCGAACGCGAGGCGCGTGCGCGCAACCTGCCGCGCAACCGGGTGCTGCGCGAGCAATCGCTGTGGCCTCTGGCCCGTACCCAGCCCGACAATCTGTCGGCCCTGGCCAAGATCGAAGACATGCACCCGCGCACCATTCGCCAGGATGGCGAGTTCCTGCTCGAGCTGATCAAGAAGGCCGCCAGCGTCCCGCCCAGCGAGTGGCCGCCGGCCCTGCCCGAGCCCTTGCCGATCGAGGCTTCGGCGCTGCTCAAGCAGCTGCGTGCCATCGGCCAGGCCGAAGGCGAGCGCCTGGGCATCGCGCCCGAACTGATGCTGCGCAAGAAAACCCTCGAGGCGCTGCTCAAGAGCGGCTACCCCAACGGGCCCTATCAACTGCCTGATTCGTTGCGCGGCTGGCGCCGCGAGCGGATGGGCCAGGCGCTGCTCGATTGCCTGGCCGGCACCGGAGACCAGCCATGAAACGTATCTGCTCGATCTACAAGAGCCCGCGCAAGAATGAAATGTACCTCTACGTGCTCAAGGCCGATGGCCTGGAGCGCGTGCCCGAGGGGCTGCTGCCGGCCTTTGGCAAGCCGGTGCATGCCTTCGACCTGGTGTTGACCCCCGAACGCCAACTGGCCCGCGAAGACATCATCCAGGTGCTGGCCAATCTGGAGAAGCAGGGCTACCACCTGCAGATGCCGCCACTTGAAGACGAGTACATCGAGCATCTTCCCGAAGAGCTGTTGCGGCGCAACGATCCGGTCTGAGCTTTTTTCTGTCTTGCATGGCGCGGCCCGCGCAGTGAGCGGGCCAGCGCCGTGGTTTATGCCAAGGTTATCCAAAACATGCGCGTTCTGATCGTTGAACAGGATCATGCCCTTTACGCTCGCCTGCTGCGCGAGATGGCACCGGACCTCGAGGTAGTGACCAGCGGCGACTCTGCCGAACTGTCGAAGCTGGCAGCAGAGTGCCCGGTGTGGCTCGGCCAGCCCGATCTGCTGGCCACCCTGCTGCGTCAGGGCCACGGCCCTGCCTGGGTGCAGTCGACCTGGGCCGGCATCACCCCGCTGCTGGTCGACGGCTTGCCGCGTGGCTATCGCCTGACGCGGGCGGTGGGCATCTTTGGCCAGGTGATGGCCGAGTACGTGCTCACCTACATGCTCGGCCATGAGCGCGAGGTGCTCGCGCGCGTGCTCAGCCAGGTGGAACGCAAGTGGGACGGGCGCCTGGGGCGCAGCCTGGAAGGGCGGCGCGTGCTGATCGTGGGCACCGGTGACATCGGCCAGCAGGTTGCCGAGTTCCTGCTGCCCTTCGGTGTCACCTTGTATGGCGTGGCCAGCCAGGCCCGCGTACAGGCGCCGTTTGTCGAGGTGGCCGGCCTGGATGAGCTGGGGCGGTTGGTGGGCGAGGTGGATTATGTGGTCAACCTGCTGCCTGACACGCCTGCCACCCACGACCTGTACAACGCCGCGCTGTTCGCCAGGTTCAACCCCCAGGCGCTGTTCATCAATGCCGGGCGTGGGGTGTCGGTGGTCGATGCCGACCTGGTCGAGGCGCTGAAGCTGGGGCACCTGGCGGGCGCGGTGATCGATGTATGCCGCCAGGAGCCGCTGCCGCAGCGTCATCCGTTCTGGACCGCCTGGGGCCTGCTGCTGACCGGGCACAGCTCGGCGCCGACCTCGCCGACGGCGATGGTGCGTTTGTTCGTGGAGAATCTGCGGGCATACGAGGCGGGGCAGGCGTTGCGTGGCGAGGTGGATTTCGAGCGGGGCTACTGACTGAAACCGCGTCGCAGCCTTCGTTGGCAAGGCCGGCGCCTACAGGAGATGCCTGCAGGAGCCGGCCTTGCCGGCGAACGGGGCGCCGCGAACTTCAGCCCTACAGGCTGAAATCACCCTCGGCCGCCAGCTCGCTCAACGGCTTGCGCGGGCTTGGCACTTCACGGGCCTGCAGGTACTCGGCCAGGCTGGCCTTGTCGCCCAGCTTGCCGATGGCGACCATCGCATGCAGTTCATAGCCGTCCGGAATCTTCAGCTCCTTGCGCGCCAGCGCCTGGTCGAACCCGGCCATGCCGTGGGTATGCCAGCCACTGATGCTGGCCTGCAACGCCAGGTGGCCCCAGGCTGAGCCGGTGTCGAAGGTGTGCCACAGCGCCGGGGTTTCTTCGCTGGCGCCTGGGGCGGTAAAGGTGGTCTTGGAAATCACCAGCACCAGCGCCGAGGCGTGCTGGGCCCAGCTGCGGTTGAATTCGTTGAGCAGGCCCAGGAAGCGCTCCCAGTTCGGCGTGTCACGGCGCGCGAACAGAAAGCGCCACGGCTGCGAGTTGTAGGCCGAGGGGGCCCAGCGCGCCGCTTCGAAGAAGCTCAGCAGGGTGTCTTCGGCAATCGGTTCGGCGGTAAACGCCCGGGGCGACCAGCGCTGGATGAACTGCTCGGCAATGGCATAGTCGGCAACGCGAGGGTTGGCACTCATGGAGGGGTTCCTGACAGGGTGGGAAAACACACAGCCTGTCAAACTACTGCGTGGCGCCAGCCCTGACAAGCGGTCTGGCAAAGCCCGGCCACACGCCCTAGACTGGCGCCGCCACGCGCGCGCACTTGAATTGAAACAGGACAAAACGCACCATGCCTGCCACCCAACCCTTCTGGATCAGCAAGCCCCTCGATCAGCTCGATCGCCAGGAGTGGGAGTCGCTCTGCGATGGGTGCGGCCTGTGCTGCCTGCAAAAGCTCGAGGACGAAGACGACAACAGCGTCTACTACACCAGCATTGCCTGCAAGCTGCTCGACCTCAAGACCTGCCAGTGCAGCGATTACCCCAACCGCTTTGCCTCGGTACCCGACTGCATCCAGCTCACCCCGGGCAAGGCCGACCAGTTCAAGTGGCTGCCGCCCACCTGTGGCTATCGGTTGGTCAGCGAGGGCAAGGACTTGCCCAGCTGGCATCACCTGGTCAGTGGCGATCGCGAGCAGGTGCACAAGCAACGCATTTCGTGGTCTGGCCGCATGCTCAGTGAAGACAGCGTGGCCGAAGACGATTGGGAAGACTATCTGATTTTCCGCGCCGGCTGAGGCTGCGGCGCAAGGGGATGTGAATGGAGATACGTCGCTGTTTGCTGGGGGCTGCGCTGTTGCTGGCGAGCCATGGCGCCTGGGCGAAGAAGGTCGATCTGGATTACCACGTGCGCCTGCTGCCCCAGAGCGGGCAGGCCGAGGTGCGCCTGACCCTGGCCGACGGCGCAGCGGTGCGCAGCCTGGATTTCGACCTGGGCAAGGAAGCCGTCTACAGCGATTTCAAGGCCGATGGCGCCTGGCAGTTGCAGGCCGGAGCACGCCGTGGCCTGTGGCAGCCGGGGGCGGGAGTGTCCAGCCTGAGCTACCGGGTACAGCTTAACCATGCCCTGAAGAACGCCGGCTACGACAGCCGCATCACTGCGCAATGGGCCTTGTTCCGGGGCGATGACCTGGTGCCTGCCGCGCGCCTCGACCAGCAGGACGGCACCGAGCTGGTCGCGCGCCTGGTGTTCGAGTTGCCGGGCGACTGGAAGAGTGTCGAAACGCCCTGGCCGCGGATTGGCAAGCAGCGTTTCCGCATCGACAACCCTTCGCGGTTGTTCGACCGACCTACCGGCTGGATGCTCGCCGGCAACCTGGGCAGCCGGCGCACCCGTCTGGGCGAGACCGAGGTCACCGTCGCCGGGCCCCAGGGCCAGGGCCTGCGGCGCATGGACACCCTGACCCTGCTGACCTTCGTGTGGCCACAGCTGCAGAGCGTGTTCCCGCGCAACCCGCCCAAGCTGCTGCTGGTGGGCGCCCGCGACCAGTTGTGGCGCGGCACCCGGGCCGGCTACCACTCGATCTACCTCAACAGCAATCGCCCGTTGGTCAACGAGAACGGCAGCAGCCCGTTGTTGCGCGAACTGGTGCGGGTGTTCGCCCAGGTCAACGACCAGGAGCGCAGTGACTGGATTGGCGAGGGGCTGGCCGAATACTACGGCATCGAACTGCTGCGCCGTGCCGGCGGCATCACCGAGGACCGCTACCAGGCGGTGCAGGCCCGGTTGGCCAGGCAGGGCGAAAAGGTCACCACGCTGCGCGGCGAGCAGATCACCGATGCGGGGGTGGCCCGTGCGGTGTTGCTGCTGCAGGCGCTGGACCGCGAGATCCGCCTGCACACGCATAACCAGCGTTCGCTGGACGACGTGACCCAGGGCCTGATGCGCCTCAACAGCGTCAGCACTGCGGAGTTCATCCAGCTCAGTGAAAACGTGCTGGGACGTGGCTCCGAGGTGCTGGACACCAAGCTGTTGCGTTAGGCCTTGGGGCTTTTGAGCGAGTCGTTGCCGGTGACCGTGGCGCTGTGGGTGGCCGCTTGCGCATTGGCCTTCAGCACGCTGAGCTCTTCACCGGTGCGTTCGATCTTGCTGCGGATCTGATCCAGGTCGCGGCGCCCGCGCTCGATCAGGCTCTTGGCCGAACTGTGTCCGGTGATGCCCCGGGCCAGCGCCACGCCGCCGATGGCGATCTGGATCAGGCCGAAGAAACCGCCGCGACGCAGTCCCTTGCCGACCATCACCACACCCGTGGCCAGGGAGCCAGCGCGCTCCCAGCCTTGCACGTTGTGTTCGGTCTTGCTCTGAAACGGTGTGGCCAGGGTCAGGGTCTTGTTCTGGGACATGGTCGTACTCCTGTGGGGGCATGGATAGTCAGCAGACCGCCAGGGCGGCCAGGACGTTCCCGCGGATTACTTGAATTTGGGCCCGGAGCGGGTGTTCAGGCCCTTGGCCATGCGGTCGTAGAGCACCACGTTGACGGTGGCAGCGAGGTTCATGCAGCCATTGGTCGGGATGTAGATGGTCTCTTCGCACCAGGCGCGCACGTCGGCATCCAGCGAGCCGTCTTCAGGGCCGAAGATGTAGATCGCGCGGTCGGGGTGAGTGTATTCGGGCAGCGGGCGGGCGCCCTCGACCAGTTCGACGGCAACCGGTGTGCAGCCCAGCGGGATGATCTTCTGCAGGTCGTCGATGCCGATCAGCGGGATGTCATAGTGCACCCGCTTGGTGTCGGTGACGAAGTCGCGGGCGCGCTCGTAGCGCTTGCCGGTGTAGAACACCGAGTTCACGCCATAGCAACCCGCCGCACGCATCACCGAACCGACGTTCTCCGCTGATTTGGGGTTGAACAGACCAATGCAGCTGTACCGTTTGTTCGCCACGTGCCGGGGCCCTTGAGAAAAAAGACGCGATTATACGGGCTTGCCGGCACGGGTGGGGCGCAGGGTCAGTCTTTCTTGAGCAGCCCGGCCAGCCCGGCGAACGGGTTATGGGTGGCCTTGGCGATGCTTGGGCTGGCGGTGGAGCCTTCGCTGAAGTACTGCTGGTCGGTGTAGCGCGAGTGCTCGTTGTCGTGGCAGTACAGGCACAGCAGTTCCCAGTTCGAACCGTCCTGGGGGTTGTTGTCGTGGTTGTGGTCGCGGTGGTGCACGGTCAGTTCGCTCAGGCGCTTGCCGGCGAATTCGCGGGCGCAGCGGCCGCACACGTGGGGGTACATGCGCAGGGCCTTGTCGCGGTAGCCCATTTCCTTGTCGCGCTTGGCATCGGCGAGGATGCGGTCCAGCCGCGCGGTGGCGGCGGCGGAAGAGGTTGCCGAACTCATGGTTGTACCTTTCTCGGGCTTGTTACGGTTATGCCGTGAAGTTTAGCGCCATGACGGGCATTTCGGACAGGCAAACCGCAGCGCTTGCGCGTAGCCTGTAGGCAGCACTCTCCAGGAGCCCGCCCCATGCGCCATGCGAGCATTGCCCTGCTGTTGATTGCCTGGCTCGGCCAGGCCCAGGCTGCGGACCTGCAGCCACGCACCCTCGCACCGGTACCGGGTGCACCGGGTACGCCCACGCCCACCCCTTACCCGCAGGTGGCCCCGTCGACCATCCCCCGTGCAGGGCAGGGCTCGTCGGGTGCGCCGCTGTTGCCGCCGATTCCCTTGCCCAGCCCGCCGAAGGACCAGCCGCTGCCAGGGCTTGCGCCGGATGCCGGCAAGGACAAACCGCGCGAGGGCTAGACCTGCTGCGAGAGACGCTGGCCGTCGAGCATGCGCAGGCGACGCGACAGTGCCACGGCCAGGGCGCGGATGATCTTGGCGGCCACCTTGGGCGTTTCGTTGAGCATTTTTTCCAGTGAGTCCTTGCCCAGGTTGAGCAGTTGACAGTCGCTGGCGGCCACGCAGCTGGCCGATCGGCGTTCGCCGTCCAGCACGGCCATCTCGCCAAAGGCGCGGCCCTTGCGCAGGGTGGCGATCTCCACCTGATGCTCGTCGGGGTCGGTCTTGCGTACCGATACCTGGCCCGCGTGGATGATGCACATGAAGGTGCCGGCATCGCCTTCGTGGAAGATTTCCTCGCCCTGGGCGATGGTGCTGATGCTGAAGTAGCCGGCAGCGGTCTGAAAGTCAGGCGGCAGCAGTTGGTCGAACAGGCCGCAGTCCATGAGCATGTCGCGAATTTCGTTGTTCAGGGAGGTCGGGTCGGGCATCGCGGTTGGTCTTTTTCTTGGAGGTTTGTGGTGTCTGGTTTTCGCCGTCAAGGCCGGCTCCTGCAATGGCCAGTGCATAGCTTGCAGGAGCCGGCCTTGCCGGCGAATTGCTGATTCAGACAACAGAAATCCTGAATTACACCAGGCCCAGCACTTTAAATACGAACGCGTACTCCAGTGCCACGTCCTTGAGCCCCTGGTAGCGCCCGCTCATGCCGCCATGCCCGGCGCCCATCTCGGTCTTGAGCAGCAGCAGGTTGTCATCGGTCTTGTGCACGCGCAGCTTGGCCACCCACTTGGCCGCCTCCCAGTACTGCACGCGGCTGTCATTGTAACCAGCCACCACCAGCAGGGCAGGGTAGGCCTGGGCCTTCACGTTCTCGTAGGGCGCATACGCCTTGATGCGCGCATATACCTCGGGCTCCTGCGGGTTGCCCCACTCGTCATACTCGGTGACGGTCAGCGGCAGATCGGGGTCGAGCATGGTGTTGAGCACGTCGACGAACGGCACCTCGGCAATCGCCGCCTTGAACAGCTCGGGACGCTGGTTGAGCACCGCGCCGATCAGCAGCCCGCCGGCACTGCCGCCACTGATCGCCAGGTGCTCGGCATCGGTCACGCCGGTGGCGATCAGGTGTTCGGCGCAGGCGATGAAGTCGCTGAAGGTGTTGGGCTTGTGCTCCTGCTTGCCGGCCCGGTACCAGGCCTCGCCCAGTTCGCCGCCGCCGCGCACGTGGGCAATGGCGAAGGCCACGCCGCGCTCCAGCAGGCTCAGGCGCGCATGGGAAAACCACGGGTCCAGGCTTTCGCCGTAGGCACCGTAGCCGTACAGGTACAGCGGCACCGGCTTGCCGAGGTCCTCACGGCGCTGAACCAGGCTGATCGGTACCTGCGTGCCGTCGCCGGCGGTGGCCCACAGGCGCTGGCTGACGTAGGCGTCGGGGTCGAACGGGCCGAGCACCGGGGTCTGCTTGAGCACCTGCTGCTGACCATCGGCAAGCGTCAGCTGGCGTACCTGCGCAGGGCGGTTCAGTGCCTCGTAGCGCAGGCGGATGCGTGGGCTGTCGAACTCCAGGCTGTCCTGCACGTACAGGCTGTAGGCTGCATCCGGCAGCTCGACGCGGTAGGCGGGCAGGCCGTGGGGGCGCACCTCGATGATCGGCAGGCCGCCCTCGCGCAGGCTCAGGGTCAGGGCGCTGGCGTTCAGGGTCAGCCCCTCGAGCATCACGGTGTCGCGGTGCGGCACCAGTACCTGCCACTGCTCGTGGGTTGGCAGGGTGTCGGCCGGGCCGTGGAACAGGGCGAAATTGATGCCTTGCTGGTTGCTGCGGATGAACCAGTGCCAGTGGCCGTTCAACTGGCCATGGTCAGGGTAGTACTCATGGCCTTCGACCCGTGGTGCCAGGCAGGTGAACGCCTGTTCCGGGGTGTGCGCATCCAGTACCCAGGCCTCGCTGGTGGTCTTGCTGTTGAGCAGCAGGATCAGCTGGCGCTCGGAGCTGGCGCGGTAGCAGTGCAGGAAGAAGCGACCGTCGGCCTCCTCGAACACCTGCACCGCCCCCTGGGTGCCCAGGCGATGACGCATCAGCCGGTGCGGGCGGTGGGTGTCGTCCAGTTCGGCGAAGAACAGCGTCTGGCTGTCGTTGGCCCAGGTCATGCTGCCGTCGCAGTCTTCGAACGGCAGCTGTTCGACCGCGCCGCTGGCCAGGTCCTTGACGTACAGGGTGTAGACCTCGTCGCCGCTGGTATCCAGGCTGTAGGCCAGGCGCTGGTGGTCGGGGCTGATGTTGAAGGCGCCCAGGCTGAGGAAGCCACCGGCGGCCAGCAGGTTGGGGTCCAGCAGCAGCTCTTCGCGGCTTTCATCGACCGTCGGCGAATCGTCTGCCGGGCGTGGGCAGCGGTAATGACGCGGGTACTCGTCGCCGGCGGTGGTGCGGGTGTAGTAAAGGTAGGGGCCCCAGGGCGAGGCCAGCGACAGGTCGGTTTCGAGAATGCGGCCACGGATCTCTTCGAACAGCTGCTCGCGCAACCCGGCCTGGTCGGCCAGTTGCGCCTCCTGATAGGCGTTTTCCGCGTTCAGGTAGGCCAGCACCTCGGGGGTGTCCCGGGCCTGCAACCAGGCATAGGGATCGGTGCCGGCATCCTGGCGGGCGATCGGGGCTTGGGGGGCGTTGGCAGCTGCGGACATGCGGGGTTCTCTTTGCTGGGGCGCGCCTGCGCGCTGAAAAGTCGTTATCATAAGCATCTATTTGCCTAGCTTGCCACGGACGCCATGACCGAGAACGATTATCTGCTCGCCTGGGGACTCTATGCCCTGGCCGCCCTGGGTTGCCTGCTGGTGGGCTTTCGCCTGACCGCGTGGATGTGGCGCTGGTTGCGCGAGCCGCTGCGGGTGATCATGGCAGTGCTGCTGCTGACCCCGACCATCATCGACCCGGTGAAGGAGAAGTTTGCCCCGGCCATTGCCATCACTGCCCTGGACCTGGCCTTCAAGGTCGGCAACAACGTGCTGCGCGCCGCGTCCGACCTGGCCATGTACGGCATGATCGCGTTCATCCTGTATGGCGTGTTCGTGCTGCTGCGCTGGCCGCTGGAGCGCCGTGCCAAGGCCCGCCGCGCCGCTGCCGAAGCCGCCGCCAGGCGCGATGCCGACGAGCCGCTGGACGACCAGCCGTTCGCCGCCGACAGCCGTGACCGCTACCGCAGCGAACCCCCTGAAGCACCCGCCGGCGGCAGCCGCGAGCGCCTCGAACCGCGTTTGTAAGATCCGCCCTGGAGCGACCCCTGCATGTGTGAATTACTGGGCATGAGCGCCAATGTCCCTACCGATATCGTGTTCAGCTTCACCGGGCTGATGCAGCGTGGCGGACGTACCGGGCCGCACCGTGACGGCTGGGGCATCGGCTTCTATGAAGGCCGTGGCCTGCGCCTGTTCCAGGACCCGGCGGCCAGCTGCGAGTCGGAAGTCGCCAACCTGGTGCAGCGTTATCCGATCAAGAGCGAGGTGGTCATCGGCCACATTCGCCAGGCCAACGTGGGCAAGGTATGCCTGTCCAACACCCACCCGTTCGTGCGCGAACTGTGGGGGCGCAACTGGTGCTTCGCACACAACGGCCAGCTGGGCGACTTCCAGGGGCAACGCACCTTCTACCGCCCGGTGGGCGATACCGACAGCGAGGCCGCCTTCTGCGACCTGCTCAACCGCATCCGCGAGGCATTCCCCGAACCGGTCGAGGTCGAGGAGCTGATTCCGGTGCTGGTGCAGGCCTGCGCCGAGTTCCGTGGCAAGGGCGTGTTCAACTGCCTGCTCAGCGATGGCGACTGGCTGTTCTGCTTCTGTTCGACCAAGCTGGTACACATCACCCGGCGCGCACCGTTCGGCCCGGCGCGGCTCAAGGACGTGGACATGATCGTCGACTTCCAGGCCGAGACCACGCCCAACGACGTGGTCACCGTCATTGCCACCGAGGCCTTGACCGAGGACGAGATCTGGCACCGCTACGAGCCTGGCCAGTGGGGCCTGTGGCGGCGCGGTGAATGCATTGCCCAGGGTCAGGCCAGCTAAGGATCAGCCTTCATGTTCAGAAGTTACCTGCGTTTGCTGTTGTTTACCTTCGGCCTGCTGGTCGGTGTGCAGATCCCCGGGCTGATCAACGATTACACCCAGCGGGTCGAGGCGCACCTGCTCGAATCGCGCGAGGGCCTCAAGGGCTTCAACCAGACCGCGCAGCGCTTTTTCAATGGCGACCTGCAGGCGCTGGTACGTCACTACCGTGCCAGCGACGACCCGGTGTTCAACAGCGATGCCGACAGCATCGACAGCCTGGTGGCGCGCAATCGCCTGCTCGAAGAAGAGTGGCAGACCCTGCAGCGCCCGTGGCTGGTACGCACCTGGCACGTACTGGTGGCGGCCGACCCGGCCTTGCGCGAGGAAACCCTCAAGGGCTACAGCTACCAGATCCTGCTGGCGCCCGAGGCGATGGCCTGGGGCCTGGCCAGCGCCATGCTGCTGGCACTGGTGATCGAGAGCCTGCTGATGCTGATCGGCTGGGCGATCCTCGGCGGTCGGCGCAAGCCGGTGGAGCCGAGCTGGCGCTAGACGGCCTCCGGGCCGCCCCCCCACCCGACACAGGAGCAACGCGCGTGAGCCGCCTGCTACTCAATTGCGACATGGGTGAAAGTTTCGGCAGCTGGAGCATGGGGCTGGATGCCGAAGTGATGCCCTTTATCGATTGCGCCAACATCGCCTGCGGTTTTCATGCTGGCGACCCGGGCATCATGCGCACCACCGTGGCGCTGGCCGTGGCCGGGGGCGTGCTGGTGGGGGCGCACCCGGCGTACCAGGACCTGGCCGGTTTCGGACGCCGCTCGATGGCCTGCAGCAATGAAGAGATTCGCGACCTGCTGCATTACCAGATCGGCGCGCTGGACGGTATCTGCCGTACCCAGAAGACCCAGGTGGCCTACGTCAAACCCCACGGGGCGCTGTACAACGACATGATGGCCGAGCCGGGCAAGCTGCGTGCGGTGATCGAGGCGGTGGCCGCCTACGACCGCAGCCTGCCGCTGATGCTGATGGCCACGGCCGACAATCGCGCGGCCCAGGCACTGGGTGACGAATATGGCGTCACGTTGTGGTTCGAGGCCTTTGCCGACCGTGCCTACGGCCCCGCCGGACGCCTGCTGTCGCGGCGCCTGCCCGGTGCCGTGCACCACGACCCGGCCCTGATCGTCGAGCAGGCCCTGCGCCTGGCACGGGGCGAGCCGCTGGTTGCCAGTGATGGCAGCGCACTGCGCCTGCAGGCCCATACGCTGTGTGTGCATGGCGACAATGCCAGCTCGGTGGCTGCGGTGCGGCAGATTCGTCAGGCTCTCGATGCGCAGGCGGCGCCATGAAGTGGCGCGTCGAGGTGGTTGCTGTCGATTGCCTGATGGTGCGCCTGTTCGATGCGATCGACGAGTCCAACATGCCCTGGATGCTCGCTGCCACCCAGCGTCTGCGCGCAGCCTTTGCGGCGCAGCTGATCGATCTGGTGCCGTCGTACACCACCGTGATGGTGCATTTCGACCTGTCGCCCACCCAGGCCCGCGAGCGTATCG
Organism: Pseudomonas sp. MF6396; assembly: GCF_002018915.1. NCBI lineage: Bacteria > Pseudomonadati > Pseudomonadota > Gammaproteobacteria > Pseudomonadales > Pseudomonadaceae > Pseudomonas > Pseudomonas sp. MF6396. The sequence goes on along the minus strand of NZ_MVOK01000027.1, from coordinate 72,675 downwards.
CGCAGGCGCTCGAAGGTCTTCGCCCCGACGAGGGCGGGGCAGGGCAGCGCCACGACATTCCGGTGTGGTACGACCCCAGCGTCGGGCCCGAGCTGGCCTTGCTGGCGCAGCGCAGCGGCGATTCCGTGGCGGGGGTAATCCGCCGCCACAGCGCGCGCGAGTACCAGGTGTTCGCCCTGGGCTTCGCCCCGGGTTTCGCGTTCATGGGGCTGGTCGAGGAGGCGCTGGCCGCGCCGCGCCTGGCCACCCCGCGCAAGCGCGTGGCAGCCGGCAGTGTGGGCATCGCCGAGCGCCAGACGGCGGCCTACCCGGCGGTGTCGCCCGGGGGCTGGAACCTGATCGGGCGTACCCCCAGCCGCCTGTTCGATCGCCAGCGCGAGGGCTACAGCCTGCTGCAGCCGGGCGACCGGGTACGCTTCGTGGCGGTGGACCGTGCCGAATTCCTTGCACTCGGCGGCGACGACACGCCCCTGCCGGTGTCGCCGTGAGCCGCTTGCTGATCGAGGCCAGCACGCCGCTGTGCCTGTTGCAGGATGCCGGGCGCTTTGGCGTGCGCCACCTGGGCGTGACCCAGGGCGGTGGTCTGGACTGGGTATCGATGCGCTGGGCCAACTGGCTGCTGGGCAATGCACCGCAGGCGGCGGTGGTGGAGATCACCCTGGGCGGGCTGACGCTGGTGGCCGAGCAGGCGTGCTGCCTGGCACTGGCCGGTGCTGACCTGGGCGCACGGCTCGACGACCAGCCGCTGGCGCCGTGGCGCAGTTTCGTGATGGCCAAGGGGCAGCGCCTGCAGTTCACCCAGCCGCTGCAGGGTGTGCGGGCCTACCTGGCGGCGCCAGGGGGATTCGCTGCGCCGCAGGTGCTGGGCAGTTGCGCTACGGTGGTGCGCGAGGAGCTGGGCGGGCTGACGGGACTGGGCAGGGCATTGGCCCGAGGCGAGTGCGTGGGCTACGCCGGCAACGCGCCGGGTGTGCGTGAGGTGCCCGAAGGGCTTCGACCCGTGCCTGGCACCTGCACCGTGCTGGACCTGGTGATGGGGGCGCAGATCGGCGAGTTTGCCGGGCAGAGCCTGTTCGATGCCTTCAACCGCGACTGGACCCTGGACACCCGCGCCGACCGCATGGGCATGCGCCTGCTGGGCCCGGCGTTGCAGTATCAGGGGCAGCCGATGATCTCGGAGGGGATACCGCTGGGCGCGGTGCAGGTACCGCCGGATGGGCAGCCGATCGTATTGCTCAATGATCGGCAGACGATTGGCGGCTATCCGCGACTGGGGGCGCTGACCCCGCTGGCGCTGGCCGGCCTGGCGCAGTTGCTGCCGGGGCGTGTGGTGCGGTTGCGGGCCGTGGTGCAGGAGATGGCATGGCGAGAGCAGCAGGTTTATCTGCAGAGGTTTGCCGACTGACAGGGCCTCTTCGCCGGCAAGGCCGGCGAAGGGTTCACCGCTACTTGGACAGAAACCGCATCCCTTCCTCCAGCCCGCGCAAGGTCAGTGGGAACATCCGGTCCTCGACCAGCTCGCGCACGATGTTGGTCGAAGCGGTATAGCCCCAGGTGTCCTTGGGGTAGGGGTTTATCCAGATCAGCTTCTTGTACTTCTCCATGAAGCGGCGCATCCACACATACCCGGCTTCCTCGTTCCAGTGCTCCACGCTGCCACCGGGCTGGGTGATCTCGTAGGGCGCCATGGCCGCATCGCCAACGAACACCACCTTGTAGTCGGCGCCGTACTTGTGCAGCAAATCCATGGTCGAGGTGCGCTCGGAGGTGCGGCGCAGGTTGTTCTTCCACACCGACTCGTACACGAAGTTGTGGAAGTAGTAGTACTCCAGGTGCTTGAACTCGGTCTTGCAGGCCGAAAACAGCTCTTCGCAGATCTTCACGTGGGCGTCCATCGAACCGCCGATGTCGAACAGCAGCAGCAACTTCACGCTGTTGCGCCGCTCCGGCCGCATCTGGATGTTGAGCAGCCCGGCATCGCGCGCGGTGTGGTCGATGGTGCCGTCGATATCCAGCTCTTCGGCCGCGCCCTCACGGGCGAACTTGCGCAGCCGGCGCAAGGCCAGCTTGATGTTGCGCGTGCCCAGTTCCACCCCGTCGTCAAGGTTCTTGTACTCGCGCTGGTCCCATACCTTGACCGCCTTGCCCTGGCGCTTGCCGGCATCGCCCACGCGAATGCCCTCGGGGTTGAAGCCGCCCGAGCCGAACGGGCTGGTACCGCCGGTGCCGATCCATTTGTTGCCGCCGGCATGGCGTTCCTTCTGTTCTTCCAGGCGTTTCTTGAACGCTTCGATCAGCTTGTCCAGACCGCCCAGGGACTGGATCTGCGCACGCTCTTCATCCGTCAGGGAACGCTCGAATTCCTTGCGCAGCCAGTCTTCGGGGATCAGCGCCTCCAGGTGGTGGTCGAGGTTCTCAAGGCCCTTGAAGTAGGCCGAGAAGGCCCGGTCGAACTTGTCGAAGTGGCGCTCGTCCTTGACCAGGATGGCGCGCGCCAAATAGTAGAACTCGTCCATGTCGGCGAAGATCACCCGCTGCTTCAAGGCATTGAGCAGGTCGAGCAACTCGCGTACCGACACCGGCACCTTGGCCGCGCGCATTTCATTGAACAGGTTCAGCAGCATGGCAATGACCCCGTTGGCTCAGCGGTTGCCGCGCCGGCTCATGAACGCCAGGCGCTCCAGCAACTGCACGTCCTGCTCGTTCTTGACCAGCGCACCGGCCAGCGGCGGGATGGCCTTGGTCGGGTCGCGCTCGCGCAATACCGCTTCGCCGATGTTGTCGGCCATCAGCAGCTTGAGCCAGTCGACCAGCTCGGAGGTGGAGGGTTTTTTCTTCAGGCCCGGCACCTTGCGCACGTCGAAGAACACGTCCAGCGCCTCGCTGACCAGGTCCTGCTTGATGTTGGGGTAGTGCACGTCGACGATCTGCTGCAGCGTGGCGCGATCGGGGAAGGCGATGTAGTGGAAGAAGCAGCGACGCAGGAAGGCGTCGGGCAGTTCCTTCTCGTTGTTGGAGGTAATGATGATGATCGGGCGCTGTTTGGCCTTGATGGTCTCGTCGATCTCGTAGACGTAGAACTCCATCTTGTCGAGTTCCTGCAGCAGGTCGTTGGGGAACTCGATGTCGGCCTTGTCGATTTCGTCGATCAGCAGGATGACCCGCTCCTCGGCTTCGAAGGCCTCCCACAACTTGCCCTTTTTCAGGTAGTTGCGCACGTCGTGCACCTTGTCCACGCCCAGCTGCGAGTCGCGCAGGCGGCTGACCGCATCGTACTCGTAGAGGCCCTGGTGGGCCTTGGTGGTGGACTTGATGTGCCAGGTGATCAGCTTGGCACCGAAGGCTTCGGCCAGTTGCTCGGCGAGCATGGTCTTGCCGGTGCCGGGTTCGCCCTTGACCAGCAGCGGGCGCTCCAGGGTGATCGCCGCGTTGACGGCCAGTTTCAGGTCATCTGTGGCGACGTATGCGCTGGTGCCTTCGAACTTCATGTACCGATCCTCAAAAAATGGTCATGCGGTGACTATCATGCGACGACTATAACGCGGGGCTTGCGTGGCTGTGAACGCGGACGGGGTATTCAGTCTGTGGATGATTGGTCATGGAACCGGGGTGGCAGGCCTGGCCTAGTCGCTGGCTTGCCAGCGAAAGGGCCAGTACCGCCATGGATCAGTCAGCTTTCGGCGGCCCCTGTTCATACCGCGCGTTGAATGCCTGCACGAAGCCGTTGCGCAGAATCTGCAAAAACGCCTCGAACGCGCTGATATCGCTGTGATGCACGCTGCCGCTAAGCTCCACGCGCGTGGCGAACTGGTTCTTGCGCTGGTTCTTGAGCACCGTTTCGGTACCGCCCACCAGGGCTTCCCAGATCGAGCGCAGAAACCCCTTGTCCTTGTTCTCCACGTCCTGCTGCCAGTTGAACACTTCGACATCGCGCAACAACGGCTTGATGTAGCCCTTGAGCTGGCCCTTGTTCGCCTCGGCCTCGATCACCACGTCGCCGTGCCCGGCATTGAAGTCGAACTTGCCGTAAGCGCTGGCAAAGTCGTTCATCTGGCGCAACTGGATGCTGGTGGCGCGCAGGCGGAACTGGAAGTCCTCGAAGTTGCTCAGCGGGTCGAAGGTGGCCGTGCTTTCCACCCGCGCGTCGCCCAGCAGCCGGGCCTTGCCCTCGAAGCGGGCGTCGCGCTTGCCTTCGACGTCCACCACGTTGGTCAGGTTGTAGACGCTGGCGTTGAGCTGGGTCGCTTCAAGGCTGACCGGCGGTTTGGAATTGAAGTTGCGAAAGGTCAGGGTGCCGTCGTCTATGCGCAGCTCGTTGAGGGTGATCGGCAGCAGCTTGCTCAGCTGCGCGCGCCAGTCGGTGCCCTTACCGGTCTGCGACGCCTGGGTGTTGCCGCCATCGACGAAGTTCAGTTTCGGGCGCAGGAAGGTCACTTCGGCCACCACGGCATGGTCGTACCACAGTGAATGCCAGCTCACCGACAGGTCGATCAGCGGCGCCTCCAGAAACGGCACCGGCACCTTGCCCGTGGTCTTGACGATGGTCAGGCCGTTGATCTTGTAGGCACCCCGCCACAAGGCCAGGTCGACATCGGTGACCTGGCCGCGGTAGTCGCCCATGTCGGCGAGCTTTTCGTTCAAGTAGTTGCGTACCAGGATCGGCAGCGTCAGGTGCAGGGCCAGCAGCAACAGTGCAATGCCCAGCAGCCCCCACAGGGGCCAGCGGTAGCGGCGTTTCATCGGCGTGGGTTCCGTGATTGAGGATGATCGGTTGACCGCCGCACGGGCGCATCGGTTCGTTCGGGGTGGACGCACCGCAGGGGCAGGCATACCCTTGAAGTTTTCGCACGGTGCCAAAAGGACCCAAGCCATGAGCCGTATCTTCGCTGACAACGCGCACTCCATCGGCAACACGCCGCTGGTGCAGATCAACCGCATCGCCCCGCGGGGCGTGACCATCCTGGCCAAGATCGAGGGGCGCAACCCCGGCTATTCGGTCAAGTGCCGGATCGGCGCGAACATGATCTGGGACGCCGAAAGCAGCGGCCGGCTCAAGCCGGGCATGACCATCGTCGAGCCGACCTCGGGCAACACCGGTATCGGCCTGGCCTTCGTGGCCGCTGCGCGCGGCTACAAGCTGATGCTGACCATGCCGGCCTCGATGAGCATCGAGCGGCGCAAGGTACTCAAGGCGCTGGGCGCCGAGCTGTTGCTGACCGAGCCTGCCAAGGGCATGAAGGGCGCGATCGAGAAGGCCGCCGAAATCGTAGCCAGCGACCCGGCCACCTACTTCATGCCGGCGCAGTTCGACAACCCGGCCAACCCGGCCATTCACGAGAAGACCACCGGTCCGGAAATCTGGAACGACACCGACGGCGGGGTCGACGTGCTGGTTGCCGGCGTGGGCACCGGCGGCACCATCACCGGTGTGTCGCGCTACATCAAGAACACCCAGGGCAAGCCGATTCTGTCGGTGGCGGTCGAGCCGCTGGTGTCTCCGGTGATCACCCAGGCCCTGGCCGGCCAGGAAATCAAGCCCAACCCGCACAAGATCCAGGGCATCGGCGCAGGTTTCGTACCCAACAACCTGGACCTGTCGATGGTCGACCAGGTCGAGCTGGCCAGCGACGAGGAGTCCAAGGCCATGGCCCTGCGACTGATGCAGGAGGAGGGCATCCTGTGCGGTATCTCCTGTGGCGCGGCGATGGCCGTGGCGGTACGTCTGGCCGAAAAGCCGGAAATGCAGGGCAAGACCATCGTGGTGATCCTGCCCGATTCGGGCGAGCGCTACCTGTCGAGCATGCTCTTCAGCGACCTGTTCACCGAGCAGGAAAACCAGCAGTAACCACCGCCAGGCTCCACCGAGGCTGATCCGCCTCAATGTTCGGCGCACTGCGTTGTTGCACAATTGCCAACACTGAATGTCCGGCCCCGGTTGTTTTTACCGGGGCCGGATCGGTTTATCATGTCCGATTATCCGGCAGCGATGGCCTGATCGAAATTCAAGGAGTGTTGCATGACCTTTTCCTTTGTCGCCAAGGCAGGTGTACTGCTGCTGTTCTTCGGCAGCACCCTGTACGTGCACCTGCGCGGCAAGGCGCGTTTGCCCGTGTTGCGCCAGTTCGTCAACCATTCGGCGCTGTTCGCCCCCTATAACGCCCTGATGTACCTGTTTTCCGGGGTGCCTTCCAAGCCCTACCTGGACCGTAGTCGCTTCCCCGAGCTGGACGTGCTCAAGGACAACTGGCAGGTGATCCGCGAGGAGGCCATGCACCTGTTCGACGAGGGCTACATCCGCGCCGCCGAAAAAGACAACGATGCCGGCTTCGGTTCGTTCTTCAAGAAGGGTTGGAAGCGCTTCTACCTGAAGTGGTACGACAAGGCGCTGCCATCGGCCGAGGCGCTGTGCCCCCGCACCGTCGAGCTGGTCAACAGCATCCCCAACGTCAAGGGCGCGATGTTCGCCCTGCTGCCGGGCGGCAGCCACCTGAACCCGCACCGCGACCCATTCGGCGGTTCGCTGCGCTATCACCTGGGGCTGTCCACGCCGAACTCGGACGACTGCCGCATCTATGTCGACGGCCAGGTTTACGCCTGGCGCGATGGCGAAGACGTGATGTTCGATGAAACCTACGTGCACTGGGTGAAGAACGAAACCGAGACCACCCGGGTGATCCTGTTCTGCGATATCGAGCGACCGCTGACCAGCCCGCTGATGACTCGCATCAACCGCAAGGTCAGTGCCTTCCTGGGCCGGGCCACCGCGCCGCAGAACACCGACGACGAGCGCGTGGGCGGCATCAACCAGGCGTATGCCTGGAGCAAACGCTTCAGTACCGTGATCAGCAGCCGGGTCAAGACCTTCAAGCGCGCCAACCCCAAGGCCTACCGCGTGCTGCGCCCGGTGCTGGCGGTGCTGGTTGCTTACCTGCTGTACCGCTGGCTGTTCTGACCACACTCGGTGCAAGGTTGGCCCCTGCCGGGGCGGGCCTTGCACCGTGTCGCGAGTGTGGCTATATTCACCCACAGTTCACCTCACCGAAGACCTGCACATGCCAGCTTCCCGCCCCACCACCGTATTCGCTACCGCGCCCGACGCGGTCGTGGTCGTGCGTGGGTCCCAGCAGCCGGTCATGATCAGTCACTACCCACCACCTGTCAGTAGCCCCGTGGCGTGCGTTGTCGCACCACCCGGCGTGGTTGTAGTGCTGGGCTGAGCGGCCACTGGCTGCGCCCCCACCACACCTGAACCCTACTGAATACGGCCGGCTGCATCGCGCAGCTCGACCGTTCGGCTTACTTGCCCGAATACAGGTGGCATTTCATGTCAGTTATCTCGAAACAATCCGTGGCCTCGGCGGCCACCACCAGCCTGTTCGTCCTGCTCTGGAGCAGCGGCGCCATCGTCTCCAAGCTCGGCCTGGCGCAGGCCTCGCCCTTTGCCTTTCTGCTGATCCGCTTTGCGATTGCCTTTGTCGGCCTGCTGCTGCTCGGCCCGTTGCTGCGCCTGCACTGGCCACGCGGTCGCGGCCCGTTGCTGCAAGCCATCGCCACCGGCTGCGTGCTGCTCGGTGCCTACCAGATCTTCTACCTGCTGGCGCTGGACCTGAAGGTGACGCCCGGCATCATGGCCACCGTGATGGGCGTGCAGCCGATCCTCACGGTGGTGCTGATGGAGCGCAAGCGTTCGTTCAGCCGCCTGTTCGGCCTGAGCCTGGGGCTGATCGGGCTGGTGATGGTGGTGTACCAGGGCATCGGCCTGGGCGGCATCTCGCTGGCGGGCATGCTGTTCGCGCTGCTGGCGCTGGCCAGCATGACGTTCGGCTCGATCATGCAGAAGCGCATCACCAGCAACCCGGTGGGCACGCTGCCCTTGCAGTACCTGGCGGGGCTGCTGATGTGCGCGCTGTTTGCACCGTTCCAGCCGCTGGCGGTCAACCCCAGTACCAGCTTTGTGTTCTCGGTGCTGTGGATGGGCCTGGTGGTGTCGTTGCTGGCGACCTTGCTGCTGTACCGGCTGATCGCCAAGGGCAACCTGGTCAATGTCACCAGCCTGTTCTACCTGGTGCCGGCGGTGACGGCGGTGATGGACTACCTGATCTTCGGCAATCGCCTGGCGGCCTTGAGCCTGCTGGGCATGGGCTTGATCGTGGTGGGCCTGCTGTTCGTGTTCCGCAAGCCCGCGACCAAGCCTGACACGGTGGATCAGTCGCTGGCCAGCTGACGGGCCTGGCGGGCCGGCTTGAGCACCAGCCACAAGGCCACGGCAATCAGCAGCCCGCCATACAGGTGCGCCATTGACAGGGGCTCGTCCAGCAGCCACGCGCCCCACAGCACGCCGAAGGCCGGGATCATGAAGGTTACGGTGGTGGATTTTACCGGGCCGATTTCGCTGATCAGGCGAAAGTACAGGATGTAGGCGAAGGCGGTGCACAACAGGCCCAGCCCCAGCAGCGACAACCACACCTGCCAGCCGCCCCAGCTGGCAGGTGGCTGGGTGATCACGCTGAAGCCGAACAGCGGCAGCAACAGCAAGGTGGCGCCCATCATGCTGCCCAGCGCCGACAGGCGACTGTCCAGGCCGCCCTGCTGGTCGAGCCAGCGCCGCGCCAGATACCCCGAGAAGCCATAGCAGGTGGTGGCCGCCAGACACGAGAGGGCGCCCTGCATGAGCCTGGCGTCGAAGGCCACCGGCCCCGCACCACTGAGAATGCCGACCCCGAACAGGCCCAGGAAGATGCCGCCCAGCTTGGGCAGGGTCATGGCCTCGCGAAAGAACAGCGCACCGATCAGCACGCCCATCAGCGGCGTGGTGGCGTTGAAGATCGCCGAGTAGCCGGCGGGCAGCACCTGGGCGGCCACCGAGTAGAGCGTTGCGGGTATTCCCGAGTTGATCATGCCCAGAAACAGGCAGGCCTTGAGTTTGCCCTGGAAGTCCCAGCGCACGCGCAGCAGGGCGAGAATCACCAGCAACCCGGCGCAGGCGATGGAGACGCGAAAGAAGGCGGTGGGCAGGGTGCCCAGCACCGGCGCAATGATGCGCATGAACAGAAAACTGGCCCCCCACACGGCAGCGAGAATCAACAGTCGGGTGATGGCGATGGGGCTCACGGGGGTTCTCCGGGTAACAGGGGCAGGGGCGGGAGTTTACGGTAAAAGCCAGGGTGGGCTCTCTCGCTTTCTTGCGGTGTCAATTCGGGCGCTTTCGCCAGCACCGCTGGCTCCTGCTGTGGGGGCGGTATCTGTAGGAGCCGGCCTTGCCGGCGAAGGGCGCGAAACGGTTCCTAAGTAGGCTATCGCAGCCTTGCGTGACTGGCTAAGCTCAGGTCTTTGAAATTCCCGCAGAGGTCTTACCCATGCCCCAACAATGGCCGGCCGCCGCCATCGCCCGGATGATTCTCGATGGCTTCGACAGCTACCGTGAGCACTTTCGCCAGATCACCGACGGGGCACGCCAACGCTTCGAGCTCGCGCAATGGCAGCAGATCCAGACGGCCTCGGCGGCACGTATCAATCTCTACGAGGAAAAGGTCAGCGAGGTCAGCGGCTGGCTGGCCGGCGCTTTCGAGCCCGAGGTTCTGCTGGATGCGACGTTCTGGCCGCTGGTCAAGAGCGCCTACATCAGCCTGATCGACCCGCGCCTGGACGATGAGCTTTCCGAAACCTGGTACAACTCGATCTTCTGCAGCCTGTTCAGCCATGACCTGATCAGCGACGGCTGCATGTTCATCCATACCACGCGCCCGGCACTGCGCGCCCATGAGCGCGCCGCGCAGACCCGCACCTACCGTCCCCAGGGCGGGCTGGGCGAGATGCTCGCGCAGGTCTTCGCCGACTACGCCTTCGCGGTGCCCTTCGCCGACCTGCCCGGCGACCTGGCGCGCCTGGAGGCGCAGTTGCGCGAGAACCTGCCCGATTGGGTGTGCAAGGACCCGCAACTGCAGGTGGAGCTGTTTTCCTCGGTGCTCTATCGCAACAAGGGGGCCTACCTGGTGGGCCGGCTGTTCACCCACGATGAACAGTGGCCGCTGGTGATTCCGCTGCTGCACCACGAAGGCCACGGCATCGAAATCGATGCGCTGATCACCGATGAAGCCGATGTGTCGATCATCTTCTCGTTCACTCGCTCGTACTTCATGGTCGATGTGCCGGTGCCGGCCGAGTTCGTGGGCTTTCTCAAGCGCATCCTGCCGGGCAAGCACATCGCCGAGCTGTACACCTCCATCGGTTTCTACAAGCACGGCAAGTCCGAGTTCTACCGGGCGCTGATCAACCACCTGGCCAGTACCGATGACCGCTTCATCATGGCCCCCGGCGTGCGCGGCATGGTCATGAGCGTGTTCACCCTGCCGGGCTTCAACACCGTGTTCAAGATCATCAAGGACCGCTTCTCGCCGTCCAAGAGTGTCGACCGCGCCACGGTCATCGAGAAGTACCGCCTGGTAAAGAGCGTCGACCGCGTGGGGCGCATGGCCGATACCCAGGAGTTCGCCGACTTTCGCTTCCCGCTGGGCAAGTTCGAGCCCGAGTGCCTGGCCGAGTTGCTGGAAGTGGCGCCGTCGACCGTGGTGGTGGAGGGCGACACGGTGCTTATCCGCCACTGCTGGACCGAGCGGCGCATGACCCCGCTGAACCTGTACCTGGAAAACGCCAACGAGGCCCAGGTGCGCGAGGCGCTGGAGGACTACGGGCTGGCGATCAAGCAATTGGCGGCGGCGAACATCTTCCCCGGCGACATGCTGCTGAAGAACTTTGGCGTTACCCGGCATGGGCGGGTGGTGTTCTATGACTACGACGAGATCTGCTTTCTGACCGAAGCCAACTTCCGCTATATCCCGCCGCCGCGTTTCCCCGAGGACGAGATGGCCAGCGAGCCGTGGTACTCGATAGGGCCGCTGGACGTGTTCCCCGAGGAGTTCCCGCCGTTTCTGTTTGCCGACATCGGCCAGCGGCGCCTGTTCAGCCAGCTGCATGGCGAGTTGTATGACGCCGATTACTGGAAGGGGCTGCAGGCGGCGATACGGGAGGGGAAGGTGATCGATGTGTTCCCGTACCGGCGCAAGTGCCGGGAGAACTGAGCAGCTTCGCCGGCCTTGCCGGCGCCAAGGGGAAGCGCGTCGTGCCTGTAGGAGCCGGCCTTGCCGGCGAATCGGTTCAGGATTGCAGGCACTTGAGCTTGCTGAAGTCCTGCTGCACCTTGGCCAGCCTGCCCTGCAGGTGCTGACGTTGCTGCTCGCTGCTCTGCGCCATCAGGTCCACCAGCAGGCTGCGCGCCTCCTGTTCGGTACGCTGGTAGGCCATGTGGTACTCCGGCGTCCACAGGCTTTCGCGCTGCTTGAGCAGTTGTTCCAGCCTTGGTTCGAATGCCTCGCTGCGCCGTTGCTCCATCGCCGCAGTGAACTGCGCCTGCCAGTGTGCGCGGTTGGCGATCCACTGACGGTTCTGTTCGCCCAACGCCTGTGACCACTGCGCCACGCGCAGGCGCTGCTGCGGGTTCAGTTCGCCCAGCCATGGCGTCAGGCGTTTTTCCATGCGTTGCTGGCGCTGCTCGATCTGCCTGGCCAGCGGCGTCTTCACGTACTTGGCCTCGCGCTCGCGAATGTCTTCGGCAAACGCCTCGCGCATGTCGCTGACCTGTTCGTCGTCCATGCCGCGCAGCAGCTGCGTGGCCGACGGCATGATCTGGTCGGCCACCTCGGCGATGGCCTGCTTGGCCTGCTCGGTGCGCAGCCTTAGCTGCGCGTCGGTGACCTCGTTGTGCGCGACCATCTGTCGAATATCGCCCAGCCATGTCAGATAGCCCGGCAACTGTGTACGACAATGCCATGCCAGGTGCGCCTTGAGTCGTTCGTCCAGCCAGCCTTTCTGCTGGCGATTCATGCTCAGGTAGTCGCTCAGCGACCAGGGCACCAGTACATCGAGGTTGCGGTAGGCGAGGTCCATGCGGTTGCAGCCGACCAGCAGCAGCGTCGACAGCACCAGCAGCGAAAGGCAGCGAAACAACGTGGACAGGCAGGCATCCATGGGTGCATATCCTTGCAGGGGCGTGCTTGTGTTTATAGAACAACGGCGCGCCTGGCGGTTCCCGTAGCGTGTAGAATGCCAGCCTCGCAACGAGGATTTCAGCAAATGGCTTTAGTTGGGCGTTACAACACTTTGCAAGTGGTCAAGCACACGGATTTCGGTCTGTACCTGGACGGCGGGGCGGACGGCGAGATCCTGCTGCCCAACCGTTACATCCCCAAGGACACGCCCACCGAGGTCGAGGACTGGCTCAACGTCTTCGTCTACCTCGACAGCGAAGACAAGCTGATCGCCACCACCGAGAAGACCAAACTGCAGGTGGGCGAGTTCGCCAGCCTCAAGGTGGTGGAAATCAACAGCATCGGCATCTTCCTCGACTGGGGCCTGCCCAAGGACCTGTTGATGCCGTACTCCGAAGAAAAACGCCAGATGAAGGCGGGCGAGTACTGCGTGGTGCATGCCTACCTCGACAAGCGCACCCGGCGCATCACCGCCACCGCGCGCCTGGACCGCTACCTCGACAAGCTGCCGGCCAACTACAGCGTGGGCCAGGAAGTCGACCTGCTGGTGGTCGAGGAAACCCCGATGGGGTTCAAGGCCATCATCAACAACAAGCACTGGGGCCTGATCCACAAGAACGAAGTGTTCAAGTTCTTGCGTTCGGGCAAGCAGGAGAAGGGCTACATCAAGGAGCTGCGCAGCGACGGCAAGATCGCCTTGAGCCTGCAGCCGGTCGGCCAGGCCCTGGCCAGCACGCTGAACGACAAGATCCTCGACAAGCTCAAGGCCGCCAACGGCGTGCTGCCGGTCAGCGACAAGAGCGACCCGCAGGTGATCAGCGACCTGTTCGGGGTGAGCAAGGGCAACTTCAAGAAAGCGATCGGCGCCCTGTACAAGGACGGGCGCATCGTGATTCACGCCGACCGCATCGAACTGGTCTGATCACACCTGCACGAAGGCGGCAAAACTCAGGTTTTCGCCGCCCGGACGCAAGTCCTGCAGCAGCGAGTCGCGGTCGGCGCTCAGCGCCAGGCTGATGGTCGAGCGACGCTTGCCCGGCTTGCGTACTTCCATCTTCTCCAGGTGCGCACGCAGGAAGTTGACCGGCACCTTGAGGTGCTGCAACTGGTCGGTCTCCGGGGTGTAGAGCAGCAGGTTGACCCAGTCGGCCACGCTCTTGGGCAGCACCAGCTTCACCGGCACATCGAACCACCACAGGCTGCGCTTGGTATCGAGCACGGCAAACAGGGTGTTGTCGCTGTTGAGCACAGGGCGTTCCAGCGCCTGGTTGCGACGGGCGATGGCGGTGGGTTTGTCGAGTTTCATGCAGGTTCCTACGGGTGACGCTTGAAAGGTCGGCCATTGTGCTGGGATTGCGCTGAAAACTAAAGCGGGGCCTGCTGACAGGGCCGACCATTCGCAGACGATCCCTGCCGACGAATGGCCACCCCGCGGTCCTCAGCGTGCCAGCGCCTTGCTCAACTCCGAGGTGGCCCCGTCGGACCGGGTGACCGTCGCGGTGAACGCCTGCAGCCCATCTGCTTGCGGCAATACATACTCGAACTGCGCCTGACCCTTGGCATCCGTCGCCACCATCACTTCGCCCAGATACTGCTCCGCTTCACCGGCCTTTGAGTCAGCATTGCCGAACACCTCCACCCGCAACAGGCTGTCGGGCTCGCCACTCACCTGGCCCAGCAAGCGGTCACCTTTGACTGCCTTGAGCAGCGGGGCCGCCTGATCGTGATTGGGTACCGGCTGGCAACCCTGCGGTGCGGCCTTGTCGGTGCAGATGATCGCCCGGTTGGTGCCCGACGGGTCGACACCGATGCCACGCGAGCCCACATAGATCGCATGCTCCAGCGCCGGCACCGAAAACACGATGGCACCGGTGCGCTGATCGGGCACGCACGAACCGCCCGCTTCGCAGCGCCGGATATCCTGGCTGTTGTTCCAGATGCGGTTGGCGGTCAGGCGGTTGCTGGTGGAGGTCGGCTCCGGGCGCAGCGCCACGCCGATGCGGTTGCCGTGGATCAGGTTGCCATCGAGGATGTTGCCCGCACCGCTGACGCTCACGCCGATGGAGTTGCCGGTAAAGGTGTTGGCCCCCAGGTAATTGCGCTGGCCCCAGTTGATCTGCAGGCCGTCGGAATAGTCCTCGAAGCGGTTGCGCACCACCGTGTTGTCATTGCCCCACAGGATCTCGATGCCCTGGGAGGGCTCCGCGTTGGCCGGGGTGGAGCGAAACAGGTTGTCGGCCACCAGGTTGAACGCCGCGCCGCGGGTCAGCTCCAGGCCGTCGCCGTTGTCCACCAGCTGGTTGCGCAGCACCTTGTTGTTCACCGTGGTGGTGGCGGTCGAATTGCCCTGGCCGTCGTCGCCGGTCAGCATGATGCCGGCGCCACCCTTGTTGGCGGTGATGCGGTTGTCCTGGATGACGTTGTGGCTGGCGCGGTTGACCAGGATGCCGATGCAGAAATTACGCACATCCAGGCCGGAAATCTCCACGCCCTGGGTATCGCGTATCACCAGCCCCGGGCCGGTGGTGGTGCGCACATTGGTGCCGAACTGTCCGGGCACGGCGCCAGGGCATGCGCGCGTGCCGTTGCCGACGATATAGGCCGAACCGTCGATGGCGATGTACTCGCCGCTGCGCTTCCAGGCCGCACCTTCGAGGCTGACCGGGCCGAGAATCGGCGGCAGGGCCGAAGCGGGCTTGATCACGTAGGGCGGCTGGCCGACCGGGCGGATCTCGATCCGGTAGGTGCCGGGCGCCTGGTTGTTGCGCTCGATGGCCCAGCGCAGGCTGCCGGGCTGTTCGTCGTCGGCATAGCGATCGACCACCAGGGTGGTCAGGGCGGCGGGCTGTACGGCAGGTGCTGCGTGCAGGGCATGGGCAGGTACGGCCAGCAGCAGGGCTGTCAGCAAGGGGGAGATACGCATGGGTAGTGATCGCTGTGTCTGTTGTTTTTATCGCGCCTGGCTGCAGGGCGCTGGTGCCCGATTCTAGGCAAAGCCGACAGCCCCTGGCGCAGGCCAGGCACGATTGGGTGCGATATTCGCCCGCTGTTTATCCATTGTGGGAATCCACACCGCACAAAAATATTTGAAACTCTCGCAGAAGCGGGCGGGTCCACTGACTGTCGACACTGACAGCTATCTGTTCCCCTTCAGGAGAAATGCCATGAGCAGCACTTCGGACAAAGCAAAAGGCTTGGCCAACGAAGCGGTAGGCAACATCAAGCAAGGCGTGGGCAAGGTGACCGATAACGATAAACTGCGCGCCGAGGGCAAGGCCCAGGAAGTCAAGGGCGAAACCCAGCAGGCAGTGGGCAAGGCCAAGGATGCGGTCAAGGATGCTGTGAAAAAGCCCTGACCGGCTGCGCGTGTAGCCGATAACGGCCATCTTCGGGTGGCCGTTCTGCTGTCTGTGGCAATCAATCGTAACCTCACAGACGTGGTCTACTAGACTACCGTCAGGTAAAACACCCCCCAACGCTTGGATTACTGCCTATGACAGTGGAGCGGCGAAAGGAGACGCTATGATTTTCCCCAACTTGCACGGCCTGCCGTTGCATCGTGTTCTGGTGCGCACGGTAAGCGAGTTTCTCGATGACGAGATGTCCACCTATGCGTCGGCCCTGGCCTACCAGATGCTGTTTTCGCTGTTCCCCTTCCTGCTGTTCCTGATCGCCCTGATCGGGTTTCTGCATCTGCCCGACTTCTTCACCTGGCTGCGCCTGCAGTCGGAACTGGTGTTGCCGCCCCAGGCGCTGGAGCAGGTCAACCCGGTGATCGACCAGTTGCAGCAATCCAAGGGCGGGCTGCTCTCGGTAGGTATCGTGATCGCCCTGTGGACCGCGTCGGCGGGCGTGCGCCTGATGATGAGCGCGATGAACGCCGCCTATGACGTGGTGGAAGGGCGCCCGGTGTGGAAGCGCATCCCGCTCTCGGTGCTGTATACCGTCGGAATCGCCGGCATGCTGCTGGCCGCCGCCGCCTTGATGGTGCTGGGCCCGCAGGTGATGGAATGGATCGCCTCGCAGGTAGGCATGCAGGAGTTCATCGTCACGCTGTGGACCATCCTGCGCTGGCCGGCCATCATCATCCTGATGATGGTGGCGGTGGCATTGATCTATTACGTGATGCCCGATGTGGAGCAGGAATTTCGCTTCATCACCCCCGGCTCGGTACTGGCGGTGGTGGTGTGGATCATCGCGTCGCTGGGGTTTGGCTACTACGTCAAGACGTTTGCCGACTACAACGCGATGTACGGCAGCATCGGTGCGATCATCGTGCTGTTGCTGTACTTCTATATTTCTGCCGCAGTATTGCTGCTGGGGGCGGAGATGAATGCGGTGATCGAGCACATGTCGGCCGAAGGCAAGGACCCTGGCGAGAAGGAAATGCCCGACGACGATGCGCCGGAACATGATAAAAAGCATGTTTCCGGGTTGGGGCGCGATCACTCCATCCCGTCCGATTCCGCGCCTGAACCCGTGAGCCGAGCCCCGCATGATTCGTGACATCCTGAAGATGGGCGACGAGCGCCTGTTGCGCGTTGCACCGCCCGTACCGGCCCGCCTGTTCGGCACTGCCGAGCTGGAGCAGCTGATTGCCGACATGTTCGACACCATGCAGCACGTGGGCGGCGTGGGGCTGGCGGCGCCGCAGATCGGGGTCGACCTGCAACTGGTGATCTTCGGCTTCGAGCGTAGCGAGCGCTACCCGGATGCCGAGCCCGTGCCGCAGACCATTCTGCTCAACCCGGTGATCACCCCGGTGGGCACCGAGGTCGAGGATGGCTGGGAGGGCTGCCTGTCGGTGCCCGGCCTGCGCGGCGTGGTCAGCCGCTACCGGCACATTCGCTACAGCGGGGTCGACCCGCAGGGCCAGCCCATCGAGCGCTCGGCAGAGGGTTTTCATGCGCGGGTGGTGCAGCACGAATGCGATCACCTGATCGGTCGCCTGTACCCCTCGCGCATTCATGACTTCAGCAAGTTCGGTTATACCGAGGTGCTGTTCCCGGGGCTGGACCCGGCCAGCGACGACTGATCCCGCGCCAACGCGATCAACGATTTGCTGCGCTGATAGCGCGCCAGGCGCTCATTGAGCTGCAGCGGCAGTGCGCCGGCAGGGCTGAACCCCAGTGGCTGGTAGAAGGCCAGCAGGTCCGGGTGGCAGAACAGCCACACCGTGCCCGGCTTGCCGGCGCAGGCATGCTCGATCAGTTGTCGTGCAATGCGCCGGCCGCGCCAGGCGGGTGCCACCAGCAAGCCGGTCAGCCAGAACCCCTCGGGTACCGCGCTCATGTTCACTGCGGCGACAAGCTCACCCGCACGCGCCACCCAGGCCTCGCCCTTGGCACTGGCACGCATGGCCGTACCTTCGGCGCGATAGAATTTGTTCAGCAAAGGGCGCTCGGCAGCGCTTAGCAGGCTGTAGCGTATTTCACTCACGGCGGTTTCCAGCAAGGGCTCTGGCACGGGCTTTTACACGGGCTTGGGTAGGCTGTCGAGGGCTTGTCGTGCGGTTATTGTTACCGAGGCGGTAACAGTGAATGTCCGGCTTCGGGCTTCAACCACCTTCGCAACCTTATAAACTTGACCCATCCCAGCAACTAGAAGCGTAACGGGATCGGTACTTCGTGTTATGTCCATTCGTTGATATGACAACTTCTCCGCGCCAACTCGGCTGATGAAGTCAAACACTTCGTTTGATTGCTTTGCAGGCCTAATACCATGAAAACCTTACTTGCACTTGTATTGGTGGGTGTATCTTCGTTCGCCCTGGCGGACGAGGTCAAGACCGCTGCTGCGCAGCCGGTGGTCGAGCAATATGACTATTCGACCAACCTGGACATCGCCCGGGTGATCAGCCTCTCGACCCTGCCCAATGTCTGCGAAGTGGTGCCGGCCACCATGACCTATGAAGACCATCAGGGCCAGCGCCACACCATCGAGTACCGCGCCATGGGCGATGGCTGCAGCCAGGGCTGATCATTACAGGTCACTGGGCTGTTGTTCCCGGGCCAGGAGCGCCTGCTTGCGCTCCACGCCCCAGCGGTAGCCGGACAGGTTGCCATCACTGCGTACGACCCGATGACAGGGCACTGCCACCGCCAGGCTGTTGGCGGCGCACGCCTGGGCCACCGCCCTGACTGCCCTGGGCGCGCCAATGCGCTGGGCGATCTCGGCGTAGCTGGCGGTGCTGCCTGCCGGGATGCTGCGCAACGCCTGCCACACCCGCTCCTGGAAGGCCGTGCCGCGCAGGTCCAGCGGTAGGTCCAGGCCCAGGGCGGGCGCTTCTATGAACCCCACCACCTTGGCCACCCACTGCTCGAATTCGGCGTCGGCGCCAATCAGTTCGGCTTTGGGAAACTTGTCCTGCAGGTCGTGCAGCAACGCCTCGGGGTCGTCGCCCAGCAGGATGGCGCACACCCCGCGCTCGCTTTGGGCCACCAACAGCGCGCCGAGTGAGCACTGGGCAATGGCAAAGCGGATCGAGGCATTGGCGCCGCCCGCGCGATAGGCGGCCGGGGTCATGCCCAGCCGGGCGTTGCTGTCTTCGTAGAAACGGCTGTTGGAGTTGTAGCCAGCCTTGTACAGGGCGTCGGTGATCGAGCCCGGCTGCTCAAGCTGCCGGCGTACCTTGTGCGCGCGTCTGGCATTGGCGTAGGCCTTGGGGGTGAGGCCGGTCGCGGCCTTGAACACCCGGTGGAAGTGATACGGGCTCATGCCGACATGGGCGGCCACTTGCTTGCGGCTGGGCTCGACCTCGGCCGTTTCGATCAGCTGGCAGGCCCGGGTGACCTGGGTGGCATGCTGCTCGGCCAGTTGGCGCGGGTCGGCGGCGTAGTGCCGGCTGGGGCGATAGCCGGCGGCCTCGGCCTGGGCGGCAGTGTCGAAGAACTCGACGTTCTCCGGGCGCGGCAACCGTGACGGGCTGGAGGCGCGGCAGTAGACCCCGGTGGTGCGAACCCCATAGACGAAATCATCATCCGCCGCGGCGTCGCGGGCCAGCACGGCTTGCCAGCGTGGGTCGTTGACATCGATCGAAGGTGTGCGGGGCATGGCGTGTGGCTCTTGGCTGAGGGCGATGTGGTGAGGGTAGGTGGTGCCGTGCGGGGCGGCACTCCGGGTCTTGCGGTGGAATTCGCCCGGATTTCAGCCGGTGGCGGGTACGCGCCACAGGTACCAGGCGGCCACGGTGCGATACGGGCTCCACGGGGCGCCCAGTTCCAGCATCTGGTTGCGCGTGGGCTGGGCGGGCAGGGCGAACAGGCGACGGTAGCCTTCGCGCACGCCAAAGTCATCGGCGGGCAGGGTGTCCATGTGTTCAAGGGTGTAGGTCAGCAGCATCTCCACGGTCCAGCGTCCAACCCCGCGCAGTTGCGTCAGGCGCTCGATCAGGCTGGTTTCGTCGAGACGGCGGGCCAGCTCATGGTCGGGTACCAGGCCGTCGAGGCGAGCCTGGGCGATGCCCTGGATAGTGGCCAGCTTGCTCGCGGAAAACCCGCAGGCACGCAGTTGCTCGGGCGCGGTGGCCAGCAGTTGCTCGGGGCTGGGGAAGGCCTGCCCGGGGTACAGCGCCAGGAACCGCCGCAGGATCGCTTCGGCGGCCCTGGCGTGCAATTGCTGGTAGGCAATCGACCTGACCAGCGCCTGATACGGGTCGCGGGTGGGCAGCGGTTGGTGCAGGCATGGGCCGATGCGCTCGATATGCGCGGCCCACTTCGGGTCGAGGCTGGCCAGGTGGGCGCAGGCCTGGGTGTAGAACAGCGGGTTCATGCCGGTTTCCGTGGGTAAGGGAGCAGGTTCAGTGTAGAAAAGATGACTGGGGTTTCACTCCGGATGTTGCGATTGAATTGGAGGGCCTCTTCGCCGGCACCGGTACCGCTTTCTCTGCAGGAGCCGGCCCGCTCACCCTGAAACCACTGCCGCCACCCTTTCCAGCGCCTGCTTCAACTGCGCCCGGCTCTGCGCCGCCGACAGGCTGATGCGCACCGCTGCCCGGTCGCCCTGGCGCACCGCGAACACCTCGGCTGGCACCACTGCCACGCCGGCATCACGGCACGCTGTGGCGCGCACACCGTTGACCCAGACATGCGGCGAAGGCACATCCCCCACCAATGCCTTGCCCAGTATCCGCCTGGCCATCCGCCAGCGCTGACCCACTTCTTCACGCTGCCAGGCCACGCGTCGCGCCGCGGTGCCGTCATCGATCCAGCGGCAGGCGATCTCCAGGTCCAGCGGCGACACCGGCCAGTGTGTTGCCTGGGCATGCGGGTCGATGCGCGCCAGCAACTCGGCGCTGCCGACGATCCAGCCCAGGCGCAAACCGGCCGCGACGCTCTTCGACAGGCTGGTGACCAGCACGCCGCGCCCGCCCACCTGTGCCAGCAGCGCCGGGGTATCGGCCAGGGCACCGTAGACATCATCCTCGATCAGGGTCAGGGCATGGCGCTCGATCACTGCGGCAATGGCGGCCTGGCGCGCAGCGCCCATGCAGGCGCCGGTGGGGTTCTGCAGGGTCGGCGTCAGCACCACGACCCGCGCGCCGGTGGCACGTGCGACACGGTCCAGGTCGTCGGGCAGGATGCCCTGGCCGTCCAGCGCAACCTCGTGCAACGGCAGGCGCAACTGTCGACAGGCCGCCTTGATGCCGGGTGCGGTCAAGGCCTCGACCATCACGGCGTCTCCTGGCTGGCACAGCGAAAGCAGCACGTTGAACAACCCCAGCTGGGCACCGCCGCACAGCAGCACCTGGCGCTCGTCCAGTTGCAGGCCGCGCCGGCGCAGCCAGGCGGCGCCCTGAAGGCGCCCGCGCAGCAACTGTTCGGCACCCAGGTAATGCTCGAGCTGGCCGGCAGGGCCTTGTTCCAGCAGATGGCGCAAGGCATGCGCCAGGTCGGGGCTGCTGTCGTCGGCCACCGGCACATTGGTCGACAGGTCGATCTGCGTCGCTTGCTGGCCGGGTTGCTTGAGGCGGAACAGCGTGGCTTCCTTGCTGCCCGCCAGCACGTAGGTGCCTCGCCCTACCTCCCCGGACACCAGATGCCGGGCCGCTGCCTCGCGGTACGCCTGCTGGGTGGTGCTGGGGTTCAGGCCCAGGTTCCAGGCCAGGCGCCGCTGCGGCGGCAGGCGCTCGCCCACTTTCAGCTCGCCGCTTTCGATCGCCCGCGCAATCGCCTCGACCAGTTCGAGGTAGCGGGGCAGGGAGGTGTCGCCTAGGGTGGGGGTCCACATTTATTGTTGGCCATGCAATATAAGGGTTCACCCATACAATGCGGCGCGACTAGGATCAGGTCAATTCCCCTGGCCATCGAGGTGCCTCATGTTCGACCTGTCCGCCCTGCGCGACGCTGCCCGCCTGGTACACACCCGCGTTCCTGCCACGCCCCAGTACGCCTGGCCGCGCCTGGCCGAACGCGTGGGCTGCCAGGTGTGGGTCAAGCACGAGAATCACGCGCCCACCGGTGCCTTCAAGGTTCGCGGCGGGCTGCTGTACGTGCAGGCGCTGCTGGCGCGCTCACCCACGGTGCGCGGGCTGGTCACCGCCACCCGTGGCAACCACGGGCAGAGCCTGGCGCTGGCGGCGCGCAGTGCCGGGTTGCCGATCATCATCGTGGTGCCCGAGGGCAACTCGCGGGAAAAGAATGCCGCCATGCGCGCGCTGGGTGCGCAACTGGTGGAGCATGGCGCCGATTTCGACCTGGCGCGGGCCGAGGCGGCGCGACTGGCGCAGGTGCACGGATATGAAAGCGTGCCGCCGTTCCACCCGGACCTGATCCGCGGCGTGGCCACCTACGCGCTGGAGCTGTTCGAGGCCGTACCGGCGCTGGACTGCGTGTACGTGCCGATCGGCATGGGCTCGGGCATCTGCGGGCTGATTCGTACCCGTGACCTGCTGGGGCTGCACACCGAGATCGTCGGGGTGGTGTCCACCGAGGCCGATGCCTTTGCCTCGAGTTTCGAGCAGAACCGCATCGTCACCACCGAAACCGCCAACACCTTCGCCGACGGCATGGCATGCCGCATGCCCTTGCCCGAGGCGTTCGAGATCATCCGCCAGGGCGCGGCGCGGGTGGTGCGCGTCAGCGACCCTGAAATCGCCAACGCCATGCGCATCTTCCACGAAGACACGCACAACACCGCCGAAGGCGCCGGTGCGGCGGGGCTGGCGGCGTTGCTGCAGGAGCGCGAGCGCCAGCAGGGGCGCAAGGTGGCAGTGGTGCTCAGTGGCGCCAATATCGACCGGGAGCGCTATGCGCAGGTGCTGGCGGGTCACTGAAAGGTCCTGAATGACTCCTTTGGAAAAAATGCTATCTTATTTTGATAGCATTTTCCGATGAACAATCGATATCGAAAGACCCTCATGCCATTTTTCGGATACCGACCCTTTCTTCTGTGGTCTTCTCCGATATTGAAGCGCTGGTTCTCCATCTTGGGGGGCGGGTCATCGAGCGTGAGGGCTCAAGGCTCAAGCTGGTGCTGGGCGATCAGCAGTGGCGCTGCCACCGCCCGCACCCAGGCAAAGAGGCCAAGCGATATCAGGTTGAAGAAGCCCGTGAATTTCTCTCGCGGGCAGGAGTTCAGGTATGAGCAGCATGACTTACAAGGGCTATTCGGCTCGTGTCGAATACGACGCACGCGACGATATCTTCGTCGGGCGGGTACTCGGGGTTCGAGACATCATCAGTTTTCACGCAAGCTCCGTGAGTGCGCTGCATGAAGCGTTTAGCCTGGCGCTTGAAGACTACCTGGCCGATTGTGCTGAACAGGGCATCGCTCCCGAGAAACCGGCTTCTGGCAAGGTGATGCTGCGTATCCGGCCAGAGGTGCACGCCGCTGCCAGCATCGCGGCGCAGGCTGCAGGCAAGAGTCTCAATCAATGGGCCGATGAGGTCTTCGAGCGGGCCGCGCGGGCCTGAGCACGGCAATTTCTTCCAATACACCACCCTCCCTCACTGAGTCTAATGGCGCCTGCCCTTCATCGTCGGTAGTCGAGCGTTCATGCCATTTTCCAACGGATTTCTTCTCAGCCTGTCGTTGTGCCTGGATATCGGCGTGGCCAATATCGCCATGATCACCCTGGCCATGCAGCGCGGCTTTCTGCAGGGCTTCTGGCTGGGGCTGGGCACCTGTGTGGGGGATCTGATCTATGCCGTGGCGGCATTGCTCGGCATGACCGTGCTGCTGCAGTTCACCAGCGTGCGCTGGGTGTTGTGGGTGGGCGGTTCGCTTTTGCTGGTGTGGTTTGCACTGAAGATGCTGCTGGCCGCCTGGCGCGGCAATGCGCATATGGACACCAGCCAGCAGGTGGTGCGCGAATCGCCCTGGCGCGAGTTTCTGCGCGGCATCTTTCTGGCCATGTCTTCGCCCAGCGCGATCCTGTGGTTTGCCGCGGTCGGCGGGGTGCTGATCTCGCGCTCCGGCGCAGGCGGCATGCTCGAGGCCGGGTTGTTTCTCAGCGGGTTCTTCATTGCCGGGCTGCTGTGGTGCGCGTCGCTGTGCACCTTG
Source organism: Pseudomonas sp. MF6396 (assembly GCF_002018915.1). Lineage (NCBI taxonomy): Bacteria > Pseudomonadati > Pseudomonadota > Gammaproteobacteria > Pseudomonadales > Pseudomonadaceae > Pseudomonas > Pseudomonas sp. MF6396. The sequence continues at coordinate 49,129 of NZ_MVOK01000027.1, read as the reverse complement.
GCCAGCCACGGCGGGCGCCTGCTGGGCGACCGTCTGCTGACCTGGTCGTACCTGGCCTCGGCGGGCATCTTCTGCTATTTCGCGGTGTACGTGATCGTATCGGGCTACCGCGAATTCATCCTCGCCGCGCCGGTCGCCGGGGCGGGTCTATAATCAGTCGGTCACCGGCAAGCAGGTGTCGCGCTCAGCGGAGGGCCTGTCATGAAAGGTCTGGATGCGAAAAAATCGGTCAAGAAGAAACCCGCCAAAACCGCCAAGGAAAAACGCACGGCAAAACGTTCCAAGGACGGGACGGCAGGCTTTTTGCCGCATTGACCGGTCAGGGCTGCGCCAGCAGCTCTTTTGCTTTATGAAGGCTTGAACGCCTGCCAGTAATGATGGGGCGTGGCGCCCATTACCCGGCGAAAACTGTTGATGAAATGGCTCTGGTCGTAGAAGCCCAGAAGCTGGGCCACATCCAGCGGGTGCAGGCCGGCGCGCAGGCAACGGCGTGCCTCGATCAGGCGCAGTTGCATGTGGTACTGCAGCGGTGCCAGCCCTGTGGCCTTCTTGAAGCTGCGCACGAAGTGGTACTTGCTCAACCCGGCCACCTGCGCAAGCTCGTCCAGCTCAAGCTTGTGCCCCAGGTGCTGGCGCATGAACTGCAGTGCCTGGGCCAATGCGTGGCTGTATTCGCCGGGCCTGCCGGGCGACTGCTCCAGCCATTGCGCCAGCAGGGCCAACAAGGCTTCCTCCTGATGGCCGGAGTGTGCCGGCGCACGGGCGAAGGCCACGATAGCCTGGCACAGCGAAGGCTGGTCGAACACGCCTTGCTCGAACAGCGGGCTGTTCAGGTTGTTCTGGCTGACCAACCGGGCAATCGCCTCGGGTGCCAGGTGCAGGCTGATGTACTCCACGCCTGCCGGGTCGAAGGTGGAGGCCTGCACCGCCAGCGGGTTGTACAGGGTCACCTGACCCGGCGCCGCCTGCAGCTCACGTCCGTCCAGCCAGATCTGCTCGCAACCGCTCAGGTTAACGCCCAGCACATACTCGTCATGGGCATGACGCGGAAAGCTGGCGGCGCTGGCCCTGACCCAGTAGGCCTCGACCAGGCCGCCCGCCTGCAGGTGCTCGGTCACCAGCGCCATGGGCCGCTATCAGCCGATGGTGATCGGCGGCGGGCTCACCAGGTCGACGCTCTGCTGCTTGCGCGGGGCGAGGATCTCGGCTTCGCCGTCCACCACCAGTTCGTCGTGCTGGTTGAACACGCGGGTGGCAATGCGCACGCGGAACTTGGGCAGCTTCTCGAGGATTTCCAGGCGCACGGTCAGGGTGTCGCCGATCTTCACCGGCTTCTGGAAGCTCATCTGCTGGCCCAGGTAGATGGTGCCGGGGCCGGGCAGTTCGCAGGCCACTGCGGCACTGATCAGCGCGCCGCTGAACATGCCGTGGGCAATGCGTTCCTTGAACATGCTCCTGGCCGCGAATTCGGCATCCAGGTGCACCGGGTTGTGGTCACCGGACATCGCGGCGAACAGCTGGATGTCGCGTTCTTCGACCGTCTTGCTGAAGCTGGCGGTCTGGCCCACTTCGAGGGCTTCGTAAGGCGTGTTGGTGACCTGGGTCATGCAGGCTGTTTCCTTCAAGGTTCGGACAAGGTGCGTACTGTATCACTCGCTGCGGGCCGGGCGGCCCTGGGTCAGCGCCTGCTCGAGCCAGGCGATGAGCGCCGCCGTCACCTCGTCACGGTTGGTTTCGTTGAGCAGTTCATGGCGTGCCTGCGGGTAGAGCTGCAATTGCACGCGCTGATTGCCGGCAAGGCGCAGGGCGCCGACCAGATCCTTCAGACGCTTGCCGGCGCTCACCGGATCACATTCGCCGCCCATCACCAGGATCGGCAGGTTGGGATCGATCTGTGCCAGGTGCCGCGGCTGGCTGATGTGTTCCAGGCCCATCAGCAGGTCGACCCACAGGCGGTTGGTGCAGCGAAACCCGCACAGCGGGTCGGCCACGTAGGCGTCGACCTCGGCGCTGTCGCGGCTGAGCCAGTCGAAGGCCGTGCGGTTGGGCTTGAACGCCTTGTTGAACGAACCGAACGACAGCCAGTCGATCAGGGCGCTGCGTCCCAGCGGGCCCTGGCGCCAGGCTTCGAGGCGGGCGATCACGCAGGCCGCGCGGTACAGCGCCGGTGGCTGGAAGTTGGAGCCGCTGAGCACCGCCCCCTGAAGGCTGGCGCTGTGGTGCAGCAGGTAGGCCTGGACGATGTAGCTGCCCATGCTGTGGCCGAACAGGAACAGCGGGGCGCCCGGGTACTGCTGGCCGATGTGCTGGGCCAGGCTGGCCAGGTCGTTGACCACGCTGTCCCAGCCCTGGTGGCTTGCGAACAGCCCCAGGGTGCCGTGTTCGGCGGTGCGCCCGTGGCCGCGCTGGTCGTGGGCATACAGCGCGAAGCCGGCAGCGCTCAGTGCCTGCCCGAGGCGCTGGTAGCGCCCGGCATGCTCGGCCATGCCATGGGCCAGCAGCACCACGGCCCGGATCGGCGCGGCGGGCAGCCATTGATACACATGCAGGCTGCAATGGTTGCTGGCCGGCAGCCAGAACACGTCGTGGTTCATGGCGGTTCCCTTGCGCAAGTGGCTGATCCTGCAAGTGTATAGCCCATTTGTGTAATTGAACGGATGATGGCAACAAGATTCAGAATGTTAATGACAGGTCTTGGCATGTTTGCCCCTTGCGGCTTAACTGCTAACGTCGGCACACGATGCGATTTTCTGCATGCAGGCAGCCCACAGGCTCAGGAATGAGGACAAGAATAAATGCAAGCTGACTTCTGGAATGACAAGCGCCCCGCGGGCGTGCCCTCACATATCGACCTGACTGTCTACAAGTCGGTGCTGGAGGTGTTCGAGCGCTCCTGCAAGCGCTTCGCCGACCGCCCGGCGTTCACCAACCTGGGCGTCACCCTGACCTACGCCGATCTGGATCGCCAGTCCGCGGCCTTTGCCGGCTACCTGCAACAGCACACCGACCTGGTCCCGGGTGATCGCATCGCGGTGCAGATGCCCAACGTGCTGCAGTACCCGATTGCGGTGTTCGGCGCGATGCGCGCCGGGCTGATCGTGGTCAACACCAACCCGCTGTACACCGCGCGCGAGATGCGCCACCAGTTCAAGGACTCCGGCGCCCGTGCCCTGGTGTACCTGAACATGTTCGGCAAGCTGGTGCAGGAGGTGCTGCCCGATACCGGCATCGAGGTGCTGATCGAGGCGAAGATGGGCGACCTGCTACCGCTGGCCAAGGGCTGGCTGGTGAACACCGTTGTGGCGCGGGTCAAGAAGATGGTGCCGGCGTATCACCTGCCCCAGGCGGTGCCGTTCCGGCAGGTGATGCGCCAGGGCCGTGGCCATGCGCTCAAGCCGGTGCAGGTGACGCTCGATGACGTGGCGGTGCTGCAGTACACCGGCGGCACCACCGGCCTGCCCAAGGGCGCGATGCTCACCCACGGCAACCTGGTGGCCAACATGCTGCAGGTGCTGGCGTGCTTTTCGCAGCTGGGGCCGGACGGGCAGAGGATGATCAAGGAAGGCCAGGAGGTGATGATCGCGCCGCTGCCGCTGTATCACATCTATGCCTTCACCGCGAACTGCATGTGCATGATGGTCACCGGCAATCACAACGTGCTGATCACCAACCCGCGCGACATACCGGGCTTTGTCAAAGAGCTGAAAAAGTGGCGCTTCTCGGCATTGCTGGGCCTGAACACGCTGTTCGTGGCACTGATGGAAAATCCGGATTTCAAGCACCTGGACTTCTCCTCGCTGAAGGTCACCAACTCCGGCGGCACGGCGCTGGTCAAGGCCACTGCCGAGCGCTGGGAGAGCATCACGGGGTGTCGCATCGTCGAAGGCTATGGCCTGACCGAAACCTCGCCGGTGGCCAGCACCAACCCCTACGGCCAGCAGGCGCGCCTGGGTACGGTCGGCATACCGCTGCCCGATACCGCGTACAAGGTGATCGATGATGACGGCAACGAGCTGGCCCTGGGCGAGCGCGGCGAGCTGTGCATCAAGGGGCCGCAGGTGATGAAGGGCTACTGGCAGCGTCCGGACGCCACCGCCGAGGTGCTCGATGCGCAGGGCTGGCTCAAGACCGGCGATATTGCAGTGATCGACCCGGACGGCTTCACGCGCATCGTCGACCGCAAGAAGGACATGATCATCGTGTCGGGCTTCAACGTGTACCCCAACGAGATCGAGGACGTGGTGATGGCGCACCCCAAGGTGGCCAACTGCGCGGCCATCGGAGTGCCGGACGAGCGTTCCGGCGAGGCGGTGAAACTGTTCGTGGTGCCACGCGATGGCGGCGTGAGCGTCGAGGAGCTCAAGGCCTACTGCAAGGCCAACTTCACCGGCTACAAGGTGCCCAAGCAGATCGTGCTGCGCGATTCGCTGCCGATGACCCCGGTGGGCAAGATCCTGCGCCGGGAATTGCGCGATATCGCCTGAAAGCCATTCGCCGGCCAGGCTGGCTCCTACTTTGCCGTGTAGGAGCCGGCCTTGCCGGCGAAGCTTTTGCTGAATAGACCCTTTACTCTAAAAATGACTACTGGGTATTCGTTAGTCATTTATGTGACTTTGCGGCCCACTTTGGCTCTAGGCGCCCTCTGGCAAAGCTGCTACTCTCGGCGCGCTTCTGATGCTTCGGTTTGTAGCAATCCGTCATCACATATCAATAATAATCGCGTCGACTGCGGAGAAGATTTCGCTGTTGCTGGAGGAGTGGGCTTCCATGATCGAACACTTTTGGAAGGATAAGTACCCAGCCGGGGTTGCCTCGCAAATCAATCCTGATGAGTATCCGAACATTCAAGCGGTATTGAAGCAGTCCTGCCAGCGTTTCGCCGACAAGCCGGCGTTCAGCAACCTGGGCAAGACCCTCACCTATGGCGAGCTGTATGAGCTGTCGGGGGCGTTTGCCGCCTACCTGCAGCAGCATACCGACCTGCAGCCCGGTGACCGCATCGCGGTACAACTGCCAAACGTATTGCAATACCCCGTGGCCGTCTTCGGTGCGATGCGCGCCGGGCTCATCGTGGTCAACACCAACCCGCTGTACACCGCGCGGGAGCTGGAACACCAGTTCAACGATTCCGGTGCCAAGGCGCTGGTGTGCCTGGCCAACATGGCCCACCTGGCCGAAAAGGTCGTTCCCAAGACCCAGGTCAAGCACATCATTGTCACCGAAGTGGCCGACCTGCTGCCACCGCTCAAGCGTCTGCTGATCAATAGTGTGATCAAGTACGTGAAAAAGATGGTGCCGGCCTACCACCTGCCCAAGGCCGTCAAGTTCAACGATGCGCTGGCCAAGGGGCAGGGCAAGGCGGTCAACGAAGTCAGCCCCGACAGCGGCGATGTCGCCGTGCTGCAGTACACCGGTGGCACCACGGGTGTGGCCAAGGGTGCGATGCTGACCCACCGCAACCTGGTGGCCAACATGCTGCAATGCCGTGCGCTGATGGGCTCGAACCTGGGCGAGGGCTGCGAGGTCCTGATCACGCCGCTGCCGCTGTACCACATCTATGCCTTCACCTTCCATTGCATGGCGATGATGCTGATCGGCAGCCACAACATCCTGATCAGCAACCCGCGCGACCTGCCGGCGATGGTCAAGGAACTGTCCAAGTGGAAGTTCACCGGCTTCGTCGGCCTGAACACCCTGTTCGTGGCCCTGTGCAACAACGAGACCTTCCGCAAGATGGACTTCTCGGGGCTCAAGCTCACCCTGTCGGGCGGCATGGCCCTGCAGGTGGCGGTGGCCGAGCGCTGGAAGAGCGTCACCGGTTGCTCCATCTGCGAAGGCTACGGCATGACCGAGACCAGCCCGGTGGCGGCGGTCAACCCGGCCGAGCACAACCAGATCGGTACCATCGGCATTCCGCTGCCGTCGACCCTGTGCAAGGTGATCGACGACAATGGCAAGGAGCTGGCGCTGGGCGAGATCGGCGAGCTGTGCATCAAGGGCCCGCAGGTGATGAAGGGCTACTGGCAGCGCGAAGAGGCGACCACCGAGATCCTGGATGCCGACGGCTGGCTCAAGACCGGTGATATCGCGGTGATCCAGACCGATGGCTACATGCGCATCGTCGACCGCAAGAAGGACATGATTCTGGTGTCTGGCTTCAACGTTTACCCGAACGAACTCGAAGACGTGCTGGCGACCCTGCCGGGCGTATTGCAGTGCGCCGCCATTGGCGTGCCGGACGAGAAATCGGGCGAACTGATCAAGATCTTCATCGTGGCGCGGCCGGGTGTGACCCTGACCAAGGACCAGGTGATGGAGCACATGCGCGCCAATGTCACGGCGTACAAGGTGCCGCGCCTGATCGAGTTCCGCGATGCCTTGCCGACCACCAACGTGGGCAAGATCCTGCGGCGCGAGTTGCGCGATGAAGAGTTGAAGAAGCTGGGCCTCAAGAAGATCGCCTGATCTTCGTGTGGATCGTGCTGCACTCGTTCGCCGGCAAGGCCGGCTCCTACAGGGTATGTGAACACCGCAAATTCTGTAGGAGCCGGCCTTGCCGGCGAATGCCTCAACGCAGCTTCTCAAGCATCTGGTAGTACCACATCCCCGCCGCCAGCAATGGATTGCCCAGCACATCGCCCATCGGCACCTTGATGTGGCTGCAGCCGGCAAAGGTATCGAATCGGCTCAATGTGCCGGTGATCGCTTCGGCCATGATCTCGCCCATGATGTGGCTGGTGGCAATGCCATGCCCCGAATACCCCTGGCAGTACCACACGTTGTCCGACAGCTTGCCCAACTGCGGAATGCGGTTGACCACGATGCCCATCGCGCAGCTCCACTGGAACTCGATCGGCACGCCCTTGAGCGCCGGAAAGGTTGCCTCGATGCACGGGCGCAGCTCCCCCGCGATATCCCGCGAATCACGTCCCGAATAATTGGCCCCGCCACCGAACAGCAGGCGCCCGTCTGCGGTCATGCGGTAATAGTCGAGCACGAAGCGGCAGTCGTACACCGCCAGGTCCTGCGGGTTGAGCTTGCGGGCCAGCTCGCCCAGTGGGGTGGTGGTCACGATGCCGCCCATGGCCGGGAAGATCTTGCCCTTGAGCTGGGGCTTTTCCAGCTTGTGGTACACGTCGCCGGCCAGCATCACCTGGCGTGCGTTGACCCGGCCCTTGGCCGTGACAACCGCAGGTTTGTCACCATGCACGATCTCCAGCACTTCGGAGTTTTCGAAGATCAGCGCGCCCAGCTGGTGCGCCGCCCGCGCCTCGCCCAGGCACAGGTTGAGCGGGTGCAGGTGCAGGTTGCGCAGGTTCTTCAGCGCGCCCAGGTACAACGGGCTGTCCAGGTGCTGGCGCACCGCCTCGCGGTCGAGCATCTGCACCTGCTCGCCCATGCCGCGCCGCTGGGCTTCGTCGGCGAAGGCCTGCAGTTCGGTCATGTGCGCAGGCTTCATGGCCGCGTGCAGGTGGCCGTGCTTGAGGTCGCAGTCGATGGCGTAGCGTTCGACCCGTTGCTGGATGATGTCGTGGCCGCGAAAGCGCAGTTGCCAGATGAAATCGTCCACGTCATCGCCCAGGCGCTTGCGCATCTGTTTGCGCATGGCCTCGTCACCCGACAGGCTGCCGGTGACCTGGCCGCCGTTGCGCCCGCTGGCGCCCCAGCCGATACGGTTGGTTTCGACGATGGCCACCTTCAGGCCGCGCTCGGCCAGTTCCACCGCGCTGGCCACGCCGGTGAAGCCGCCACCGATGATCACCACGTCGACCTCGACCGTGCCCTGCAGGGTCGGGTACTGGGTGGTGTCGTTCAGGCTGGCGGTGTAGTAGGAGGCGCTGCGCTGGGCGGTGCCGTGGTTGAGGGCTGCATTCATGGGTGTGTTCCTTGAAGAATAGGGGGCTCAGGCCTGGGTCAGGTACCAGCGCCAGTCCTGCTCGCCGACCTCGGCCATGAACTGTCGGTACTCGGCGCGCTTGACCGCCAGGTACACCCCGAGGAAGGCCTCGCCGAACGCTTCGCGCGCCCAGCTGGAGCGCTCCAGCGCGGTCAGCGAGGTCAGCCAGTCGGTGGGCAGCAGCGTCTTGGCCTGGGCGTAGCCGTTGCCCTGCACCGGGGCGCCGGGGTCCAGTTGCTGGCGGATGCCATGGTGGATGCTGGCCAGAATGGCCGCGGCTGCCAGGTACGGGTTGGCATCGGCGCCGCAGATGCGGTGTTCGATATGTCGGGTATTGGCCGGCCCGCCGGGCACGCGCAGGCTCACGGTACGGTTGTCCACACCCCAGGTCGGCGCCAGCGGTGCATAGCTGTTGGCCTGGAAGCGGCGATAGGAGTTGGCGTTGGGGCAGAACAGCAGCAGCGAGTCGAGCAGCATGGCCAGCATGCCGCCCACCGACTGGCGCAGCAGGGGCGTGCCGGCCTTGTCTTCGCTGGCGTACAGGTTGTGGCCGGCGGCGTCGGCCAGGCTCACGTGCATGTGCATGCCGGTGCCGGCCAGGTGCTCGAACGGCTTGGCCATGAAGCAGGCCTGCATGCCGTGCTTGTGTGCCACGCCCTTGACCAGGCGCTTGTAGCGCACCGCCTGGTCCATGGCCAGCAAGGCGTCGCCGTGCTCCAGGGTGATCTCCACCTGGCCGGGGGCGTATTCGGAAATCGCGGTACGCGCAGGGATGCCCTGGGCCTTGCAGGCGCTGTACAGGTCGGCCAGAAACGGTTCGATCTGCTCCAGCTCGCGCAGGCCGTATACCTGGGTGGCGCGGGGGCGACCGCCGTCGGTATCCAGTGCCGGTTGCGGGTGGCCCAGGTGATCGCGCTTCTGGTCGAGCAGGTAGAACTCCAGCTCGCAGGCCATTACCGGCTCATAGCCATCGGCCTTGAGCGCGTCGATCACCTTGGCCAGCAGTTGGCGTGGATCGGCGACGGTGGCCGGCAGGCCTTCGCTGAGGTGCATGCTCACCTGCACTGCCGCCGTGGGGATCTGCCGCCACGGCATGCGCACTAGGCTGCCGGCCAGCGGGTATGCGCGGCAGTCGATATCGCCCACGTCCCACACCAGCCCCGAGTTCTCCACATCGTCGCCATTGAGGGTCAGGCCGAGGATGGTGCTGGGCAGCGGCCGCCCGCTTTCATACACGGCCAGCAGTTCCTCGCGGTGCAGCAGCTTGCCGCGGGGCACGCCGTTGGCGTCGAGGATGAACAACTCGATCATCTCGATATCGGGGTTGGCGGCCAGGAAATCCTCGGCCTCGGAAACAGGGGCAAACTGCATGGTGCACTCGCTTACGCCGTGACGGCGTACAGGATCGCGCGCCAGTGGGCACGTCGATCGGTCGACAGGGTTGGCCGCAACCGGGCCAGCGGTATCAGTGGGGTGCGAGGGCGGTATCTGGTGGGCGGGCATGGCGGCAATGCCACAAGGCCCAGAACGCGAGGATGCTATTGAACAGCGGATTTTCACCGGGGCGCGCCCGCACCTTCGGGAACGAAGGGCGCATCAGGGGGCGGGGCGTACACGCTGGCAAAGTCATGCACGGATACTCCCACGCGTGGGAAGGTTCATTAAATCGGCCTTTGTATACCTTCAGTTAATCAATGGCTAAACAATGGCCCTGCATGGCGAACCGTGCCGTGGCAGGGCAAATCTGCGACAATCCCCGACCAAACTACGCCGATCATGTGAAAGCAGGCTCACCTGCATTATTAAAAAGACGTCATGACTGACCAGAACGCCGCCATCGAGCAACTGCTGAAAAACCTTGACCACGCCATGATCGCCGAGCGCCATCGCCTGCGTCGGCAACTGCATGACCTGCGCAAGCGCCCAGACGAGGCCAAGCTGGCCCAGTGGGCCGCCCGGGTACAGGCCTCCTGCGATCAGGTCGCCGCGCGCAAGGCCAGCGTGCCGCGCATCCACTACGACGACAGCCTGCCGATCGCGGCCAAGCGTGACGAAATCAAGAAGGTGCTGGCCGCCCACCAGGTGCTGATCATCGCGGGCGAAACCGGCTCGGGCAAGACCACCCAGTTGCCCAAGATCTGCCTGGAACTGGGCCGCGGCCAGCATGGCCAGATCGCCCACACCCAGCCGCGCCGGATTGCCGCGCGCAGCGTGGCCACCCGCGTGGCCGAAGAGCTGGGTACGCCGCTGGGCGCGCTGGTCGGCTACCAGGTGCGCTTCGAAGACCAGAGCGATGCCAACACCCTGGTCAAGCTGATGACCGACGGCATCCTGCTGGCCGAAACCCAGCACGACCGCTTTCTGGAACGCTACGACACGATCATCGTCGACGAAGCCCACGAACGCAGCCTGAACATCGACTTCCTGCTCGGCTACCTCAAGACCCTGCTGCCGCGGCGCCCCGACCTCAAGGTCATCATCACCTCCGCGACCATCGACCTGGAGCGCTTTTCCAGGCACTTCAACGATGCGCCGATCATCGAGGTGTCCGGGCGTACCTACCCGGTCGAGACCTGGTACCGGCCGCTGACCAGCGAGCAGGACGAGGAGGGCAACCGCGTCGAGGACGATCTGACCGTCGACCAGGCGATCCTGGCCACCCTCGACGAGATTGCCGCCCATGAGCGCAGCATCGGCAAGGGCCCGGGCGACGTGCTGGTGTTCCTGCCCGGCGAGCGCGAAATTCGCGATGCCGCCGAGATGCTGCGCAAGGCACAGCTACGCCACACCGAAATCCTGCCGTTGTATGCACGGCTGTCGCCGGCCGAGCAGCAGAAGATCTTCCAGTCCCATCCGGGGCGGCGCGTGGTGCTGGCCACCAACGTTGCGGAAACCTCGCTGACCGTACCGGGCATTCGCTACGTGATCGACAGCGGCACGGCGCGCATCAGCCGCTACAGCTACCGTGCCAAGGTGCAGCGCCTGCCCATCGAGGCGGTGTCCCAGGCCAGTGCCAACCAGCGCAAGGGCCGTTGCGGGCGGGTCGAACCGGGCATCTGCGTGCGCCTGTACAGCGAGGACGACTTCAATGGTCGGCCCGCCTTTACCGACCCCGAGATCCTGCGCACCAACCTGGCCGCGGTGATCCTGCAGATGCTGCACCTGCGCCTGGGCGAGATCGACGCCTTCCCGTTCATCGAGCCGCCGGATGGCAAGGCCATCAGCGACGGCTTCAACCTGCTGCAGGAACTCTCGGCAGTCAATCGCGAGAACCAGCTGACCCCGCTGGGCCGCCAGCTGGCGCGCCTGCCGGTGGACCCGCGTCTGGGCCGCATGCTGCTCGAAGGCGCCAAGCAGGGCAGCCTGCAGGAACTGCTGATCGTGGCCAGTGCACTGTCGGTGCAGGACCCCCGCGAGCGTCCGCCCGAGCGTCAGCAGGCTGCCGACCAGGCCCATGCGCAGTGGAAGGACAGCGACTCGGATTTCGCCGCGCTGGTCAACCTGTGGCGCGGCTTCGAAGAACAGCGCCAGGCCCTGACGGCCAGCCCGCTGCGCAACTGGTGCCGCAAGAATTTCCTGAATTACCTGCGTCTGCGCGAATGGCGCGATGCACACCGGCAACTGAGCCTGATCTGCCGCGACCTGCAGTTGAGCATCAACAAGGAGCCGGCCGACTACCCGCGCCTGCACAAGGCGATTCTGTCCGGGCTGCTCAGCCAGATCGGCCAGAAGACCGAGGACGGCGACTACCTGGGCGCGCGTCAGCGGCGCTTCTGGGTACACCCGTCCTCGGGCCTGGGCAAGAAACGCCCGCAATGGCTGATGACCGCCGAACTGGTCGAGACCACCAAGCTGTATGCGCGCATGGTGGCCAAGATCGAGCCGGACTGGATCGAGCCGCTGGCCGGGCACCTGATCAAGAAGAACCACTTCGAACCGCACTGGGAGAAGAAGCGCGGCCAGGTGGTGGCCTTCGAGCAGGTCACGCTGTACGGCATGATCGTGGTCGGCCGGCGCCCGGTGCACTACGGGCCGATCGACCCGCAGGCCTCGCGCGAGCTGTTTATCCGTCAGGCCCTGGTGGGCGGTGAGATCCAGTCGCGGGCCAAGTGCCTGGCGGCCAACACGCGCCTGCTCGAGCAGTTGGACGAGCTGGAGGCCAAGGCCCGCCGGCGCGACATCCTGGCTGATGAAGAGACCCTGTACGCCTACTACGAGGCGCGCCTGCCGGCCGAGATCCACCAGACCGCGACCTTCGACAGCTGGTACCGCGTCACCAGCCAGAAAGACCCGCAGTTGCTGATCATGCGCGAAGAGGACGTGCTGGCCCGCGAGGCCAGTGAAGTCACCGCCACGCAGTACCCCGATACCCTGCGCATCGGCGACCTGAGCCTGGCGCTGAGCTACCACTTCGAACCCAACCACCCCCGCGACGGCGTTACCGTGAGGGTGCCGGCGCCGCTGCTGCCCAGCCTGCCGGGCGAGCGCCTGGAATGGCTGGTGCCGGGGTTGCTGGAAGCCAAGTGCATTGCGCTGGTACGCAACCTGCCCAAGGCCTTGCGCAAGAACTTCGTGCCGGTGCCCGATTTCGTCAAGGCCGCCTTGCAGCGCATGACCTTCGCCGACGGCTCGCTGCCCCAGGCGCTGGGCCGCGAACTGCTGCGCATGACCGGTGCGCGGGTCAGCGACGAGGCCTGGGCCGAGGCGGCTGCGCAGGTGGAAGGCCATTTGCGCATGAACATCGAAGTGGTCGATGCCCAGGGCAAGTTCCTGGGTGAAGGCCGCGACCTGACCGAGCTGACGGCGCGCTTCGTTGCTGCCAGCCAGGCCGCGCTGGCCGTGCCGCAATCGGCCAAGGCCCAGAAGCCGGTGCAAGCCAAGGTGTTTGCCGAGGTGGCCCAGACCGCCCAGCAGAAGATCGCCGGGCTGTCGATGACGGTGTACCCGGCGCTGGTGGAAGAGGGCGGTACGGTCAAGGAAGGGCGCTTCTCGACCCAGGCCGAAGCCGAGTTCCAGCACCGCCGAGCCTTGCAGCGGCTGCTGCTGCAGCAACTGGCCGAGCCGGCGAAGTTCCTGCGCGGCAAGCTGCCGGGGCTGACCGAACTGGGCCTGCTGTACCGCGAGCTGGGGCGTGTCGATGCGCTGGTCGAGGACATCCTGCTGGCCAGCCTGGACACCTGCATCCTCGACGGCGAGAGCAGCCTGCCGCGCGACGGTGCCGGGCTTGCTTCGCTGGCCGAACGCAAGCGCGGCCACTGGGCCGATCACGCCGAGCGCCTGGCCCGCCTGACCCTCGAGATACTCAAGCTCTGGCACGGTCTGCAGAAGCGCTTCAAGGGCAAGATCGACCTGGCCCAGGCCGTGGCGCTCAACGACATCAAGCAGCAACTGGCCAACCTGGTGTACCCGGGTTTTGTGCGGGAAACCCCGGGCATCTGGCTCAAGGAACTGCCGCGCTACCTCAAGGCGGTGGAGCTGCGTCTGGAAAAACTCGGTTCGCAGGTGCAGAAGGACCGCGTGTGGAGCGGCGAGCTGAGCGGTCTGTGGGCACAGTACAAGGCGCGTGCCGACAAGCATGCCCAGGAGGGCAAGCGCGACGAGCAACTGGTGCTGTACCGCTGGTGGATCGAGGAATACCGCGTGTCGCTGTTTGCCCAGCAGTTGGGTACCAAGGTACCGATTTCCGACAAGCGCCTGGCCAAGCAATGGAGTCTGGTGGAAGCCTAATCCCCGGAACTTGTGGCACACTTGGCGAACTTCGCTACCGTGTCAGGTACCTGCCACGGTAGCTACAGAATGCAGCACAGCGTACTGCCCCGCTTGCCGGGTGCATTGCCTGTATTAATTGGTACTTTCGTGCCATTTGACCGACAGAACAGGCCGTTGCCCGGCAGGCAGCGGCCCCGAACAGAGGAACGACCGTGCATAACGTCGTCATCAGCGGCACCGGCCTGTACACTCCGGCCAACAGCATTTCCAACGAAGAGCTGGTCGAGTCTTTCAACACCTATGTGCAGCAGTTCAACGCCGACAATGCCGCTGCCATCGAACGGGGCGAAGTGCAGGCACTGGCCGAGTCGAGCGCTGCGTTCATCGAGAAGGCCTCGGGCATCAAGAGCCGCTTCGTGATGGACAAGGCCGGCATCCTCGATCCGCAGCGCATGAAGCCGCGCCTGCCGGAGCGTAGCAACGACGAGCCGTCGATCCTCTGCCAGATGGGCGTGGCCGCCGCCGAACAGGCCCTGGCGCGTGCCGGGCGCACCGCAGCCGATGTCGACGCGGTCATCGTCGCCTGCTCCAACCTGCAGCGCCCTTACCCGGCCATCGCCATCGAAGTGCAGCAGGCTTTGGGCATCGCCGGTTTCGGTTTCGACATGAACGTGGCGTGTTCGTCGGCGACCTTCGGCATTCAGGTCGCCTGCAACAGCGTGCAACTGGGTCAGGCCCGTTCGGTGCTGGTGATCAGCCCCGAGATCTGCACCGGCCACCTGAACTTCCGTGACCGTGACAGCCACTTCATCTTCGGCGACGCCGCCACGGCGGTGCTGGTCGAACGTGCCGACCTCGCTACCTCGGCGCACCAGTTCGATATCGTCAGCACCAAGCTGCTGACCCAGTTCTCCAACAACATCCGCAACAACTTCGGCTTCCTCAACCGCGCGGCGGAAGAGGGTATCGGTGCGCCGGACAAGCTGTTCGTGCAGGAAGGCCGCAAGGTGTTCCGCGAGGTGTGCCCGATGGTGGCCGAGCTGATCGGCCAGCACCTGAGCGAAAACAACCTCAACGTCAGTGACGTCAAGCGCTTCTGGCTGCACCAGGCCAACCTGAGCATGAACCACCTGATCGTCAAGAAGCTGCTGGGCCGCGACGCGCTGGTCGAGGAGGCCCCGGTGATTCTCGATACCTACGCCAACACCAGTTCGGCCGGCTCGGTGATCGCGCTGCACAAGCACCAGGACGACCTGCCCAAGGGTGCCCTCGGGGTGCTCAGTTCGTTCGGTGCCGGCTACTCGATCGGCAGCGTGATCCTGCGCAAACGTTGATCGCCCACGCCAGTGACGGCTGACGAACAGCGCTTGCTCGACCGCCTGCTGGCGGGAGAGCAGCGCGCGTTCGCCGAACTGGTTCAGACCTGCCAGGGCGCCATGCGCGCGGTGGCCTATGCCATCGTCGGCGAACGTGGCGCCGACGAGGTGGTGCAGGATGCCTGGCTGGCGGCGGTACGCGGTCTGGCGGGCTTCCAGCGCCGCTCCAGCCTCAAGACCTGGCTGCTGACCATCACCGCCAATACGGCCAAGACCCGTTACCGGCAAAACCGCCGCGAGGTGCTGCTCGACGACCTGCCGGCCCCCCATGGCAGCATCGACGACGCGCGTTTCGCCAGCGACGGTCACTGGCTGCTGGCGCCTTCGGCTTGGCACGAAGACAGCCCCGAGGCCCTGCTCAGCCAGGAGCAGTTGCGCGAATGCCTGGAGCACACCCTGCTCAGCCTGTCGCAACTGCAGAGCAGTGTGCTGTTGTTGCGTGAGCGCCAGGGCCTCGAACTGGTGGAAATCTGTAATCTGCTCGACCTGTCGCTCTCCAATGTACGTGTGCTGCTGCACCGTGCACGCCTCAAGGTCTTCGCGACCCTGGAACATTTCGAGGACACCGGCCAATGCTGACCTGCAAGCAACTGGTCGCCTGCTCCAGTGATTACCTGGACGGGCAACTGACCCTGGGCGAGCGCCTGATGACGCGCCAGCACCTGCTGTTCTGTCGCAATTGTCGTCGCTTCATCAAGCAGTTGCGCCTGGCCCAGGCAACCCTCAAGGCGCTGCCGCCGGCGCCTGTGGAGGGGGCCGAGGCCCTTGCGGCGCGGCTGGCCGCCGAGCGCCGGGCAACGCGCTGAAACCCCGCAACCAGCCCTGCAACGGGGCTGATTGTCTTATTCACATTCGAAGTAAAAAGTTCCCCTGTCACTAAATATTTATCTAACAGCCACTGATCTGAAATAACCCCCCGCCAAGATTCGTCCCCAGCACAAGTGGCCTGAGCCGCGTGTTTTTTCAACGTAATCAAGACCATAAACGTTATGAACGTAGGGGAGTTCCTTCGATGATCCGTAAGCACTTCGCAGGTTTCGCAGCCAGCGCCTTGGCAATGGCCGTTACCGCCCAGGCTTTCGCGGGCACCGTGACTACTGACGGCGCCGATATCGTAGTCAAGACCAAGGGTGGCCTGGAGGTCGCTACCGCTGACAAGGAATTCAGCTTCAAGCTGGGTGGCCGGGTCCAGGCCGACTACAGCCGCTTCGACGGTTTCTACACCAAGAACGGCGATACCGCCGATGCGGGCTACTTCCGCCGTGCCTACCTGGAACTGGGCGGTGTGATGTACACCGACTGGGCCTACCAGATCGCCTACGACTTCTCGCATAACTCCGGTGGCGACAACCGTTCCGAAGACGGTTACTTCGACGAAGCGTCGCTGGCCTACAACGGCTTCAAGCCGGTGTCGATCAAGGTCGGTCGCTTCGATCCCGAGTTCGGCCTGGAAAAAGCCACCAGCTCCAAGTGGGTGACTGCCCAGGAGCGAACCGCTGCCTACGACCTGGTGGACTGGACCAACTCGCACAACGGCGGCTTCGGTATCCAGGCATCGGGTAACGCCGGTGACTCGCTGTACGGTTCGGCCGGCCTGTTCGCCAAGGACGCCACCAACCAGGACAAGGACGGCGACAGCTCCAAGCAGTTCAACCTGCGCGGTGTGTTCGCACCGATGCACGAGGCCGGCAACGTACTGCACGTTGGCCTGAACTACGCCCAGCGCGACCTTTCCGACACCGCGTTCGACGGCCGTATCCGCAGCCGCCTGGGCATGCGTGGGGTGAGCACCGACGGTGGCCAGGACGCCGGCAACAACGGCAACCGCCTGGTGCTGGGCGGCAACGCCACCACCCCGGCCGGTGCCTACGACACCGACAAGGCCTGGGGCCTGGAAGCCGCCTACGCGCTGGGCCCGTTCTCGGTGCAGGGCGAGTACATCAAGCGTGATGTTCAGGCAGACGACTCGGCCTTCTCCGACATCAAGGCCAAGGGTTACTACGGCCAGGTGGCCTACACCATCACCGGTGAAGCGCGTGGCTACAAACTCGGCAAGTTCGACAGCATCAAGCCTTCCAACAAGCAGATTGGCGCGTGGGAAGTGTTCTACCGCTACGACCACCTGAGCGTCGACGACAACAACGGCGCATTTGCCGACATCGGTGACGTGGAAGCCAAGGTGCACAACCTGGGGGTGAACTGGTACGCCAACGAGTCGATCAAGCTCAGCGGCGTGTACGTCAAGGCCAAGACTGACAACGCGCAGAACGCTGCCGGCGACGACAGCGGCGACGGTTTCGTGATGCGCGCGCAGTACGTGTTCTAAGCGTTACCCTTGCAACACACTCCTTCATCCGTTAGATCTTCGCCCCGCACCTGCGGGGCTTTTTTTTGCTCGCACGAGGGGGCAGACTGCGCGCATGCCCATCTCAATTCTGCCGCACCTTGCCGATATCGACGCCGCCACCTGGGATGCCCTGGTGCCGGATGCCCAGCCGTTCCTGCGCCATGCCTTCCTGCGCAGCCTGGAAGACAGCGCCAGCGTCACCCCGCGCACCGGCTGGGCACCGGCCCACCAGGTCCTGACCGACGCTCAGGGCCAGGTACGGGCGGCCATGCCGGCCTACGTGAAGACCCATTCGTTCGGCGAGTACGTGTTCGATCACGGCTGGGCCGACGCCTGCGACCGCGCCGGTATCGACTACTACCCCAAGCTGCTGTGCGCGGTGCCGTTTTCACCGGTCAGCGGCGCGCGCCTGCTGGGTGACGCGCAGGCGGCGGGTGAGCTGATCGACGGCGTCAGCGATGCTTTGCTCGAACAGGGGCTGTCGGGCCTGCACGTGAACTTCACCGACCCGGCCAGCGACGAAGTATTGCGTGGGCGTGCGGGCTGGATGGAGCGCCTGGGGTGTCAGTTTCACTGGCGCAACCAGGGTTATCGGGACTTCCAGGATTTTCTCGACAGCCTCAGTTCGCGCAAGCGCAAGCAGATGCGCAAGGAACGCGAGCAGGTGGCGGGGCAGGGTATCGAGTTTCAGTGGTACCACGGCCATGAGCTGAGTGAGGCGCAGTGGGATTTCGTGTACGCATGCTATGCCAACACCTACGCCGTGCGCCGCCGTGCCCCGTACCTTACCCGGGCGTTTTTCAGCCTGCTGGCCGAACGCATGCCCGCGTCGATCCGCGTGGTGATGGCGCATCAGGGCGGGCGGGCGGTGGCGATGGCGTTCAGCCTGGTGGGCGGTGACAGCCTGTATGGGCGCTATTGGGGCTGCCTGGCGGAGTTCGACCGGTTGCATTTCGAGACGTGCTTCTATCAGGGCATGGACGTTGCCATTGCCGAAGGGTTGCAGCGTTTTGATGCCGGGGCGCAGGGCGAGCACAAGCTGATTCGCGGGTTCGAACCGGTGATCACGCGGTCCTGGCATTACCTGCTGCATCCGGGGTTGAAGGCGGCCGTGCAGGACTTTCTGGCGCAGGAGCGGGTGGGGGTGCTGGGGTATGCCGAGGAGGCGCGTACGGCGCTGCCCTTCAGGCAAGCCTGAGGGCCAAGCCCGCACCCGCACCCGCAGGCGCAGTGAAATCCCTGGGGGAGCGGGCTTGACCCGCGATACCGTCGCCGCGGTGTTCAATCGACCCCGACAAACCCTCCCGTCTGGTGATGCCACAACCGTGCGTACAGCCCCTGATGCGCCAGCAGTTCGGCATGGGTGCCCATCTCGGCAATCCGCCCCTGCTCCAGCACCACCAGCCGGTCCATCCGCGCGATGGTCGACAGGCGGTGCGCAATGGCGATCACCGTCTTGCCCTGCATCAGGGTCTCCAGGCTCTCCTGGATGGCTGCCTCCACTTCCGAATCCAGCGCCGAAGTGGCTTCGTCCATGATCAGGATCGGCGCATTCTTGAGCAGGACCCGCGCAATCGCGATGCGCTGGCGCTGGCCGCCGGACAGTTTCACGCCACGCTCGCCCACATGCGCATCGAAACCGGTGCGCCCCTGGGCATCGGACAGCTGAGGGATGAACTCATCGGCCCGCGCCCGGCGCACCGCCTCCCACAACTCCTCTTCTGTCGCATCCGGCCGGCCATACAGCAGGTTGTCGCGAATCGAGCGGTGCAGCAGCGAGGTGTCCTGGGTGATCATGCCGATCTGTGCGCGCAGGCTGGCCTGGCTCACCTGGGCAATGTCCTGGCCGTCGATCAGGATACGGCCACTTTCCAGGTCGTACAGGCGCAGCAGCAGGTTGACCAGGGTGGACTTGCCGGCGCCCGAGGGGCCGATCAGGCCGATCTTCTCGCCGGGGCGAATGTCCAGGGTCAGGTTGCTGATGATCCGGCTGCCCTGACCGTAATGAAAGTCGATGTTGTCGAAGCGCACCGCGCCGCGATCGACCTTCAGCGCCGGAGCATCTGGCGGATCGGTGACGGTGACCGGCTGGGCGATGGTCTTGAGGCCATCCTGCACCATGCCGATGTTCTCGAAGATGCCGTTGACCACCCACATGATCCAGCCCGACATGTTGACGATGCGGATCACCAGGCCGGTGGCCAGGGCGATGGCGCCCACGGTGATCAGCGACTGGCTCCACAGCCACAGCGCCAGGCCGGTGGTGGTGACGATCAGCAGCCCGTTGAGGCTGGTGATGACCACATCCATGCTGGTGATTACCCGCGAGGCCAGCTGGGTCTTTTCGGTCTGCTCGCGAATCGCTTCGCGGGCGTATTGGCGCTCGAAGTCGGTGTGGGCGAACAGCTTGAGGGTGGCGATGTTGGCGTAGCCATCGACAATGCGGCCCATCAGCTTGGAGCGCGCATCCGATGACACCACCGAGCGTTCCTTGACCCTGGGCACGAAATAGCACAGTGCGCCGATGTAGGCGAAGATCCATACGGTCAGGGGCAGCATCAGGCGCCAGTCGGCCTCGGCGAACAGCACCAGCGAGCTGATCGCGTAGATCAGCACGTGCCACAGGGCGTCCACCGCCTGCACGGCCGAATCGCGCAGCGAGTTGCCGGTCTGCATGATGCGCTGGGCGATGCGTCCGGCAAAATCGCTCTGGAAGAAATTGAGGCTCTGCTTGAGCACATGGGTGTGGTTCTGCCAGCGGATCATGCTGGTCATGCCCGGGCTGATGGTCTGGTGCACCAGCAGGTCGTGCAGGCCGAAGAACAGCGGGCGCAGCAGCAGCGTGACCACCACCATCCAGATCAGCTCGCTGGCGTGATCGCTGAAGAAATCAGGGTTTGGCGCGCCCTGGGCCAGGTCGATGATGCGGCTCAGGTAACTGAACAGCGCCACTTCGATGAGCGAAGCCACCAGCCCCACCACCAGCAGTGCGGCAAAGCTGGGCCACACCTGGCGCAGGTAGTAGAAATAGAACGGCAGGACCTTGCCCGGCGGCGATGCGGTCGGTGCTTCGCGAAAGATGTCGATCAGCTTTTCGAAATAGCGATACAACCTCAAAACTCTAACTCCTGTCTGACTCGACCGGGCCGGTCGTGGTTCACGTCCCTGTGAACACGGGCTCAGTCAATGCGTTTGGCGGACTTGATCAGCACGGGATCGACCGGTACATCGGCCATGCCGTTCTTGCGCGTGGTAGGCGAGTTGACGATCTGGTCGACCACGTCCATACCCTTGACCACCTTGGCGAACACGGCGTAGCCGGCATCGCGGCCCGGATCGAGGAAGGCGTTGTCGGCCACGTTGATGAAGAACTGGCTGGTGGCCGAGTTCGGGTTGGAGGTGCGGGCCATCGACAGGGTGCCGCGGGTGTTGTGCAGGCCGTTGCTGGCCTCGTTGCGGATCGGGTCCTTGGTCGACTTCTGTTGCATCTGCGCGGTGAAGCCGCCGCCCTGGACCATGAAGCCCGGGATCACGCGGTGGAAGATGGTGTTGGTGTAGAAGCCGCTGTCGACATACTCGAGGAAGTTCTTGGTCGAGATGGGCGCCTTGACCGGGTCCAGTTCCACTTCGATCTGGCCGAAGCTGGTGTCGAGCAGTACGTGCGGGGCTTTTTCGGCAGCCATCAGGCTGGTGGCGAAGACGACCGAGCAGGCGCCAAGCAGAAGTTTTTTCAGCATGAACTCAATGATCCTTGAGAAGTGGTTGAAGCCGTTGCCAGAAACTGCAGCAGGGTCTGGTTGAACAGCCGGGGTTGATCCAGCGGTGTAGCGTGCCGTGAATCTTCGATGACCGCCAGTCGTGCTTGAGGAATAAGCGCGACGTAGCGCTGCTTGAGCTGTATCGGGGTGTAATCGTGGTCGGCGCTGATGACCAGCGTAGGACAGCGGATCTGGCCCAGGCGTTCCTGTACCCCCCAGCCGACGATGGCATCGAAGCTGGCCAGGTACGCACGCTTGTCGTTGCGCGCCCAGCGCTCGGCCATCTTGCGTCGCAACTCGGCCTGCTCCGGCTTGGGAAACAGGCGTGCGGCCAGGCCTTTGCCGATGGTCTCCAGGCTCAGCAGGCGGGCCAGGCTCCAGCGCTTGAACCATTGCCAGTAATCGTCGCGGCTGCGTAGCTTGACCTCGGGTGCGCTGTTGACGATGCACAGGCTGCGCAACCGGTGGGGATGGTCGACGGCAAACTGGAAGCCGATCATGCCGCCCATCGACAGGCCAGCCAGGTGCACCGGGCCGGTGTTCAGGTGCTCCAGCAGGGCCAGCAGGTCGGCGCTGAAGCCGGCGATGCTGTAGCGCTCGTGAGGCTTGTCGGAGCGCCCGTGGCCGCGCACATCGAGCAGGATCACGCGGTAATGACGGGCCAGCTCCGGTACCTGGTATTCCCAGTCCTGGCAGCTCGAGCCCAGGCCGTGCAGCAGTACCAGGGGCTCGCCCTGGCCATATTCCTCGTAATGCAGGGTGCAACCTTCATGTTCGAAATAGGCCATGGGCGTTACCTGTCAGGCTTGGGCGGGGGCGGCGAAGGGCACGTCCAGCGGCGCAGTGTCGAAGTTGCGCAGCAACTCGATGAGGATCTGCGTGGCCGGGCCCAGGGGTTTGTCCTTGTTCGAGTAAAGGTAGAACAGCGGGTGACGGCTGCCACCCTGGTCCAGCGGCAGTGGCTTGAGCACGCCTTCGCGCAGTTCGCGCTCGATCAGGTGGCGTGGCAGCCAGGCAAAGCCCAGGCCGCTGCTGACGAAGGTGGCGGCGGTGGCCAGGCTGCCGACCGTCCAGCGCTGTTCGGCGCCCAGCCAGCCCACATCCCGCGGTTGTGCCCGGCCAGAGTCGCGGATCACCACCTGCAACTGGCTCTCCAGGTCCTGGAAACTGAGCTCGCGGCCCAGGCGGTGCAGGCTGTGCTCGGGGTGTGCAACGGCCACGAACTCCACCGCGCTCAATTCGGTGCCCAGGTAGCCGGGGATGCTGAAGCCGCTGATGGCAAGGTCCGCCACCCCTTCATGCAGCACTTCCTCGACCCCTGACAGCACCTCCTCGCGCAGGCGCACCCGGCAGCCGCGACTTTGCGGCATGAACGCACTCAGGGCACGTACCAGTCGGGCATTGGGGTAGGCGGCGTCGACCACCAGGCGCACCTCGGCTTCCCAACCCTGCTCCATGTGATGGGCGAGGTCTTCGAGTTGGCTGGCCTGTTTGACCAACTGGCGCGAGCGGCGCAGCAGCACGCTGCCGGCATCGGTGAGCACCGCCTTGCGCCCGTCGATGCGCAGCAACGGCACGCCGAGCTGGTCCTGCATGCGGGCCACGGTATAGCTCACCGACGATTGGGAGCGGTGCAGGGCTTCGGCGGCCTGGGCAAAGCCGCCGTGGTCGACCACCGCCTGCAGAGTCCGCCACTGATCCAGGGTAACGCGCGGCGCTTTCATCTTCGGCTCCTGTTGTCCTAAGCTGGCGCACTTTCATGGAGAGCGCCGTTATGAAGAAAATCTGTGTTGCACTGCTGGCCCTGCTGCCGCTGACGGCCCTGGCCTACCCCATCGACGTGACCAAGAACACCGACGGGGTGAAGCTTGACTACACCACCTACGACACCGACCGTGACATCGGCTCGATCAGCCTGAACAACTACGGCGATGTGGCAGCGACGTGCAAGGTCACCTTCCGCAACGGCCCGGAGGCCCCGAGGGTACGGCGCATACAGGTACCGGCTAAAAAGAGCGTCGACGTGACGGCCAAATTCAACCGCGAAATCCTCAAGCTGCGCATCGCGCTGGACTGCAAGCCGCAATAAAACAGGTTAACTGATAGATTTAACCCAGTTTTTACGCTTTTTTATCGATAGGTCAATCTCTAATCTTGCCTCCATCGACTTAGCGAACTTGCCGATGGAGGCAACCCATGTCCCGCGTACTGATCATCGAAAGCAGCGCCCGCCTGCAGGACTCCGTGTCTCGTCAGCTGACCCGTGATTTCATCAGCCAGTGGCAGGCGGCCAACCCGGCCGACCAGATCAGCGTGCGCGACCTGGCATTGAACCCGGTACCCCACCTGGACAGCCATTTGCTGGGTGGCTGGATGAAGCCCGAAGCCCAGCGCAGCGCCGAAGAAGTGCAGGCACTGGCACGTTCCAACGAACTGACCGACGAAGTGCTGGCCGCCGATGTACTGGTGCTGGCGGCGCCGATGTACAACTTCACCATCCCCAGTACGCTGAAGGCCTGGCTCGACCATGTGCTGCGTGCCGGCGTCACCTTCAAATACACCCCGACCGGCCCGCAGGGCTTGCTGACCGGCAAGCGCGCCTATGTGCTGACGGCCCGCGGCGGTATCCACGCCGGGGCCGGTAGCGACCATCAGGAGCCCTACCTGCGCCAGGTGATGGCCTTCATCGGCATTCACGAGGTGACGTTCATTCACGCCGAGGGCCTGAACATGGGCGGCGACTTCCACGAAAAAGGCCTGAACCAGGCCAAGGCGCTGCTGGCTGCGGTAGCTTGAGCCGTACCGATTTTCCCCCCGCCTGACACCTTTGCTCCTTTGGGTGTACCTGCCCGGTCAGACACTGGTTTGACCGGGCTTTTTTGTGGATAGTTATAAAACTTGTCATTGCCAGGTTGATTGTTTATAGAGAACTGACAGTTTTGTCAGGTGCGCGCTTGAATGCCTAGCTGTTTATATACAGGTGACGGACAGACTTTCCGCAGTGAAAGTTTGTAACTTGCCTCGCGGATATAAGGATGCGTACCTATGCCTGCTAAAATTGAGTCCAAGCTATATGCCTGGGATGCCCCGACGATCGACTGTTCGATTGAACATCCCGGTTACCCCCAAGACCCGTCGAGAAGGTATTTCCTGATAAGGGGGATCTACAACTGCGGCAGCAATACGGATTCTTTGTCAGTCAGGACGCTCATATCACCCGGTATGTACGCCGGTGACAGGGTCAGGGTAAGAATTGTCGAACCTTCCGGTATCATCTTCGATTTGCCCGTGCAGGTCATCAAAAACCCGCCGCAAGCGCTGTACTCTTCTTGTCCAAAAGCGCTGATGTACAGCAGTTCCGGTCAAACGGCACAGGTAAATTTCGCGCTGAGCAGGAATGGCGGAGCATGGGTGGTTTCGCAGAGTCGTTACTATACGGTGGAAGTCCAAAGTTTAGGTCCATTGGACCCGCCAAAACTTGCGCGCGGTTCTCGCGTGGCCACGGTTACCTATACCAAATGGCACCCCTCACACAAGGTTCGTCTAAGAGGTTTCACCATGACAGGGCATGAGGACCTGGGGTGGAAATCCATGGAGGGTGGTTCTGCCAAGTTTGAAATTCCACTGAGCTGGTTTCAGCAGAACAGAGGCCAGCCAGTGTGGCTCAATTATGCGCTTGAAGCGGTTACGGGCTCGGACTACCAATTTTCCAGGCTGCTTTATATCCCGAGCCTGGAGGTGCCCCCGGCATCTGAGGAGGCGCCTGAGGTCCCTGCGAAAGTGCCGGTGAAAAAACCTGCGAAGGCGTCAGAGGCGCCTGCGAAAGTGCCTGGAAAACCTGCGAAACGCCCGCCAAGCAAGGCGTGACCCGCAAGCAAGGGTTCAAAGCCGGCGCGAGCGCAGGGAGGCACCATGTTGAACACGTTCACACTGTTGCTGTTGATCAGCCTGATGACAGCCTGCGCCAACCGGGCGCCGGTGCAGCCTGCCAGTGACGAGTTTGCGCAGGCAAGCTCGGTGCCGCCAACGGTCCAGGCCGCTGCGTTGCAGTCCCGTGCAGGTACGGCGGCTGTTTCCGGAGCCACGGTTGCACGCCACCTGCAGGAACGTTACCGCGACACCCGGCAGAACTGTAACGCCTCCAGCGCGCCGGCCTTTCTGTGCAGCGGCATCCTCATGCGCGCTACGCAGAACAGCCCGGCGTTTCATTCGTGGAACCCGAACCCTACCGCCTCGGGCGTGTCGTTCTCCTACCTGCGCGCCGACTCTGCGTTCAGTCGGTTGGCCTATGGGTACACTAACGGCTTCATCTTCGTGCCTATCTTGTACGCCAACAATCAATACAAGCCCCGTGTGTTGTGCTCGTTTCCTGTGGACGCCGATTCCAACAGGCGAGAATCGCAGGGGTGCGGGCAGAATGTCGGTTATCCCACGGTGAGTCGCGAGTGCAGGGCGCAGGGCATCGGTACAGCCGAACAATGGCTGGCGCATTACAACGCCAACCGGATCAATGCACGCCAGTGCGGCTTCAATGTTCGCGATGAACTCAACAAAGAAGGCGCCATCGCGTTCTATCAGAGCCTGCGTGCCAGAAACCTGCCCGGCGCCAAACTTGGTGGCATCCAGAACGAAGTGCGCATGGCCCTGTGGCCGCAGAACATCGGTCGGCAATTGCCGATGGAAGCCTTCTTCTACATTGGCGGGAGCGCGAGCGGAAGGGCGGGGGCGCAGGCGGATCAGCGGGACTTCTTCAGCCAGACGGGCATCCTGGTGCCGATCATCGCGGTGACCTTGCCCTCTGGCGCCACCCCCGCACGCTTCCAGTTCATCACGGCCGATCAGAGCCTGCTGGCACCTTGAGTGCAGGCCTTTCAAAAGCGGTTGCCGGCCCGTTGGTCAACCGCTAAGGTCGCCGCCTGCATATCAGGGGGCATACATGGGCTACTTATTGATCGTCGCGCTGATCCAGGCGTTTTCCTTCAGCCTGATCGGCGAATACCTGGCCGGGCATGTCGACAGCTACTTCGCGGTGCTGGCGCGGGTACTGCTGGCCGGCCTGGTGTTTTTGCCGTTGACCCGCTGGCGCAAGGTCGAGCCGCGCTTCATGCGGGCCATGCTGCTGATCGGCGCGTTGCAGTTCGGCATCACCTATGTGTGCCTGTATTTGAGCTTTCGTGTGCTGAGCGTGCCCGAAGTGCTGCTGTTCACCATTCTTACACCCTTGCACGTGACCCTGATCGAGGATGCCCTGAACCGGCGCTTCAACCCGTGGGCACTGGTGGCCGCACTGGTGGCGGTGGGGGGCGCAGCGGTGATTCGCTTCGACCGCATCAGCCCGGACTTCTTCATGGGCTTTGTGCTGCTGCAACTGGCCAACTTCACCTATGCCGCCGGTCAGGTGCTGTACAAGCACCTGGTTGCCCGTTACCCCAGTGACCTGCCGCACTACCGACGCTTCGGCTACTTCTACCTGGGCGCCCTGCTGGTGGTGCTGCCGGCCTTCCTGCTGTTCGGCAACGCGCAGCATCTGCCCAGCACCGACGTGCAGTGGCTGGTGCTGCTGTTTCTGGGATTGTGCCCGACGGCGCTGGGGCTGTACTGGTGGAACAAGGGCGCCTGCCTGGTTTCAGGCGGCACCCTGGCGGTGATGAACAACCTGCATGTGCCGGTCGGGCTGTTGCTCAACCTGCTGATCTGGAACCAGCACGAGCCGCTGGGCCGGCTGTTCATCGGTGGTGCGGTGATACTGGCCTCGCTATGGCTCAGCCGACTCGGTGCTCAACGCCCGTTGCTCGCGAACGGCACCGGCCGGTAGCAGCCCGGCGCGCAGGTCGCTGCCGCTGGGTTGCTGGTACAGGCCCAGACCGAACTCGGGCATTACGGCCAGCAGGTAGTCGAAGATATCGCCCTGGATACGTTCATAATCGGCCCAGGCGGTGGTGCGGGTGAAGCAGTAGATTTCCAGGGGCACGCCCTGGGCGGTGGTCTGCATCTGACGCACCATGCAGGTCATGTTCGGCTGGATGTCCGGGTGGCTTTTCAGGTACGCCAGGGCATAGGCGCGGAAGGTGCCGATGTTGGTCATGCGCCGGCGGTTGGCCGACAGTGCTGCCACAGGGCCCTGGGCTTCGTTCCAGGCCTGCAGTTCGCTGCGCTTGCGGGTCATGTAGTCGGTGAGCAGGCGCACCTTGCCCAGGCGTTGCTCTTCTTCATCGGTCAGAAAGCGCACGCCGCCAGCATCGATGAACAGGCTGCGCTTGATGCGCCGACCGCCGGCCTGCTGCATGCCACGCCAGTTCTTGAACGATTCGGACATCAAGCGCCAGGTGGGGATGGAGACAATGGTCTTGTCGAAGTTCTGCACCTTGACCGTGTGCAGGGTGATGTCCACCACGTCGCCGTCGGCGCCCACTTGGGGCATCTCGATCCAGTCGCCGACGCGCAGCATGTCGTTGCTGGTCAGTTGCACGCTGGCCACGAACGACAGCAGGGTGTCCTTGTACACCAACAGGATCACCGCCGACATCGCACCCAGGCCCGACAGCAGCAACAGCGGCGAGCGGTCGATCAGGGTGGCGACGATGATGATCGCGCCGAACACGAACAGCACCATCTTGGCCAGTTGCACATAGCCCTTGATCGAACGGGTACGCGCATGTTCGGTGCGGGCATAGATATCGAGCAGGGCATCGAGCAGTGCACTGATGGCCAGCACCAGGAACAGGATGGTGAACGCCAGCGCCACGTTGCCCAGAAAATGCTGGCTGGTGGCGCTGAGCTCCGGCACCAGCTTGAGGCCGAACTGCACCACCAGCGAGGGCACCATCTGCGCCAGGCGCTGGAAAACCTTGTTGTGCAGAAGGTCGTTGAGCCAGTGCAGGGCCGGCTGGCGGCTCAGCAGCCGGACGGCGTGCAGGATCATGAAGCGTGCCACACGCCCCAGTACCAGGGCGGCCAGCAGCAGTACCGCCAGGCCCAGGCCGGCGTGCAGCAGCGGGTGCTGATCGAGGGTGCCCCACAGATCCAGGGCGTTTTGCCAGAACAATTGAATATCCATGCCTTAGTAAAGGTGTCCGCAAAAAGAGTGGAAGTGCAATTAGAACGCGGAAAGTCGTGACAATGCCAAAAGAAATTCGGCGTGAGCGCCGGAAAACGTTACCCTATATGGCTGAATTTCTGCACTTGCCCGAGGTACACCCGTGTTTTCCCAATTCGCCCTGCACGAACGCCTGCTCAAAGCCGTGGCCGCACTGAACTTTGTCGAGCCCACGCCTGTGCAGGCGGCGGCCATCCCCCTGGCGCTGCAAGGGCGTGACCTGCGGGTGACGGCGAAAACCGGTAGCGGCAAGACCGCCGCCTTCATGCTGCCCGTGCTCAACCGCCTGGTGGACCTGAAGCAGAGCCGTGTCGAGATCCGTGCCCTGGTGCTGCTGCCGACCCGCGAGCTGGCCCAGCAGACCCTCAAGGAAATCGAGCGTTTCGCCCAGTTCACCTACATCAAGGCCGGCATGATCACCGGTGGTGAAGACTTCAAGGAACAGGCCGCCATGCTGCGCAAGGTGCCGGACATCCTGGTCGGCACCCCGGGGCGCATGCTCGAGCACCTCAATGCCGGCAACCTGCACCTTGAACATGTGCAGGCGGTGGTGCTGGACGAAGCCGACCGCATGCTCGACATGGGCTTTTCCGAAGACGTCGAGCGTCTGTGCAACGAGTGCGCGAACCGCGAGCAGACCCTGCTGTTCTCGGCTACCACTGGCGGTGCCGGCCTGCGCGACATGATCGGCAAGGTACTCAAAGACCCCGAGCACCTGATGCTCAACACCGTCAGCCAGCTCAACGACGGCACCCGCCAGCAGATCATCACCGCCGACCACAACCAGCACAAAGAACAGATCGTGCAGTGGCTGCTGGCCAACGAGACCTACCAGAAGGCAATCATCTTCACCAATACCCGGGTGATGGCCGACCGTATCTACGGGCACCTGGTGGCCAAGGACATCAAGGCATTCGTGCTGCACGGCGACAAGGACCAGAAGGACCGCAAGCTGGCCATCGAGCGCCTCAAGCAGGGCGGCGCCAAGGTGCTGGTGGCGACCGACGTCGCGGCCCGTGGCCTGGACGTGGACGGCCTGGACCTGGTGATCAACTTCGACATGCCGCGCAGCGGCGACGAATATGTACACCGTATCGGTCGTACCGGGCGCGCCGGCAACGAAGGTCTGGCAGTGTCGCTGATCTGCCATGGTGACTGGAACCTGATGTCGAGCATCGAGCGCTACCTCAAGCAGAGCTTCGAGCGCCGCACCATCAAGGAAGTCAAAGGCACCTATACCGGGCCGAAGAAGGTCAAGGCGTCGGGCAAGGCCGCCGGGGTCAAGAAGAAAAAGACCGACAAGAAGACCGACAAGAAGGTGGTGGCCAAACGCAAGCCGACCGCCAAGCCCAAGCCCAATGCTCCCTCCCTGGTGAGCCAGGACGGCATGGCACCGCTGAAGAAGCGCAAGCCGGCACCGGCTGCCGAGTAAGGTTGCAGGGCCTATTCGCCGGCAAGGCCGGCTCCTACAGGAGCTGTCTTGCCAGCGAACGCGTCATCCTCGATTCAGACTTTCTTCTCTGCCGCCTTCAGTTCCTGCATGCGCTTGTCGATCAGCTGGCATTTGTCCGGCAGGTCCTTGCTCTCGGTTCCCAGCTTCATCCCCTGCAGTTCTTCATTGATCTCCTTGGCCTTCTGCGGGTTCTGCTCCGTCAGTTTGCTGACCTCCTTGGCCAGCTCCTCGCGTTTCTGCGTGGCCTCTTCCAGCGTGCAGGCCCAGGTGGGCACGGCAAATAGAAGGGCAGCGGCAGCGGTGATGCTCATCAGCGTTTTCATGGTCGGACCTCGTGTTCCATTACGGGCGAAGGTGTTCGGTGGAGGGCTGTGCCGGCCGGAAAGTTCAGTCGAACCGCTGCCGCGCGCGCCTGTCACACCCTTACATCCCCTTGCTGGAGGTTGGACCGATGAGCACTACCTATGACTGGGACCTGATGGAGCGCCTGCTGCACGAAGTGCAGAACGGCGCCGGCCACAGCTTTACCCCGCGCCCGTATGCCGAGCAGCATGCTGCCGGCCTGGCTGCCAAAGGCGATGCAGTGCCGGAGCTTGATCATCTGAAGACCAAGGCCTGCGAATACGAGAAGCTGCTGTTCGAGCGCGGCTTTATCGAGACGCGCCCTGAAGAGGAAGGGGGCAATGGCGAGAACTTCGTCCTTACCCAACGAGGCTCGCGCCTGCTCAGCCTTATCGACAGCGCAATCCCGGGCAATGATCATCCGCGCCAGGTGTTGAACGAGCAGGCTGATGCACTGGATGAGGCGACCTTCGACGAAGTGGCGTCAAAGGCACAAATCGCCTGATCGGGCTGGTAATCGCTGGCAGCAGGCCCTGATAATCGGCGCTGGATCCACTATTGCCGAGAGCCTGCCATGCCGTGCCGCGATAATGGGGGTCGCCCTTGAGCGCCCTTCGTAAGAATACCGACACCTTCGCTCTGCAGGTCATGCTGGGCCTGTGCCTGATCTGGGGCATCCAGCAGGTCATGATCAAGTGGGCCGCGCCGGACATTGCACCGGTGATGCAGGCCGCCGCGCGCTCGGGCATCTCGGCACTGATGGTCGCGTTGCTGATGTGCTGGCGGGGTGGCTGGGAACAGCTGGGCACCACCTGGAAGGGCGGTCTGCTGGCCGGTTCGCTGTTCGGCCTGGAGTTTCTGCTGATAGCCGAAGGGCTGCAACTGACGTCCGCGGCGCACATGTCGGTGTTCCTCTACACCGCGCCGGTGTTCACTGCGTTGGGGCTGCACTTCATGCTGCCCAGCGAGCGCCTGCGCCCGCTGCAGTGGCTCGGCATCCTGCTGGCGTTCGCCGGCATTGCCGTGGCCTTTGCCGGCGGACTGTCGCTGGACAACCTCGATGGGCGCATGCTGCTGGGCGATGCGATGGGCGTGATGGCCGGCATGGCCTGGGGCGCGACCACCGTCGTGGTGCGGGCTTCGCGCCTGTCGGAGGCACCGGCTACCCTGACCCTGTTCTACCAGCTGATGGTCGGCTTCGTCGGCCTGCTGCTGATCGCGGTGCTGACCGGGCAGGTCGGCCATGTGACCCTGACCGCCACATCGATCAGCAGCGTGCTGTTCCAGGCGGTGGTGGTGTCGTTCTTCAGCTACCTGACCTGGTTCTGGCTGCTGCGTCGCTACCTGGCGTCCAACCTGGCGGTGTTCTCGTTCATCACCCCGTTGTTCGGGGTGACGTTCGGCGTATTGCTGCTGGGCGAGCCGTTGAGCCTGAACTTCATCCTGGGCGCCGTCTGCGTGTTGCTGGGCATTACCCTGGTCAGTGCCGAGCAGTGGGTACGCAGGCGTCTGCGGCGCCTGCTCGGCCAGTAGCCGGGCGCAACAGCAGGGCCCCGGCGATGATCAGGCCGCTGGCGGCCACTACCAGCGCCGGTTGCAGGCTGGCGCTGAACTGATTGCTCAACGCCGCCAGCAGCGGGCCGCTGAGTTGGCCGAGGGCGAAGCAGGTGGTCAGCAGGCCGGCATTGCGGTGGGTGGCGTGGGGCGCCAGTTCGCGCGAGCGCTGCATCACCAACTGCATGCAGGCCAGAAACGGCGTGCCGCACAGCAGTACACCCAACGCCAGGCCGGCGCCGCTGCCCAGCAGGCAGGCCAGTACCCCGGCGGCCTGCAGCCACAACGTTGCCATCAGCCAGCGCGCCGTACTGCCGTGGTGCGGGCGGCGCTGGCTGACCAGCACCACACCCATGGCGGCAGCCAGGCCGAAGGCCGGCCAGAACAGGTCGGCCAGCCACTGGCCGTGAAAACGTGCGCTGGCCATCTGTGACATGAAAGTGGCCGGAATGATGTATCCCACCCCGTACAGTGCATAGATCAGCCCCAGCCGTCCGATGCCGGGTGTCGCACCCTGCGCGGTGGCCTTGTGCGCGGGCACTGGTTGCGGGTGTGGCAGCGCGGGCTGGATCACCAGCAGCATCAGCAGCGCCACGGCGGCGTAGATCAGCCACAGCGGTGCCGAACCCAGCCCCTGCAGATTGGCGCCCAGTGCCAGCATCCCCGTGAGCAGGATACCCATGCCAGGGCCGGCGAACACCAGTGCGCCAAGACGCGGTTGCCGGCTTTGAGCGGCCAGGTGCTGAGTCATGCCGGTGAGCGTCACCACCACCCACGCACTGGCGATGCCGGTACCCAGGCGCAGCGCCATATGCGGCCAGAACCCGTGGGCCCAGAACGAGGCCAGGGTCAGCAGCACACACAGCCACAACCCGGCCAGCAGGCGCTTGCGCACCTGGGCTGGGCGGTGCGCGAACATCGCGTCGAGGGCGCCGAGCAGGTAGCCCAGGTAATTGGCGGCGGCTACCAGCCCGGCGGCGGTCAGGCTGATCTGGCCTTCGCTGATCAGGTGCGGCAGTTGCGGGGTGAGGGCGAATCGGCCGATGCCCATGGCCATCATCAGGGCAACGAAGCTGGCCAGCAGGCGCATTGTCGAGGACATGGTCGGGTTCCTGTGCGATGAGCGTTGACCGTCAGGCTACTGCGGGTTGACTTTCATAAAAATTGAATAATGATGAGGAACTTGTTCTGCTTTGGAGAATTACCGTGGAGCTGAGTCAACTGCGCATCTTTCAGGCGGTCGCCGAAGAGGGGTCGATCACCCGCGCGGCCGAGCGCCTGCACCGCGTGCCCTCCAACCTGTCCACGCGCCTGCGCCAGCTGGAAGAGCAACTGGGTGTGGAGCTGTTTCGGCGAGAGCGCCAGCGCCTGCAGCTGTCGCCGGCTGGCAAGGTGCTGCTGGACTACAGCGCACGCATGCTGGCGTTGCATGACGAAGCCTTTGCGGCGGTTCAGGGGGGCGAGCCGGCGGGGAATTTCGTGCTGGGCAGCATGTACAGTTCAGCGGCCATTCATCTGCCTGAGTTGCTGGCGCGCTATCACCGAGCTTACCCGGCGGTGAACCTGCAGGTGCAGACCGCCCCCAGCGGCGAATTGCTCGAAGGGCTGCTCAGCGGGCGTCTCGACGCGGCGCTGGTGGATGGACCGCTGGCCCTGGCCGGGCTCGACGGGGTGCCCTTGTGCGAGGAGACCCTGGTGCTGCTCACCGAGGCCGACCACCCGACGGTGCACAGTGCCCGGGATGTGGCTGGGCGTGCGGTGTTCACGTTTCGCCAGGGATGCTCGTACCGCATGCGGCTGGAGGCCTGGTACGCCCATGATCGTGCGGCGATGGGGCGGGTGATGGAAATCGAATCGTATCCCAGCATGCTGGCCTGTGTGATCGCCGGGGCGGGTGTGGCGTTGATGGCGACCTCGATGCTTGAAAGCCTGCCGGGCCGTGAACGGGTCACGGTGCACCCGTTGCAGTCGCCGTTCGACCAGACCACCACCTGGCTGATGTGGCGCAAGGGCATGTGCGGGGCCAACCTGAGTGCCTGGATAGCGGTGCAGGAAGCGGTGAAGGGGCAGGTGAGCGATGATGCCGAGGTGGCCCTGCGTGCCTGACTGAAATCAATAGAGAAGTTTTTACCCGGGCGTGATGCTGCACATGGGGCTATGATGAGTTTGTAGCGCCGCCGCCGTACTTCGCGCGCAGATGACCCGTGAGGGGGAGTTATGAGAAACGATCTGTTCAACTGGCTCCACGACCTGGCTGTGGCACTGGGGCTTGTCCCGCCACCCATGCAGCCTGTACCGATCCCTACCGATGAGGAGCAACGCAAACGCCAACCTCGGCGCTAGCGTGCTGCTGAAACCGACGCATTGCGCAATGCGTCGGTATTCTTTTGCGATTTTTCAGCCGTCCCCATTCCCACAAAATCCCTGAAAGGCTTTGGCTTTGGCTTTGGCTTTGGCTTTGGCTTTGGCTTTGGCTTTGGCTTTGGCTTTGGCTTTGGCTTTGGCTTTGGCTTTGGCTTTGGCTTTGGCTTTGGCTTTGGCTCTTGATCTTGATCTTCCCGTCCCCCAGGAGGCCGAATGGAACCTGCGCGTAGTGGGGTGGAGGGCCATGGATGGCCCGTAAAGCGCCGACGGGCAGGGATGCCCGTTCGGCGTGGCCCCACGGAGCGTGGGTGGAATGAGGGGACCCGTAGCGAAGCGTAGGGCCGGATGATGGACGGGAGCGGTTTTGCTTACTTTTTCCAAGAAAAAAGTAAGCCGCTGTAAGAGCGGAAGGGGCCCTTGCTGGCTGCATCCATGCTGGATAAGCCTGCGCTTGCCGATGTTACAGAGCCTATTGCTGACCCAGGCGTGTTGCTGCCTTCGCGGGGCAAGGCCCGCTCCTACAGGTCGTCCATGACCCTCCGCCCCGCTACCCGGGCGCGACGTCCTATGCCAGATTCACCGCGCCCACCGGCCGACGCGACATCAAACTCACCACCACAAAACTCACCAACCCGATAGCCAGGCTGTAGTAGATCGGCGTATTGGCATCCATCCCATCCTTGAACATGAACACCAGCGCCGTCACGAACCCCAGCCCCATGCTGGTGATTGCCCCGGCCGTGGTTGCACGCTTCCAGTAGATCGCCCCGATCAGCGGCACCAGCATGCCGCCCACCAGCAGGTTGTACGCCAGGGTCAATGCACTGATCACATCCACTACCACCAGCGCGATCCCCAGCACCGCAATACCCGTAAGCAAGGTAAACAACCGGTTGATGCCAAGGCTCGACTGCTTGCCGCCACGCAGCTTGGGCAGCAGGTCTTCGGTCAGCACCGTGGAGGCAGCCAGCAAGCCGGCACTGGCGGTGGACATCATCGCCGCCAGGGCCGCGGCAATCACCAGCCCACGGATGCCGTCGGGCAACGCTGACTTCACGATCGCCGCAAACGCATTGTTGGCATTGCCCAGGTCAGGCAGCAGCACATGCGCACACATGCCGATCAGGGCACACACCAGGCCGTAGATCACGCAGTACACACCGGCCGTGGTACCGGCCCGCTGGGCGACTTTTTCGTCACGGGCAGTGAACACGCGCTGCCAGATGTCCTGGCCGATCAGGATGCCGAAGAAGTAGATCAGGAAGTAGGTGATGATGGTGTCCCAACCGATGGTGGTCAGGTTGAAGCTGGCAGCCGGCAGCTTGGCCACCAGTTCGTCCCAGCCGCCCACCCGGTACAGGCAGATCGGCAGCAGGATGAACATCAGGCCCACGGTCTTGATCACGAACTGCACAATGTCGGTCAGGGTCAGCGACCACATGCCGCCAATGGTCGAGTAGACCACCACCACGCCACCACCGAGCAGGATGGCGCCCCAGAACGGCAGGTCGAACAGCACCTGCAGCACGGTGCCGATGGCCAGGGTAGAGGTCACGGCGATCATCAGGGCGTAGGCCAGCATGATCACGGCGCTGGCCTGGCGGGCCATGGGGTTGTAGCGCTTTTCCAGCACCTGGGTCACGGTGAAGATGCGCAGGCGCAGCAGCGGCTTGGCCAGGAACAGGTTCAGGGCAATGATGCCCAGGCCCAGCGCGGCGCACAGCCAGAAGCCGGAAATGCCGTGCACATAGCCCAGCTTCACGGTGCCGACGGTAGAGGCGCCGCCCAGCACGGTGGCGGCCATGGTGCCCATGTACAGGCTTGGGCCCAGGTTGCGCCCGGCCACCAGGTAGTCTTCGTGGGTCTTCGCGCGGCGCATGCCGAACCAGCCCAGTACCAGCATGCCGGCGGCGTATATCAGTACAACGAATATGTCCAAGGCCATGGGGTGTCTCCGATTATCTTTATTATGGTGAGATCGATCGCCGGTGGCGTGCGCCAGGCGTCATTCATCCGCAAGCGGGCCGCGTGTACGGCCCGCCGAAAGGCTCCATCCGGGGGTGAAACTCCAGGCCGATGGCCGTTAGCGATGCGCTACGCCAGGCAGAACACACAGCATTTCGTACAACAGGTTGGCGCCGAGCAACGAGGTGTTGCCGGTGGTGTCGTAGGGCGGCGAGACCTCCACCAGATCGCAACCGATCAGGTCCAGCCCCTGGCAGCCACGGATGATCTCCATCGCCTGGATGGTGGTCAGGCCACCGATTTCCGGGGTGCCGGTGCCCGGTGCCCAGGCCGGATCGATGCCGTCGATGTCGAAGCTCAGGTAAACCGGACCACCACCGACCTTTTCACGCACTTCGGCCATCAGTGGCTCCAGCGACTTGTGCCAGCACTCCTCGGCCTGCACCACGCGAAAGCCCTGCTTGCGGCTCCAGTTGAAGTCTTCGGCGGTGTAGCCCTGGGCGCGCAGGCCGATCTGCACCACGCGGTCGCAGTCCAGCAGGCCTTCTTCGACGGCGCGACGGAAGGTGGTGCCGTGGGCGATCTTCTCGCCGAACATGTGATCGTTGACATCGGCATGGGCATCGATGTGCACCAGCCCGACCTTGCCGTGCTTCTTGTGGATCGCGCGCAGGATCGGCAGGGTGATGGTGTGGTCTCCGCCCAGGGTCATGGGGATCACGTCGTGCTCGAGGATCTCGTCGTAGGCCTCTTCGATGATGCGCACCGCGTCCAGCAGGTTGAAGGTGTTGATTGCCACGTCGCCGATGTCGGCGACCGACAGCGAGTCGAACGGGGCGGCGCCGGTGGCCATGTTGTACGGGCGGATCATCACGGATTCGGCACGGATCTGGCGCGGGCCGAAGCGGGTGCCGGAACGCAGCGAGGTGCCGATGTCCAGCGGGATGCCGATGAAGGCAGCGTCCAGGCCGGCGGCGCTGGGCAGGTGGGGAAGACGCAGCATGGTGGCGATGCCGCCGAAACGCGGCATTTCGTTGCCGCCCAGTGGTTGGTGAAGAATCTTGTCCACGGTCGGGCCTCACGGTTTGGATTGTTCTAGTTGTTGGAACCTGTCCGGACACCCTGCGAACAGGTGCAGCAATGCGCGAGGACAGGTGCATTGGCGCAGAGTCTGCAA
Source organism: Pseudomonas sp. MF6396 (assembly GCF_002018915.1). Classification (NCBI taxonomy): domain Bacteria; kingdom Pseudomonadati; phylum Pseudomonadota; class Gammaproteobacteria; order Pseudomonadales; family Pseudomonadaceae; genus Pseudomonas; species Pseudomonas sp. MF6396. The sequence goes on along the minus strand of NZ_MVOK01000027.1, from coordinate 12,091 downwards.
AAGGTAGTGCGCCAAGAGAATCGCTACAGGCAAATACTTACTTCAGGTTTTCATGAACTAATGGCGATCAGCGGGTAGACTGGCGCGTATTCGTTGCCCTGTTGGAGCCCTTGCCATGGCCTCGGCCCTGCCTGATCTGAAATTGCTGCGCATCTTCGTCAGCGTGGTACGCCACCAGGGCTTCGCCAATGCCCAGCGCGAGCTGAACCTGTCCACGTCCGCCATCAGTACCTACATGAGCCAGCTGGAGTCGGCGCTGGGTATCGTGCTGTGCCACCGTGGGCGCGGCGGCTTCAGCCTCACCAGCAAGGGCGAACTGTTCCATCAGGAGACCCTGCGCCTGCTGGCCGAAATGGACGGTTTCGAGCAGTACGCGGCGGCGCTCAAGGGCGAGCTGCGCGGCACCCTGAACCTGGGGGTGATCGACTCCACGGTCGGCGATCGCGCATTGCCGCTGGCCGACGCCATCGGTGCCTATAGCCTCGAACACCCGGCCGTGCACCTGCACCTGTCGGTGTCCAGCCCCTACGAACTGCAACTGGGGGTGCAGGACAACCGCCTGGACCTGGCCATCGGCGCTTTCTCCACGCGCATGAGCGGGCTGGTGTATCAGCCGTTGTACCGCGAGCAGCATTGGCTGTACTGCAGCAACCGGCATTCGCTGTTCACCGAGCGGCGCATTCCCGAACAGGTGATCACCCAGCAGCGCATGGTCGGTCGCGGCTACTGGAGCCAGGCCGAACTGGCCCGCCACGGCTTCAAGCATAGCGCCGCCACGGTCGAGAGCATGGAGGCACAGCTGATCCTGGTACTGTCGGGGGCCTACATCGGCTACCTGCCTGAACACTATGCCCAGGCCTGGGTGGACAAGGGCGACCTGCGGGTGCTGTCGCCGGCGACCTTCGGCTATCAGGCGCCGTTCTCGCTGATCATTCGCCGGGGCCGCAGCCGCGAACCCTTGATCCAGACCTTTCGCGACCGCCTCAAGGCGCAGCTCACGCCAGCCTGATCGGATGCGCATGAAAATCTTTTGCGCAAATAGAAGAAAAATCCTTCAGACAAGCCCTACAAGCCCGTAAATGCTCTGCTAAACCTGTTCTTGCTTGTTGAAAATTCCCAACATCTTCCAAGCAGGGATCGCCGAGATGCGTACGAATCTGCCCGTCACTGAGCATGAAAGAACCTTCCCGAGCGATCAGCGCCTGATATCCACCACCGACCTCAACAGCCGCATCACCTACTGCAACGACGCCTTCGTCAGCATCAGCGGTTTTACCTACGACGAACTGGTGGGCCAGCCCCATAACCTTGTACGCCACCCGGACATGCCGCCCGCGGTGTTCGGGCACATGTGGGACACCCTCAAGCAAGGCAAGCCCTGGATGGGGGTGGTCAAGAACCGCGCGAAGAACGGCGATTTCTACTGGGTCAGTGCCTACGTGACGGCCATCTACGAGGATGGCCGTATCAGTGGCTACGAGTCGGTGCGCTCGGTGCCCACCCCGGACCAGATCCGTCGAGCCACGGCGTTGTATGCACGCTTGCGCCAGGGCCGGGGCGCCATGTCCTGGGCCGCGCGTGCAGCGGTGCAACTGGAGCTGGGCTGGCCGCTGGTAGGGGCGGCGCTGCTGTCGGCCGCCGGCTACCTGTGGCTGCCCCAGTACGCGGCGCTGGGCGTGTTGATGGCCAGCCTGCTCAGTGCCTGGTACCTGATCGAGGCCCATCACGACCGGATGATCCGGCGTACCCTGGCCGAGCACCCCAGGGCCTTCACCAGCCCGCTGGTAGCGCTGACCTACAGTGACAACCGGGGCCTGCAGGGGCAATTGGACCTGGCGATCATCAGCGAGGAAGCGCGCCTGCAGACCGCGCTCACGCGGCTGGTGGACGCCGGCGTCGGGGTCAAGGCACGGGCCACGCAATCGAGCGACCTGTCCGGGGCCCAGGCGCAGATGCTCGACCGCCAGCGCTGCGAGACCGACCAGTCGGCGGCCGCCATTGCGCAGATGGCGGCGACCATCCAGCAGGTCACCCACAACGTGCAGGACACCGCCACGGCGGCGTCCGATGCCGACCAGTTGGCCCGCCAGGGCAGCGACCTGGCACAACGAAGCCTGCAGGCAATGGGCAGCATGGCCGATGCGGTGACCGAGATCGGCCAGGCGGTGAACGAACTGGCCGGGCAAACCCAGTCCATCGGCAGCGTGGTGGATGTGATCACCTCGATCGCCGAGCAGACCAACTTGCTGGCGCTCAATGCCGCCATCGAGGCGGCGCGGGCCGGCGAGCAGGGCCGCGGTTTTGCCGTAGTGGCCGACGAGGTGCGGTCGCTGGCGCAGCGCACGCGGGTCTCGACCGAGGAAATCCACCAGATCATCGCCAGCCTGCGTGCCGGGGCCGAGCGGGCGGTGAGCAGTGCCAGCCGCGGCGAGCAGATCTCGCGTGACAGCGTGCACAGTGTCGAGGCCGTGCAGACCGCGCTGGTGGGCATCAGCCAGGCGGTCAGCCGCATCACCGGCATGAGCCAGCAGATGGCCACGGCGCCGGAACAGCAGAGCCATGTGGCCGAAGACATCAACCAGCAGATCACGCGCATCGCCCAGCTGTGCGACCACAGCGCCGGGCAGGCCAAGCAGGGCGCCGAGATCAGCCAGGACCTGCAGCGCATGGCCGACTACCTGTACAGCCTGGCCGAACGCTTCAATCGCTGAATCCGCGCGTTGACCCAGGGCGGTGCGGTATTTCGCGGGCCTGCTGTGGCACACTTCGCGCCCCAGGAGAACCCGATGTCCAGAATTCACTGCGAGCGCTGCCTGCGCCCACAAACCCATTGCCTTTGCGCGTTGATCCCCCGCCTGGACAGCCGCACCCGTGTACTGCTGCTGCAGCATCCCAGCGAAGTGAACCATGCCTTGAACACCGCCAGGCTGGCGGCGCTTGGCCTGCGCAATGCCGAGTTGCGGGTGGGCGAGGTGTTCGAGGATCTCGAGCAGTGGCTGACGCAGCCGGGGTATCGCACCGGCCTGTTGTTCCCGGGTGAGGGCGCGCAGGCGCTGCAGGCTTATGCTGGCGATGAGCGACCGTGGTTGCTGGTGGTGCCCGACGGCACCTGGCGCAAGGCGCGCAAGTTGCTGCATGTGAACCCTTTGCTGGCAACGTTGCCACGGGTCACGCTGGGGGCGTTGCAGCCGTCGCGCTACCGGTTGCGCAAGGCACCCGGGGAGGGCGCCTTGTCGACCATCGAGGCAGTGACGCAGGCGTTGAACGTGCTGGAGGCGCCGGCGCTGTTCGATGCGCTGCTGCGGCCGTTCGATGCCCTGATCGAGGGGCAGATTGCGGCGATGGGGCAACAGACCTACGAGCGCAACCACCTGCGTTGATGGGCGCTAGCGCTCGCGCAACGCCTCGGTGCGTGCCTTGAGCACCGGCTTGAGCAGGTAATCCAGCACGCTCTTGTGGCCGGTGATGATGTCCACCGTGGCGGTCATGCCCGGGATGATCAGCAACGGTTTGTTGTCCCCGCCCAGGTGGTTCTTGTCGGTGCGCACCTGGATCAGGTAGAACGCGTTGCCCTTGTCGTCCGTCACCGTGTCGGCGCCGATCAGCTCCAGCTTGGCCTTCAGGCCACCATAGATCGTGTAGTCGTACGCACTGAACTTGACCATCGCGGTCTGCCCGGGGTGCAGAAAGGCCACGTCCTGTGGGCGCACCTTGGCCTCGATAAGCAGGTTGTCCTCCAGCGGCACGATCTCCAGCAGGTCGCTGCCCGGCTGCACCACACCGCCAATGGTGTTGACCTTGAGCAGCTTGATGATGCCGTGCACCGGCGACACCACGGTGGTGCGGGTGACGCGGTCGTCGATGGCGATGCTGGTGGCGGTGATCTTCGAAAGCTCGGTGCGCTTGTCGTTGAGTTCCTTGGCCGCCTCCGAGCGAAAGCCTGCCTCGGATTCCTCGATCTTGCTGCGGATCTCCGCCGCCGCCGCTTCGGCCCGCGGAATCGCCAGGCTGGTGGCGTTCAGCGAGCCGCGAGCCTCCACCGCGCTGCGCTTGAGGCGCAGGATCTCCACCGGCGAAATCGCGCCGGTGCCCACCAGCGGCGTGGACATGTTCAGCTCTTCCTGCAGCAATGCCAGGCCCGAGCGGTACTGCTCCAGTTTGGAGCGAAACTCGGCCAGTTCCTGGGTTTTCTGCCGCAGTTGCTCGTTGAGCGTCTGTTTCTCGCTGGTGAGGCGGCGCTGGCGCGACTGGTACAGCGACAGTTCGTCCTCGGCCACCTGCGGGGCCTTGCTGCGTACCACCTCCGAGAGCTGGAAGGGGCGGCCCTCGGCCTCGGCGGACAGGCGCTCGACCTGTGCGGTCAGGGCATAGCGGTCGGCTTCGCTTTCGCCCTTGTTCGACAGAAAGCGCGTGTCGTCCAGGCGCAGCAGGGTGTCGCCCTTGTTCACCATCTGCCCCTCGCGCACGAAGATCTCGGTGACGATGCCGCCCTCCAGGTTCTGGATCACCTGCACCTTGCTCGACGGGATGGCCTTGCCTTCGCCCATGGTGACTTCATCGAGCACCGCGAATTTGGCCCACACCAGTGCCACCAGCAGCAAGCCTGCCGCAAGCCACACGGTGATGCGCGACAGGCGGGGCGAGTCCTGCAGCGTCGCGCCGGCCAGGTCTGGCATGTACTCGCGTTCGGCAGTCTTGCCGAAGCTGCGGATGTAATCGCCCAGGCCGGACAATGCAGACATGCTGATACCCCTCAGAGTGCAGAGCCGACACGGCCCTTGCGCAGTGCATCGATGACCGCGTCCTTGGGCCCGTCGGCCACCACCTTGCCGTTGTCCAGCACCACCAGGCGGTCGACCAGGCTGAGCATCGAGGTGCGGTGGGTGACCAGCAGCAGGGTCTTGCCCTGCACCCAGCCGTGCAGGCGCTGGCGCAGCTGGTCTTCGCTGCTGTTGTCCATATGGCTGGTGGGCTCGTCGAGGATCAGGATCGGCGGTTCCAGCAGCATCGCGCGGGCCAGCAGCACGGTCTGGCGCTGGCCGCCGGAGAGCAGCATGCCGCGCTCGCCCACCGGCCGTTCGAAGCCTTGCGGGTGCTGGCGGGCCAGTTCGCTCACGCCGGTCATCTCGGCCACTTCGAGCATGCGCGCATCGCTGACGTAGCGTGCGCCCAGGGTCAGGTTGTCGCGCAGGCTGCCGGCCAGCAGCGGCAGGTCATGGGCCACGTAGCCGAGCTGCTGGCGCAGGTCGGCGATGTCGAGCTGGCGCAGGTCGAGGTTGTCGAGCAGGATCTGCCCCTCTTCGGGTTCGTAGAAGCCCATCAGCAGGCGTGCCAGGGTGCTCTTGCCCGAGCCGCTGCGACCGATGATGCCGATGCGCTCGCCCGGCTTGACCGTGAAGCTCACGTTGTCCAGCGCTGCGGCGTTCTGCCCGTTGTAGCGGAAGGTCACCTGGCTGACCTGCAGCGCGCCGTGCAACTGGGTGCGCTCCAGGGTCTGCTGGCCGGCAGGGCGTTCCTGGGGCAGGGCCATCAGCGCGTCGGTGCTGTGCATGGTCAGTTGGGCCTGCTGGTAGCGGGTGATCAGCCCGGCGATCTGGCCCAATGGTGCGAGCACGCGGCTGCCGAGCATGTAGCTGGCCACCAGGGCACCCACGCTGAGGTTGCCGGCAATGATGCTGTACACCCCGGCGACGATGGTGGCCATGCCGCACAGCTGCTGGATGAACAGGGTGCCGTTGGTGGCCAGTGCCGAAAGGTTGCGCGCCTGTACGTCGAGGCGGGTGAGGGCGCCGTGGGTGCTTTCCCACTGGTGCTGGCGCTCGCTTTCGGCCCCGCAGGCCTTGAGGGTTTCCAGGCCGCCCAGGGTCTCGATCAGCAGCGCCTGGCGCAGCGCGCCCAGGCTCAGGCTTTTTTCCACGGTATCGCGCAGGCGTGCCTGGATGAACAGCGCAAAGGCGATGGTGATCGGAAAGGCCACCAGCGGAATCACCACCAGCCAGCCGCCCAGCAGGCCGATCACCAGCAGCATCAGCACCACGAAGGGCAGGTCGATAACGCTGGTCAGGGTCACCGCCGTGAGGAATTCGCGCAGGCCCTGGAAGTCGTGGATGCTCTGGGCGAAGCCGCCGATGGTGGCCGGGCGGGCCTTCATCGACATGCCGGTGATGCGCTCGAACAGGGTGGCCGACAGGATCAGGTCGGTCTTCTTGCCGGCCTGGTCCAGCAGGTGCGCACGCACCACGCGCAGCACCAGCTCGAACAGGGTGCCGAGCATCAGGCCGATGACCAGTACCCACAAGGTGGAGGTGGCCTGGTTGGGCACCACCCGGTCGTAGGTCTGCATCACGAACAGCGGCACCATCAGGCCCAGCAGGTTGATCAGCAGGCTGGCCAGCAAGGCGTCGCTGTAGAGCCAGCGCGACTGCTTGAGGGTGTCACGGAACCAGGCGTTGACCCTGGGCAGCAGCGGTGTGCGCAGGTCTTCGACCTCGTGGCGCGGGCGTGCGAACAGGGCCTGGCCGCTGTAGACGTCGGCCAGCTCCTGGCGGCTGACCCACTGCTCGCCGCCTTCGGCTTCACTGGGCAGTATCAGGGCCTGGTCGTTCTCGCCCCAGCGCCGCAGCACGGCGCTGCGGCCATCGGCAAGCAACAGCAGCACCGGCAGGTTGAGCGCCGAGATCGCGCCCAGCTCGCGGCGCAGTACCCGTGCCTGCAGGCCGGCCCGGGCCGCTGCGCGCGGCAGCAGGTCGAGGCTCATGCGCTGTTCGGCCAGCGGCAGGCCGGCACACAGGCTGCTGCGACTGACCGCAGCGCCGTGCAGCTTGCACAGTATCAGCAGCCCGTCGAGCAACGGGTCATCGAAGCTCTGGCGCGGGTCGGCGGTGCCGGCCGGCTGCATGCTGGTCATGGGCGGCTCCTCGGGCGGTCGAACGTGTTCAACGCAGGTCCGGCAGCGTGGCGTCGCTTCTGACTTCGCTGCGTGCAATGGCCTCCGGTGGCAGCGAGATCTTCTGTTTGCTCAGCAACTCGCCCATGTTGGCCAGCACCCGGTACATCGAGAACTCCTCGGTGTAGCGCACTTCGGTGTAGCGACGGTTGGCGTTGTACAGCTCGTTCTCGCTGTCGAGCAGGTCGAGCAGGGTGCGTTGGCCCAGGCCGAACTGATCCTGGTAGGCGGCGCGCACACGGGTGGTGGTGTCGGCGTATTCGCGTGCGGTCGGGGTTTGCAGGCGCGCGTTGGTCATGGCGTTCCACGACAGCGCGAGGTTTTCGTTGAGGGTGCGCAAGGCGTTGTTGCGGATGTCCATGGCCTGGTTGATCTTGTGCGCATCCGACTGCAGGCGGGCCTTGTCGCTGCCGCCCTTGAACAGGTTGTAGCTCATCACCACGCCGGCTCGCCAATCGCTGTTGGCATGCCCGGGTTCACCGGCGATGTTGTTGTTGGCGCCGGTGGCGAGCTCTGCATCCAGGCGCGGGTAGAACGGCGACTTGGCCACTTCGTACTGTTGCTCGGCGGCCTGGATGTCGGCCTGGGCCGACTTGAGGTAGGGGTTGTTCTGCAGCATGGCCTGGCGCGCCTGGGTCAGGTCGCCGGGCATCTCGCCCTTGATCGACACCGGGGTTTCCAGCTCGTCGGGGGCACGCCCGACCACGCTGATGAAGTTGGCTTCGGCATCGGCCAGGTCGACCTGGGCGGTGTACAGGTTGTTGTCGGCCAGCGCCCGGCGTGCGGTGGACTGGTCAAGGTCGGCATTGCTGCCCACGCCGCGCTCGCTGCGCAGGCCGATCTGGTCGTTGACGCGCAGGTGTGCCTGCAGGTTGTTCTTGGCCAGGGTCACCAGCTCGCGGCGCTTGAGCACTTCCAGGTACACCTCGATGGCGCGCAGGGCGATGGTCTCGGAGGTGGCCTGCACGTAGTAGGCGCGTGAATTGACCACGGCCTCGGTGCGGCCCACTTCATTGGCGGTGTTGAAGCCGTCGAACAGCATCTGGCGCAGGCGCAGTTCGGACTGGGTGTAGTTCAGGGTTTCCTTGTTGTGATTGCGGCTGCCGTCGGCGTTGAAGCCGCGGGTGTTGGTGTTGTCTGAACGTTCGCGTCCGTAGCCGGCCACCAGGTCGACGGTGGGAAAGTAGCCCCCTCTGGCCACCTTCACATCCTCGTCGGCGGACAGCCGGCTATTGATCCCGGCCTTGTTCTCCGGGTGGTAGTCCACGGCGCTCTGCACGGCTTGTGACAAGGACATGGCCTGCGCGTTGGCACAGATCATGGCGAACAGAATCGCGCTGCTGATGGGGGTCAAAACGCGCATGGATGACATCTCCCTGATTTCTTGTGGTCTCTCAATCGCCAAAAAAATGACGAAAAATGGAGGTCAAACCGTTTCAGGCTTGTAACAACAGAGCTAAGAACATTTAACGGCCAACCTAAGAAGTATTTCTCATAACCGATATGCGAAAAAAAACTTATGCGCTGTGCTCAAAGCAAGACATTGTTCTCTTCAGATAGCTCGAAAACAGGCGCAGATGTTGGCCTGTCAGGGCGTCCGATAAAGTTCCTCGTTTTTTGCAGCATTGGGTTTGGAGTGAGCGGAGGAGAGGTCAACGCGGCGAAATATGGCGACAAAATTTTGGCTCATGGCCGATTGCCAGATCGCAGCGTGGCTTAACCGGAGCATGGGCAGGCCGAATGCATTGATTTCGTTGAGATCGGTGCGTGCGGTCGCAAGGTTGTTCTCCGAGTCGGCCGGGCATTGCCCGCGCCAGGTTTCGCGATACCCCGGCACGTGTTTGCGAAAACCTTCGGCAATGGAGGCATGCTCATGGCTAATTTGATCGGTGTGGTCAGCAAGGTTGTCGGCCAGGTATTCGCGGTAGCGGCCGATGGCGGTCGACGTGCCCTGGTGGAAGGCGACCGCCTTTATGCCGGGGAACAACTGGAAACCGGCGCGGCCGGGGCAGTGGCGGTGCACCTGGAAAACGGTGCCGAGCTGACCCTGGGCCGTGACAGCAGCCTGCAGCTGTCTCCCGACCTGCTGGCCAACCATGCCTCGCACGTGAACGCGCCCGAGACGGTGACGCCCAGCCAGGCACAACTGACCGATGTGGAGAAACTGCAGCAGGCCATTGCGGCGGGCGCCGACCCCAGCCAGGAGGGCGAAGCTCCGGCGGCGGGCCCCGGCAACGGCGGTTCGCCAAGCGCATTGGGCGGCGGCCATTCGTTCGTGCAGCTCACCGAGGTGGGAGGGCACCTGGACCCGGTGATCGGCTTTCCGACGGCGGGTTTCAACGGCATCCCCGAGATTCCCGAACCCTGGATTGGCGCGCGGGGTGATGACCAGGGCCCTGGCGGTTTCGTGCCGCCGGTGATCCCGCCGGTTGAGCCGCCCATCGACCACCCGGTGACACTGGACGGGCTGGAGGTGAATGGCGGTGAACTGACCGTGTACGAGAAGAACCTGGCCGATGGCTCAAGCCCCGATAATGGCGCGCTGACCCAGAGCGGCAGCTTTACCGTGCATGCCCCCGATGGCCTGCACACGCTTACCGTCGGGGGCATCAACGTGGTGATCGGCGGGGTGGTCAGTGGTTTTCCGCAATCGATCACCACGGGGCTGGGCAATACCCTCACCATCACCGGCTACAACCCCGCCACAGGCGTGGTGAGCTACAGCTACACCTTGCTCGACAACGAAGCTCATCCCGCTGGCCAGGGCATCAACAACATCGGTGAGAGCTTCAGCGTGGTGGCCATCGACAGCGATGGCAGCAAGGCCACCGGCAGCCTGGACGTGAACATTGTCGATGACGTGCCGCAGGCCAGGCCCGACAGCGCCTCGGTAGTCGAAGGCGGTACCGTCACCGGCAACGTGCTGCACAATGACAGCCTGGGCGCCGATCGCCCGCCGGTCGAGCACACGGTGGTCGGTGTGCGGGCCGGCTCCGATACCTCGACATCGGCCATCGGCTCGCTGGGCGTGAACATTGCGGGTACCTACGGCACGCTGGTGCTCAACGCCAACGGCGAGGCGGTGTACAAGGCCGACCCCAACGCCGTGCCGCCAGCGGGCGCGACCGATGTGTTTACCTACACCATCCGCGATGCGGACGGTGACGAAAGCACCACGACCATCACCATCAACGTCACCGACAGCAAGCTCGTCGCCTGCCCGGACAGCGTCACGGTGTATGAAAAGGCCCTGGACCTGGTCCAGGACCCGCAAGACCTTGCGCCGGGCACAGTGGTGGGCAGCAACCCGGGCTCGGCGGGCGAGACCGCGACCGGAACGCTGGCCGGCTCGGTCGGTGGTGGCTCCGGCGCACTGACCTTCACGCTGGTGGGCAGCAGCACCGGCGCCTACGGGCAGATCCAGATCAACGCCGACGGCAGTTACAAGTACACCCTGACGTCCGCGCCGCAGGTGGGCGGCGGCAACGACGGGGCCAATGTGGTCACCTCCGAAACCTTCACCTACAAGGCTACCGACGCGCTGGGCAACAGCGTCACCAGCACCATCGTGATCAAGATCGTGGACGATGTGCCACGGGCAGAGTCGGACAGCACCACGGTGGTGGAGGGCGGTACGGTCACCGGCAACGTATTGGACAACGACACGCTGGGTGCAGACGGTGCAGCCCAGGGCGGTGCGGTGGTGGGTGTGCGGGCGGGCGCCGACACCTCGACCTCGGCCATTGGCTCGCTGGGCGTGAGCATTGCCGGTACCTACGGCACGCTGATCCTGAATGCCAATGGCGAGGCGATCTACAAGGCCGACCCCAACTCGGTAGCGCCAACCGGCGCCAAGGACGTGTTCACCTACACCATCCGCGACGCGGACGGTGACGAAAGCACCACGACCATCACCATCAACGTCACCGACAGCAAGCTCGTCGCTTGCCCGGACGATGACATCAAGGTGTACGAGCGCGGGCTGGACCTGGTGCAGGACGCCTGGGACCTGGCGCCTGGCACGGTAGAAGGCAGCGCGCCGACGAGGGCCACGGAAACCTCGGTCGGCAACCTTCAAGGCCGGGTGGGCGGTGGCTCCGGTGCCCTGACCTACAGCCTGGAAGGCAGCGCCATCGGTAACTACGGGCAGATTCAGATCAACGCCGACGGCAGCTACAAGTACACCCTGACCTCGGCGCCGCATATCGGCAACGGCAACGACGGCGCCAACGTCGTGAGCACCGAGACCTTCACCTACAAGGCCACCGATGCGCTGGGCAACAGCGTTACCAGCACCATCGTGATCCATATCGTCGACGACATGCCCATCGCCGAATCGGACAGTGCCACGGTGATGGAAGGCGGTACGGTCACCGGCAACGTGCTGCTCAACGACATCCTGGGTGCAGACGGCGCAGCCCAGGGCGGTGCGGTGGTGGGTGTACGGGCAGGCTCCGATACCTCGACCTCGGCCATCGGTTCGCTGGGCGTGAGCATCGCCGGCACCTATGGCACGCTGATCCTGAACGCCAATGGCGAGGCGATCTACAAGGCCGACCCCAACTCGGTAGCGCCAACCGGCGCCAAGGACGTGTTCACCTACACCATCCGCGATGCGGACGGTGACGAAAGCACCACGACCATCACCATCAACGTCACCGACAGCAAGCTCGTCGCTTGCCCGGACGATGACATCAAGGTGTACGAGCGCGGGCTGGACCTGGTGCAGGACGCTTGGGACCTGGCGCCTGGCACGGTAGAAGGCAGCGCGCCGACCAGGGCCACGGAAACCTCGGTCGGCAACCTTCAAGGCCGGGTGGGCGGTGGCTCCGGTGCCCTGACCTACAGCCTGGAAGGCAGCGCCATCGGTAACTACGGGCAGATTCAGATCAACGCCGACGGCAGCTACAAGTACACCCTGACCTCGGCGCCGCATATCGGCAACGGCAACGACGGCGCCAACGTCGTGAGCACCGAGACCTTCACCTACAAAGCCACCGATGCGCTGGGCAACAGCGTTACCAGCACCATCGTGATCCATATCGTCGACGACATGCCCATCGCCGAATCGGACAGTGCCACGGTGATGGAAGGCGGTACGGTCACCGGCAACGTGCTGCTCAACGACATCCTGGGTGCAGACGG
>NZ_MVOK01000026.1:0-90135 GCF_002018915.1 Pseudomonas sp. MF6396 | reverse complement strand
CCCCCCGCGTCTGCCCCAACGCCTTCTCCAGCACGATGCAGTTGCTCTGCGCATCCTGTTCCAGCGCCGCGATCAAACGCGATGCAGGCGACAGCCCCCACCCCTCGCAACGTCGCCGCTGTGCTCAATTGCCCCCAGGACAAGCGGCACGCGGAACCCTGATCTACGCTAACAGTCGCATCTAGCAACTGCCCAGAACCCACGCAAGGAGCCCGCATGACGGTGTCGCCCCCTAACCTGATCGTCTGCCTGGGGCTTGCGCTGCTGCTTGGCTGCGGCGAGAAGAAAGCCGCCGCACCCGACCTGCCCAGGATGGCGGTGCAACAGGTCAAGGCCGGCGACTTTGCAGCCTCCGTGACCCTCACCGGCGATGTTCAGGCACGGGTACAGGCCGACCTGTCGTTTCGCGTGGGCGGCAAGATCATCGAGCGCAACGTCGACGTGGGCGATCACGTCAGCGCCAATCAGGTGCTGGCGCGCCTGGACCCCAAGGACCTGCAAACCAATGTCGACTCGGCCAAGGCCGAGGTCTTCGCCGAACAGGCTCGCGTGACCCAGACTTCCGCCGCCTTCGTGCGCCAGCAGAAGCTGCTGCCCAAGGGCTACACCAGCCAGAGCGAATACGACGCGGCCCAGGCCGCCCTGCGCAGCAGCCAGAGCGCGCTCAAGGCCGCCCAGGCGCAACTGGCCAACGCCCGCGAACAACTGAGCTACACCGCGCTGATCGCCGAGGCGCCCGGGGTGATCACCGCGCGCCAGGCCGAGGTGGGGCAGGTGGTGCAGGCCACCGTGCCGATCTTCACCCTGGCCCGCGACGGCGAGCGCGACGCGGTGTTCAACGTCTACGAATCGCTGCTGATGGCGCCACCCACCCAGCAGGCGATCATCGTCAGTCTGCTCGACGACCCCAAGGTGCAAGCCAAGGGGCACGTGCGTGAAATCACCCCGACGGTCTCGGCGCAGAGCGGCACGGTGCAGGTCAAGGTCGGCCTGAGCGAGGTGCCGCCGGCCATGCAGCTGGGCTCGGTGGTGAGTGCCACCGCCAGGGCCGAGGGCACCCCGAGCATCGAGCTGCCGTGGTCGGCGCTGACCAAGGATGTGCATGACCCGGCGGTGTGGCTGGTGGGCCAGGACAACAAGGTCAACCTGCGCAAGGTCAAGGTGCTGCGCTACCTCACCGGCAAGGTGGTGGTGGGCGACGGCCTCAAGGGCGGCGAAACCGTGGTGATCGCGGGTGGGCAGTTGCTGCACCCGGACATGCAGGTGGAAGTTGCAGACCCAGCCGATATCGGGGTGACGCAATGAGAACCCTGTGGCTGATGTTCGCTTGTGTGTTGCTGGCCGCCTGCGCCGATGACGAGCCGCCGCCCGAGCCGGTGCGCCCGGTGCTGTCCCAGGTGGTGCAGGCGCAGGACCAGGCGCGCCTGGGGCGCTTTGCCGGCTCCATCCAGGCGCGCTACGAAAGCACCCTGGGCTTTCGCGTGGGCGGGCGCATCGCCCGGCGCTGGGTGGATGTGGGCGCCACGGTGAAGGCCGGCGACACCCTGGCCACCCTCGACCCCACCGACCAGCAGAACCAGTTGCGTGCCGCCGAAGGCGACCTGGCCAAGGTGCAGGCGCAGTGGATCAACGCCCAGGCCAACGCCCGTCGTCAGCAGCAGCTGTTCGACCGGGGCGTGGGTGCCCAGGCCCAGCTGGACATCGCCCAGACCGACCTGAAGACTACCGGCGCCTCGCTCGAACAGGCCAAGGCGGCGGTCAACCAGGCCCGCGACCAGCTCGGCTACAGCACCTTGCAGGCCGACCACCCCGCCGTGGTCACTGCCTGGCAGGCCGAGGCCGGGCAGGTGGTCACCGCCGGCCAGGGCGTGGTCACGCTGGCGCGCCCGGACGTCAAGGAGGCGGTGATCGACCTGCCCGCAGGCCTGGCCGACGAACTGTCGGGCGAGGTGAAGTTCCTGGTGGCCGCGCAACTCGACCCCAGCGTGAACACCAGTGCCGTGCTGCGCGAGATCGAGCCCCAGGCCGACGCGGCCACGCGTACCCGGCGCGCGCGCCTGACCCTGGCCGACACCCCCGAGGCCTTTCGCCTGGGCACGGCCATCAGCGTCACCCTGAGCTCGGCGATCCAACCGCGCAGCGAGCTGCCGTTGAGCGCCCTGCAGGAGGTCGACGGGCACACCCGGGTATGGGTCGTCGACCCGCAGCAGCATACGGTTTCATTGCGTGACGTGAAGGTCAGCGAGCGGCTGGACAACAGCGTGGTGCTCAGTGCCGGCCTGCAGCCGGGCGAGCGTGTGGTCACGGCGGGGGTCAACAGCCTCAAGCCTGGCCAGAAGGTAAAAATCGATGAGGAAGGCCCGCGATGAAAGGAAGCTTCAACCTGTCGGAATGGGCACTCAAGCACCAATCCTTCGTCTGGTACCTGATGTTCGTCGCGTTGCTGATGGGGGTGTTTTCCTATTTCAACCTGGGCCGTGAGGAGGACCCCTCGTTCACCATCAAGACCATGGTCATCCAGACCCGCTGGCCCGGCGCCACCCAGGACGAGACCCTGCTGCAGGTCACCGACCGCATCGAGAAGAAACTCGAGGAACTGGACTCGCTCGACTACGTGAAAAGCTACACCCGGCCCGGCGAGTCGACGGTGTTCGTCAACCTGCTCGATACCACCAAGGCTGGCGACATCCCGCAGATCTGGTACCAGGTGCGCAAGAAGATCCAGGACATCCGCGGCGAGTTCCCCCAGGGCATTCAGGGCCCCGGCTTCAACGACGAGTTCGGCGATGTGTTCGGCTCGGTGTATGCGTTCACCGCCGACGGCATCTCGATGCGCCAGCTGCGCGATTACGTCGAGCAGGTACGTGCAGAAATCCGCGAGGTGCCGGGGCTGGGCAAGGTCGAGATGATCGGCCAGCAGGACGAGGTGCTGTACCTGAACTTCTCCACCCGCAAGCTGGCGGCCCTGGGCATCGACCAGCGCCAGGTGGTGCAGGCGTTGCAGGCGCAGAACGCGGTGACCCCGGCCGGGGTGATGGAGGCCGGCCCCGAGCGTATCTCGGTGCGCACCACTGGCCAGTTCGCCTCGGAGAAAGACCTGGAGCAGGTCAACCTGCGCCTGGACGACCGCTTCTATCGCCTGGCCGATATTGCCGAGATCAGCCGCGGCTACGCCGACCCGCCCACGCCGATGTTCCGCTACGACGGCAAGCCTGCCATCGGCCTGGCCATCGGCATGAAGAAGGGCGGCAACATCCAGGCCTTCGGCAAGCAGCTGCACGAGCGCATGGAGGCCGCCACTGCCGACCTGCCGGTGGGCGTGGGCGTGCACACCGTGTCGGACCAGGCGGTGGTGGTCGAGGAGGCCGTGGGCGGCTTTACCAGTGCGCTGTTCGAGGCGGTGGTGATCGTGCTGGTGGTCAGTTTCATCAGCCTCGGGGTGCGTGCCGGGCTGGTGGTGGCCTGCTCGATTCCGCTGGTGCTGGCCATGGTGTTCGTGTTCATGGAGTACAGCGGCATCACCATGCAGCGGATCTCCCTCGGCGCGCTGATCATCGCGCTGGGCCTGCTGGTGGATGATGCGATGATCACCGTGGAGGTGATGGTCACGCGGCTGGAGAAGGGCGAGAGCAAGGAGCAGGCGGCCACGTTCGCCTACACCTCCACCGCCTTCCCGATGCTCACCGGCACCCTGGTGACGGTGGCGGGTTTCGTGCCCATCGGCCTGAACGCCAGCTCCGCGGGCGAGTACACCTTCACCCTGTTTGCGGTGATCGCCGTGGCGCTGCTGGTGTCGTGGGTGGTGGCGGTGCTGTTCGCGCCGGTGCTGGGGGTGCACCTGCTCAGCGCCAAGGTCAAGGCCCACGACGCCGAGCCCGGGCGTATCGGTCGCGGTTTCAACCATGGCCTGCTGTGGTGCATGCGCCACCGCTGGATCACCATCATCGGCACCGTGGTGCTGTTCGCCCTGGCGGTGTTCAGCATGCGCTTCGTGCAGAACCAGTTCTTCCCGTCCTCGGACCGCCCGGAGATCCTGGTGGACCTCAACCTGCCGCAGAACGCCTCCATCGACGAGACGCGCAAGGCGGTGGACAAGCTGGAGGCGACCCTCAAGGACGACCCGGACATCGTGCGCTGGAGTACCTACATCGGTCAGGGCGCGATCCGTTTCTACCTGCCGCTGGACCAGCAGCTGGAGAACCCGTACTACGCCCAGCTGGTGATCGTGAGCAAGGGCCTGGAGTCGCGCGAGGCGCTGACGGCGCGTCTGAAGGAGCGCCTGCGCAAGGACTTCGTCGGCATCGGCAGCTACGTGCAATCGCTGGAGATGGGCCCGCCGGTGGGGCGGCCGATCCAGTACCGGGTCAGCGGCAAGGACATCGACCAGGTGCGCAAGCATGCGATCGAACTGGCGGCGCTGCTCGATGGCAACTCCCATGTGGGCGAGATCATTTACGACTGGAACGAGCCGGGCAAGGTGCTGCGCATCGACATTGCCCAGGACAAGGCGCGCCAGCTTGGGCTGTCGTCCGAGGACGTGGCCAACCTGATGAACGGCATCGTCAGCGGCTCGCCGGTGACCCAGGTGAACGATGACATCTACCTGATCGACGTGATCGGGCGCGCGGTGGACAGCGAGCGTGACTCGCCGCAGACCCTGCAGAACCTGCAGATCGTCACGCCCAGCGGCACCTCGATTCCTTTGTTGGCGTTTGCCACGGTGCGTTACGAGCTGGAGCAGCCGCTGGTGTGGCGGCGTGACCGCAAGCCGACCATCACGGTCAAGGCGGCGGTGCGTGACGAGATCCAGCCGACTGACCTGGTGGCGCAGCTCAAGCCGCAGATCGACGAGTTTGCGCGTAAGTTGCCGGCCGGTTATCAGGTGGCGACGGGGGGCACGGTGGAGGAGAGCGGCAAGGCCCAGGGGCCGATTGCCAAGGTGGTGCCGTTGATGCTGTTTCTGATGGCGACGTTCCTGATGATTCAGCTGCACAGTGTGCAGAAGCTGTTCCTGGTGGCGAGCGTGGCGCCGCTGGGCTTGATTGGCGTGGTGCTGGCGCTGATCCCCACGGGTACGCCGATGGGGTTCGTGGCGATATTGGGCATTCTGGCGCTGGCGGGGATCATCATCCGCAACTCGGTGATCCTGGTGACGCAGATCGATGCGTACGAGGCTGATGGGTATGCGCCGTGGGATGCGGTGGTGGAGGCCACGGACCATCGTCGCCGGCCGATTCTGCTGACGGCGGCGGCGGCGAGCCTGGGCATGATTCCGATTGCGCGGGAAGTGTTCTGGGGGCCGATGGCCTACGCGATGATTGGCGGCATCATTGTCGCCACGTTGCTGACCTTGCTGTTTTTGCCGGCGCTGTATGTGGCCTGGTACAAGATCAAGGAGCCGCAGCGCGAGTAATGGCCCGTTCGCTGGCCGGCCTGCCCCTGTAGGAGCCGGCCTTGCCGGCGAAAGCCGTTGCACGGTTCAAAGCCAGATGGCATCCCAGTGCGGATAGTCCCCGATGTTTTGCACGAGCCCGGCCCGTAGAGGATTGGCCACGATGTAACGTGCCGCTGCCTGGACATCCTCATCCTTGCGCAGCGCGCGATCGTGAAAGCCGTGTTGCCAAAGACGACCTTTTCGATGGAATGTCTTGTTCACCAGGCAGGTACTGCGGGATTTGATCCTGCGCATCAGCGACGCCAAAGTGCCGTGTTGCAGTTCGATCAGCCAATGCAGGTGATCTGGCATTAGCACCCAGGCCAGTGACTTGGCCAGGCGCTGGTGCTGGGCGTACTGCAGTTGCTCGACCATCAGGCGGGCGATTTGGAAGTCGCTGAAAACCGGGTGCCGGTGCTCGACCACACTGGTGAGCAGGTACAGCCTGCCGGGTTCGGAGAACCGGCCGCGCCGCAGGAGGTGAGCGTTTGAACGATCCATGTCAGTTTCCTTGAAAGGTAGAGATTTCAAGGTAGCTGTGGCGTTGTTGGTGAGACGTATGGCTTTGGTTCTTAATGTGTTCGGCCTGGCCTCTTCGCCGGCAAGGCCGGCTCCTACAGGTAGGGCGTCGTCTGTAGGAGCCGGCGTTGCCGGCGAAGCAGTCGACGCTGCTCAACGCCTGGCCGTTTCATCCTGGCTGTGTGGGCAGTTATCGAAGGTGCAGAGTAGTTGGCTATTGATGTGTTCTGGCTGGCCTCTTCGCCGGCAAGGCCGGCTCCTACGGGTAGAGCGTTGTCTGTAGGAGCCGGCGTTGCCGGCGAAGCAGCCGACGCTGCTCAACGCCTGGCCGTTTCATCCTGGCTGTGCGGGCAGCTGTCGAAGGTGTAGGTAGTTGGTTATTGATGTGTTCGGCCTGGCCTCTTCGCCGGCAAGGCCGGCTCCTACAGGTAGGGCGTCGTTTGTAGGAGCCGGCGTTGCCGGCGAAGCAGCCGACGCTGTCCAACGCCTGGCCGTTTCATCCTGGCTGTGCGGGCAGCTGTCGAAGGTGCAGGTAGTTGGTTATTGATGTGTTCTGGCTGGCCTCTTCGCCGGCAAGGCCGGCTCCTACGGGTAGGGCGTCGTCTGTAGGAGCCGGCCTTGCCGGCGAAGCGATCACCGCTTGTTCAACCCCCGCGCCAACCGGTCCCCGCCCAGCTGGATCAACGCCACCAGCACCACCAGCATCACGATCACCGTCAGCATGATCTGGCTGTCGAAGCGCTGGTACCCGTACCGGTACGCGATGTCCCCCAACCCTCCGGCACCAATCGCACCGGCCATCGCCGACGAATTGATCATGGTCACCAGGGTGATGGTGAAGCCGCCCACGATGCCCGGCAGCGCCTCGGGTAACAGCACATGCCAGACGATGTGCCAGCGCCGGCACCCCATCGCCTGCGCCGCCTCGATCAGCCCATGATCCACCTCGCGCAGGCTCACCTCGGCAATGCGCGCAAAAAACGGTGTGGCCGCAATCGTCAGCGGCACCACCGCCGCCCACACGCCATACGTGGTGCCCACGATCAGCCGCGTGAACGGGATCAACGCCACCATCAGGATCAGAAACGGTATCGAGCGGAACAGGTTGACGAACGCCCCCAGCACGCGGTTCACCAGCGGCGCCTCGTAGATGCCGCCCTTGCCGCTGGTCACCAGGATCACCGCCAGCGGAATGCCCGCCAGCAACGCGATCAGCGACGACACGCCCACCATCAGCAAGGTGTCGAGTACCCCCTGCAACAAACGATCAAACCACATAGCCCAGCACCTCCACCTGCGCCGCCCACTGGCGCGCCCGTTCGATCACCTGCGCATGCCCGTGCGCCGAGTTGGCCACCGACACCACCAACTGCCCCAGCGCACGTTCCTGGATCGGTTCGATACCGCCCTGCAGCAGGCTCACCTGGCCGCCCAGCAACGCGAACAGCGTCGACAGTTCCGGTGCCTCGCGGTCGCGCCCGCTGACGCGCAGGCGCAGTACCAGCGCGGCCTGCGCATTCGGCGCCTCGGGCAGCAGGCGGGCCTGCAGGTGCTGCGGCAAGGCTGGCTGCAGCGGCGCCAGCAAGGTCTTGCTGACCGCGTGCTGCGGGTCGCCGAACACCTGCCACACCGCCCCCTGCTCGACGATGCGCCCGCGCTCGAGCACCACCACGCGATGGCAGATATCGCGGATCACCGCCATCTCGTGGGTAATCAGGATGATGGTCAGGCCCAGGCGCTGGTTGATGTCGCGCAGCAGCGCCAGGATCGAGCCGGTGGTCTCCGGGTCCAGCGCCGAAGTGGCCTCGTCGCACAGCAGTATCTGCGGGTCGTGCACCAGCGCGCGGGCAATCCCCACGCGCTGCTTCTGCCCCCCCGACAACTGCGCCGGGTACACCCCGTGCTTGTCCTGCAGGCCCACCAGCTCCAGCAGTTCGGCCACCTTGCGCTGGCGCTGGGCCTTGGGCACGCCGGCCACCTTCAGCGGCAGCTCGACGTTCTGCCACACGGTCTTGGCCGACATCAGGTTGAAGTGCTGGAAGATCATGCCGATGCGTCGGCGCAACGCCACCAGGTGGTCCTCGTTGTGCTCGCCGATGTCGACCTGGTCGATCAGCACCCGGCCGGTGCTGGGTTGCTCCAGGCGGTTGAGGGTGCGGATCAGCGACGATTTGCCGGCGCCGCTGCGGCCGATGATGCCGAAGATCTCGCCGCGCTGGATGTTCAGGTCGATGTCCGCCAGCGCCGCCGTGGCCTGCCCGGGGTAGGTCTTGTTGACGCCGATCAGGCGCACTTGCGCGCTGCTCAACTCAGGGTGCAGCGCGTGCCGTGGCGCGGGCTGCGCAGGTGGGCTGGGGTGCGCCGTCTGGCGGGCGGTGGCAGCACTCATCTCAGCTCTCCCAGCCCGGCTGGTAGAGCTTGCCGTAGGCTTTGTCGAGGGCTGCGCGTACCACCGGCGAGTGCTGGTAGATATCCACGAACCTGGCCAGGCGCGGGTCGTCCTTGCTCTGCGGGCGGATCACGAACTGGATCACGTATTCCTTGTGCTCCACGCCGTCGAACATCAGTGCCGAACCTGCATCGAAGGTGTTGGCCAGGCGGATGTAGTGCGGGTAGCCCTGCACCAGGTCGGCGTCGTCATAGGCACGCACCAGTTGCACGGCCTCGACCTGCAGGATTCTGAGCTTTTTCGGGTTGGCGACGATGTCGTCCTCGGTGGCCTTGTAGCCCACCCCCGGCTTGAGCGTGATCAGGCCGGCCTTGGCCAGCAGTTGCAGGCCGCGTCCGCCGTTGATCGGGTCGTTGGCGATGGCGGCGGTGGCGCCCTGGGGCAGCTCGTCGAAGCTTTTGTACTTTTTCGAGTACAGCCCGACATTGTTGATGATGCCCGGTGCATACGGCACCAGCGTCGAGCCCGCCGCGGCGTTGGCGTTTTCCAGGAACGGGATGTGCTGGAAGTAGTTCACGTCGAGGTCGCCGGCGGCGAGGCTGACGTTGGGCGCGATCCAGTCGCTGAACTCCACCAGTTCCACCTTGAGGCCCTGCTTCTTGGCCTCGTCCACGGCTGCTTCCAGGGCCGGGGCGAAGGCTGCGGTGGTGCCGACCTTGAGCGGTGCATCGTTGGCATGGGCGCCACCGATCAGGCCGAGGGCCAGGGCCAGGGCCGCGACAGGGCGGGCCAGAAATGTCTTAAGCATGCGGTTGCGCTCCAGTCGGGTTGAGGGTGCGATAGCCCGCGCCGGTATGGTCGGCGGGCAGGTGCGGGCCGGCGGCGAAGAGTTTTTCGCGCAGGCTGCCGTCGGTGTAGGCGGTCTTGTACGAACCGCGACGTTGCAGCTCGGGGATCACCAGATCGATGAAGTCCTCATAGCTTTCCGGGGTGACGGTGCGGGCCAGGTTGAAGCCGTCCAGGCCGGTCTCCTCGATCCAGCGCTCCAGTTCGTCGGCAACCTGGGTCGGCGAGCCGACCAGGGTGATGTAGCGCCCGCCCAGGGCGTGCTGGTCGAGCAGCTTGCGCCGGGTCCAGTCGTTGTTCTGCAGGTGCTTGGTGGCGGACTGGATGGCGTTGCTCTTGACGTACTGGATCGGCTCGTCCAGGTCGTATTCGGCAAAGTCGATGCCGGTGGAGCTGGCAAAGTGCGCCACGCCGGCCTCGGGGCTGGCATGGCGCAGGTACTCGGCGTGCTTGGCGCGGGCCTGCTCCTCGGTGCGGGCCACGATCACGGTGAGGCCCATGAACACCTTCACCGCGTCGCCATCACGCCCGGCCGCCGTGGCCGCGGCGCGCACCTTGTCGACTTGGGCGCGGGTCGCGGCCTTGTTCTGGCCACTGATGAACACGCATTCGGCATGCTGCCCGGCAAACGCCAGGCCACGCTCGGAGGCGCCGGCCTGGAACAGCACCGGGGTGCGCTGTGGCGACGGTTCGCACAGGTGATAACCCTCCACCCGGTAGAACTCGCCGTGGTGCTGCACCTTGTGCACCTTGGCCGGGTCGGCGTACACGCGCTGTTCGCGGTCATTGCGCACGGCGTCGTTTTCCCAGCTGCCTTCGAGCAGCTTGTACAGCACCTGCAGGTACTCGTCGGCCTGGTCGTAGCGCCGGTCATGCTCGGGCTGCGCGTCCAGGCCCATGGCCTTGGCCGCGCTGTCGAGGTAGCCGGTGACGATGTTCCAGCCCACCCGACCATTGCTCAGGTGGTCGAGGGTCGAGAGCCTGCGGGCGAACAGGTACGGCGGCTCGTAGGTGAGGTTGGCGGTGAGGCCGAAACCCAGGTGGCGGGTGACCGCGGCCATCGCCGACACCAGCAGCAGCGGGTCGTTGACCGGCAGCTGGATGGACTCCTTGAGGGGCACATCGACCGACTGCTGGTACACGTCGTACACCCCGACGATGTCGGCGATGAACAGGCCGTCGAACAGCCCGCGCTCGAGCAACCGCGCCAGGTCGGTCCAGTACTCGAGGGTCTTGTACCGGGTCGAGGTGTCGCGCGGGTGCGTCCACAGGCCGTGGTTGATATGCCCCACGCAGTTCATGTTGAACGCGTTGAGCAGGATCTTCTTTTTCGCCATCAGATGGTGCCCCGCAACGGTGGGTTTTCATCGTTGAGGTAGAAGTTGCCGATGGCGTGGTACTTCCAGCGCACCGGGTCGTGCAGGGTGTGCACGCGGGCGTTGCGCCAGTGGCGGTCCAGGCCGTGTTCGGCCAGGGTGGCCTGGCTGCCGGCCAGTTCGAACAGCGTGCTGCCGGCGGCCAGGGAGATCTCGGTACTGATGGCGCGTGCCTCGGCCACGGCGATGGAGGCCGCCGCGACGGTGTCGGCATTGGTCTCGGCCTGGGCTCGGTCGAGGTATTCGCCGGCGCGTTCGAGCAAGGCTTCGGTGGCATGCAGGCGGATCGCCAGGTGACCGAAGGACTTGAGCGTCAACGGGTCGTCGACTGCCTTGTCGATACCCGAGTCGATCCATGGCCGGGTGCGCGTGCGCACAAAATGCAGGGCATCTTCATAGGCGGCGCGGGCGATGCCGGTGTCGATGGCGGCGTGCAGAATCTGCGCCAGCGGGCCGACCGGGGTCGGGCGCTCGAAGGCGCTCTGGAACGGCACCACATCGTCGGCCTCGACACGCACGTTGTCGAACACCACCGAGCCACTGCCGGTGGTGCGCTGGCCGAAGCCGCTCCAGTCGTCGATCACGTCGAGCCCGGCGCTGTCGGCGGGCACGAAGGCCAGCTGTTGTACGCCCTGTTCGTCGATCACCGAGGTGGGGATGCGCTGCGCGTACAGCGCGCCAGTGGCGTAGAACTTGCGGCCGTTGATGCGGTAGCCGTCACCGTCACGGGTGAGGGCGGTGGTGCGGTCGTGGGCGGTCTTGGTGCCCAGTTCGGCCAGGGCGTTGCCGAAGCGCCTGCCGGCCAGCACCTCGGCGTACAGGCGTGCCTGCTGCTGCGGGCTGCCGTTCACGCGCAGCACTTCAAGGGCGTAGAAATGGTTCTGCGGGATCTGCCCCAGCGAGGCGTCGGCCTGGGCGATACGGGCGATGACCTTGGCCAGGGTGACGTTGGACACGCCCGCGCCACCGAAGGCTTTCGGCACGCTGATTCCCCACAGGCCCGAGCGCGAGAACAGCGCCAGTTCCGGGTGCGGCAGGCGGCGTTCGCGATCGCGCTCGATGCTGTCGCGGCGCAGTTGTTCGGCAATCTGTTCGGCAGTTTCCAACGCCTGGGCATCAGAAGAGATGACCGCCACGAGATCGTGCGGTTGCGGCAATAGGCTCATGAGAGGGCTCCAGTGGTCTGGTCAGATCCAGGAATGCCGGGCAGGCAGGGTCGCGTTGAGGTGGTAGGCGCCCACGGCGTGGTACTTCCAGCGCACCGGGTCGTGAAGGGTGTGCACGCGGGCGTTGCGCCAGTGCCGGTCGAGGTTGAACTCGGCCAGGGTGGCGCGGCTGCCCGACAGCTCGAACAGCTTCTCGCTGGCCTGCAGGGCAATCTCGGTGGTCAGCACCTTGGCTTCGGCCACGGCAATCGAGGCACGTGCGGCAGCGGCGGCGTCGATGGGCGCGGCGTTGACCTCGTCGAGCACGCGCGCGGCGCGGCCGAGCAGCGCCTGGGCGGCATGCAGTTCGAGGGTCAGGCGGCCGATGTCGGCAATCACATACGGGTCGTCACTGGCGCGATCGACCTTGGCGTCGATCCACGGCCGCGCGCGTTCGCGCACGAAGCTGATCGCATCGGCCACTGCGGCCTCGGCGATGCCGGCGTCGATGGCGGCCTGCACCAGCTGCGAGGCGGCGCCCTGGATGTTGGGGCTGTCGGCCTGGCGCCAGTTGTCGAGCACCAGCTCCGCGTCCACCGGCACTTCGTTGAGCAGCACCGTGCCGCTGGCGGTGGTGCGCTGGCCGAAGCCGGACCAGTCGTCGACGATACGCAGGCCCGGGCTGCCACGGCGCACGAAGGCCATGACCTGGCGCCCGTCGTCGTTCAGCGCCTTGACTGCCACCCAGTGGGCGAACAGCGCGCCGGTGGAATAGAACTTCTGCCCGGTGAGCAGAAAGTGATCGCCCTGGCGCACGGCGCGGGCCTTGAGTTCGAGGGTGTTCTTGCTGCCGCGCTCGGGGCCGGCATTGCCGATGCGCCAGCCGTCGAGCACCGACTTGAACAGCAGGTGCTTCTGGCGTTCGTTGCCGGTGTTCTTGACCTGCTGGAGGATGCCGAACTGGTTCTGCGGGATCTGCCCCAGGGCCGGGTCGGCCGCACTGATGATGCGGAACACCTCGGCGATGGTGGCGAAGGAAACGTCCGGCCCGCCGTGCTCGCGCGGGATGCTGATGCTGCCCAGGCCGCTGCGGGTGAACTGCTCGATCTCGGCCCACGGCAGCTTGCGCTGCTGGTCGCGGCGGGCGGCCTGCAGGCGCGCGGCGGCGGCCAGTTCATGGGCGGCCTCCAGGGCCTCTGCGTCATTGCGCAGGACCTTGGCCGGCAGCAGTAATGGGGCGTTGTCCAGATCGCTGTGGACTGCGTCGTGTACCAAGCTGGACATCAGTACCGCTCCTTGGCTGCACTCAATGCCCTGGCGTTGCGCACTGGGGTGATTGTGTTCCTGACCATACCTACCTCACGTATTGGAAACGTCGCCGTGATCGATATGGGCGACAGAAATGCGCTGGTCCGGTGGTCCGGTCTATATACCCTAAGCGTGTATAAAAATTAAATAAACTAACCTTTAGGAATATGCATAGAAGTGCCTCCGCGGCCCTTGGCCGAACACCCGCAGGCGCACGGCCGGGGCCCACTGCGAGCAGTTGCCGACCTTGTCCAGAATGCAGTAGCTGGCGTCCAGGTGCTCGTCGTTGCCGGCTTCCAGCAGCACTTGGGTCGGGATCAGGCCCTGTATCGGGCAGCCGATACCGTCGCCGGGCAGTGGCGCCAGGTCGATGCGCAGGTCGGCCCAGCGCAGGGTGATCGCATCGCCTTCGGCCATGTGCCGGTACGGCGCGATGTTGAACGGTACACCCTGCCCGCAGCGGCTCAGATCCAGCCCTTGGCGCAGCAGCCGGCCAGGCAGGCGCAAGGGCGTCAGGTGCGGGTTCTCCGGGGTGGTCACGTAGCCGCCGGGGCAGTTCAGCTTGACCGCTACCTGCAATGGCGCGGAGCGTCGCGGGTGCTGGCCGGGCTGGAGCAGGCGGTAGTGCAGGGTGTTGAGCCCCGGGTAGAGCATCTGCCTGGGCACGCCGAGGGCGATCGAGGTGCCGGGCTCGCCGGCGCGCAGTAGATGCGCGGCCACGTAGCGGTTGCCCCAGAACAGCTCCAGCAGGTCGCCGGCCTGCAGGGTCGGTGCGGTCTGGATGCTGGCTTGCAGGTGGCTGGCGGTGTGCACGCCAATGCCATGGGGCGCGATATGGAGCAGGGCGGGGGGCGGCAGTTCAGATCCTTTGGCTGCGCGGTGCATGGTCCGTTTCCTTGTGCGGGTGGTGGCACGAGGCTTTGGTTATTGGCTGGATCGGCAGGTGAGTCAAGGTGCCCGATGGCCGTGACCGGGCAGTCGGCAGCGCTTCAGAGCGGTCCTACCCGAAGCGGCATGGGGGCTGTGGATAAACTCGGATTTGTCTGTGCTCGGGCGGTGCATCCGGGTCAGTGGGCGTGGCCCTGCGCGCCGAGAAACTTGCCCAGAAACTGGCGTGTGCGTTCTTCCTTCGGCGCGGCGAACAGGGCCTTGGCCTCGCCCTGTTCGACGATCACGCCCTTGTCGAAAAAGATCACCCGGTTGGCCACGTCGCGGGCGAAGTTCATTTCGTGGGTGACGATGATCATGGTGCGGTTTTCCTGGGCCAGGCCGCGAATGGTCGCCAGCACCTCGCCCACCAGCTCGGGGTCCAGCGCCGAGGTGGGTTCGTCGAACAGGATCACCTGCGGCTCCATGGCCAATGCCCGGGCAATGGCCACGCGCTGTTGCTGGCCACCGGACAGGCGCCGCGGGTAGGCGTCCTCCTTGCCCGCCAGGCCGACCTTGGCCAGCAGCGCACGGCCCAGGGCCAGGGCCTTTTCGCGGGGGGCCTTCTTGACCACCAGCGGCCCCTCGATGACGTTCTCCAGGGCGGTGCGGTGCGGGAACAGGTTGAAGTTCTGGAACACGAAACCGACCTGCTGGCGCAAGTGGCGAATCAACGTGGCCTGCTTGGCCAGCGGGCGGTCGCCGTCGATCTCGATGTCGGCCACACGAATGCGTCCGCTGCTGGGGGTCTCCAGCAGGTTCAGGCAGCGCAGGAAGGTGGTCTTGCCCGAGCCGCTGGGGCCGATGATGGCGATCACTTCACCGGCCTCGACCGTCAGGCTGATGTCGTCGAGCACGGTCAGGCCGTTGAACTGCTTGCTCAGGCGGGTGACTTCGATCATGCCTCAGGGCTCCAGGTCATGGCGGTTGACCCGCGCTTCCAGACGGTTCTGCAGGTGGGCCAGCGCGCTGGCCAGCACCCAGTAGATCAGGGCGGCGGCCAGGTACATGGTGAAGATCTCGAAGGTGCGTGCGGTAATCAGCTGGGCCTGGCGGAACAGCTCCGGCACCTGGATGGTGGCGGCCAGCGCGGTGTCCTTGACCAGCGAGATGAAACTGTTGCCCAGCGGCGGCAGGGCGGTGCGCGCGGCCTGCGGCAGGATCGCGCGGCGCATCGCCTGGCCGCGGGTCATGCCGATGCTGGCGGCGGCCTCCCACTGGCCGCGGTCGATGGAGCTGATCGCGGCGCGCAGGATTTCACAGGCATAGGCGGCCATGTTCAGGGAAAACCCAATCAGCGCCGCAGGCAGCGGGTCCAGCTCGATGCCCAGCTGCGGCAGGCCGTAATAGATCATGAACAGCTGCACCAGCAGCGGCGTGCCGCGAAAGAACGACACGTAGACCCGCGCCGTCCAGCTCAGCAGCTTGATCGCAGACAGGCGCATCAGCGCCAGGCCGAAGCCGATCAACAGGCCGAAGAACATCCCGCCCAGGCTCAGGAACACCGTGAAGTAGGCGCCCTTGAGCAGAAAGGGCGCGCTGTCCAGGGCCAGCTGCAGGCTCTCTTCGATCATTGCGTCACGTCAGCACTGAAATACTTCTCGGAAAGCTTTTTCAGCGTGCCGTCGGCGCGCAGTTTGTCGAGGGCCTTGTTGATCGCGTCGAGCAGTTCCGGCTCGCCCTTGCGCAGGGCCACGCCGGCTTCCTGGCGCGAGAAGGCGTCGCCGGCGGCGATGGTGTCCTTGGCTTTTCTGGCGTATTCCAGTGCCGCCAGGCGGTCGATCAGGATGGCGTCGATGCGGCCCACGCGCAGGTCCTGGAACTTGCTCGGGTCATCGTCGTAGGTCTTGATGATGGCCTTGGGCACGTTGTCCTTGAGCCATTGCTCGTAGTTGGTGCCCAGGCCCACGCCCACCTTCTTGCCGGCCAGGTCCTGGGCGGTCTTGATGGTGTCCTTGTTCTTGGTCAGCACCAGGGCCTGGATGCCGGAAACGGTGTAGGGCTCGGAGAAGTCGTATTTCTTCTTGCGCTCGTCGGAGATGGTCACCTGGTTGACCACGATGTCCAGACGCTTGGATTCAAGGGCGGCGAGGATGCCGTCCCACTTGGTCGGCTGCAGCCTGGCCTTGACCCCCAGCTCCTTGGCCAGGGCCTCGGACAGCTCGACCTCGAAGCCGGTCAGCTTGCCGTCGGTGTCGACGAAGCTGAATGGCGGGTAGGTACCCTCCAGGCCGACACTGATGCTGCCGCTGTCCTTGATCTTCTGCAATTGCTCGCCGGCGACCGCCTGGCCAAGCAGGCCCAGGCCAAGTACCAGGGCAGCCCCTGTGCCCAGCAACTGTTTACCGAATACGGAAATCGTCATGACTGGCCCCGCTGATATCAATTAAGCCGTTATTGGTTGACTGCTCCAGACCTCAGGGTAGGCGAATAATGCAGGTGCCCCACCGGTATGCAGAAAAATCAGCGGGCCCTCGTCGAAACGCTGGCGCGCGATGCCGTCGAGCAGCCCGGCCATGGCCTTGCCGGTGTACACCGGGTCCAGCAGCAGGCCCTCGTGGCTGGCCAGCAGGCGGATGGCGGCCAGGGTGCCGGCCTTCGGTTCGCCGTAGCGCGGCGCGAAGTACTCGTCCCACAGCTCGACCTTGAAGGCGTCAGGCAGGTCGATGCCCAGCAGCTCGGCGGTGCGTTCGGCCAGGCCCTGCACCTTGGGGCGCTGGGCCTCGTCGCTGCGCGACACGGTCACGCCGATCAGCGGCAGTTGCGGCAGCGCTTGGGCCAGCGCCAGGCCCAGGCCGCTGTGGGTGCCCGCACTGCCGGAGGCCAGCACCACCCCGGCGAAGGTCTGCCCGCTGCGGGTGATCTGCTCGGCCAGCTCCAGCCCGGCGCGCACATAGCCCAGGGCGCCACGCGCATTGGAACCGCCAATCGGCACGATGTAGGGCTTGCGTCCGCTGGCATGCAGGCGCACGGCCAGCGCCTGCAACTGGTCATCGGCATCGTCGAGGTTATCCACAAGCTCGACCCTGGCGTCGAACAGTTCCAGCAGCAGGCGGTTGCCGTTGTGCTGGTAGGCGGGGGAGTCGGTGCCGATGGGGTTTTCCAGCAGGGCCACGCAGCCCAGGCCCAGTTGCGCGGCCAGTGCTGCGGTCTGGCGCACGTGGTTGGACTGGATGGCGCCGGCGGTGATCAGCGTATCGGCACCGCTGGCCAGCGCGTCGGCGGCCAGGTACTCGAGCTTGCGCAGCTTGTTGCCGCCCAGGGCCAGCGGGGTGAGGTCGTCGCGCTTGATGTAGATGTCGCGCCCGGCCCAGGCCGACAGGCGTTCGAGCCGGTGCAGCGGGGTGGGTGCATCGAGCAAGGGCAGGCGTTTGAAGCGTTCGAGCTGGTGTTCGATCATGGCATCGGGCTGACTGGGGAAACTTCGACTATAGGCAGCCGTGGGCGTCTCTTCCACTGGGGCGGCTTATGCCGGATTTATAGCCAAAGCGCATAAAGGGATATTTTTTCCGCCGTGGCCATTTGCCGTAAAGTGATCCGCAACAAGGCGGCCACCCCCTCCACAAGCCGCCGCCGCGTCAGGAGAGACAACCGTGAGCGACAACGCGCAAACAGGCCATTGGCAGTTGCAAACCCTCGTCAGCCAGCTGCGTTCAGCCCGTGACCAATGGCGCAGCCGCAATGGCCGCAGCAGTGGCGAGCAGGGCGGGCGCGAGCTGCCCTCGCGCGAGGCGATGCGCCAGATTCTCGAGCAGCTGTGCGGCGCGCTGTTCCCCATGCGCCTGGGCCCGGTGGACCTGCGCGAAGAGAGCGAAGACTTCTATGTGGGCAACACCCTGGACGCGGCGCTGACCGCATTGCTGGCCCAGGCGCGCCTTGAGCTGCGCTACGCCGCGCGCCAGGGCAAGGCCGAGTCGCTGGAGATTGACGCCCAGGCGCTGCGCCTGATCCAGGATTTCGCCGCCGCCCTGCCGGGCCTGCGCACGTTGCTCGATACCGATGTACTGGCGGCCTATCACGGCGACCCGGCGGCGCGCAGCGTGGACGAGGTGCTGCTGTGCTACCCCGGCGTGCTGGCAGTGATCCACCACCGCCTGGCGCATCACCTGTACCGCGCCGGGCTGCCGCTGCTGGCGCGCATCAGTTCGGAGCTGGCGCATTCGGCCACCGGCATCGACATTCACCCCGGCGCACAGATCGGCCCGAGCTTCTTCATCGACCATGGCACCGGTGTGGTGATCGGCGAGACGGCGATCATTGGCGAGCGGGTGCGTATCTACCAGGCGGTGACCCTGGGCGCCAAGCGGTTCCCGGCGGACGAGTCGGGGCAGTTGCAGAAGGGCCAGCCGCGCCACCCGATCGTCGAGGACGACGTGGTGATTTACGCCGGCGCGACTATTCTGGGGCGTATCACCATCGGCAAGGGCTCGACCATCGGCGGCAATGTGTGGCTGACCCGCAGTGTGGCGGCAGGCAGCAACCTGACCCAGGCCAATCTGCAGCATGATGATGGGACGCAGAAGTAAGGAACTTTCCTGGGAGCGCCAGCCTCTGTAGGAGCCGGCCTTGCCGGCGATCGAGCGCGTAGCGATCGCCGGTTGCCCATGCGCTGATGCGGGCCTGATCCATTTTTCGCCGGCAATGCCGGCTCCTACAGGGTCGCGTACCGACCCCATCCATGTTTAACTTGAACGCTCGTTCAACTTAAACGGTGGTCCGCTGCCGGTGTTCAACAGGAGGAAACCCTTTGCTGAACCCGTACAACTCAACCCTCACACACCCCGGCGAGGTGCACACGCAATGAGTGCACCGTCTTCGAATACCCCCAGCACTATCCGCATGAACCCCCCGGTGTTCTATTTTGCCGCCAGCTTCATCCTGCTGTTCGGCCTGGCCGTGATCAGCAACCCGCAGGTGGCCGGTGAATGGCTGCTGGCGGCGCAGAACTGGGCCGCCAACACCGTGGGCTGGTACTACATGCTGGCGATGACCCTGTACCTGGTCTTCGTGGTGGTCACCGCCTTGTCCGGCTACGGCAAGATCAAGCTCGGTGCCGACCACGACGAACCCGAGTTCAGCTACCTGTCGTGGGCCGGCATGCTGTTCGCCGCCGGCATCAGCATCACGCTGTTCTTCTTCTGCGTCTCCGAACCCCTGACCCACCTGCTGCAGCCGCCCCAGGGCGAAGCCGGCACCGCCGAGGCCGGGCGCCAGGCGATGCAGCTGCTGTTTCTGCACTGGGGCCTGCACGGTTGGGGCGTGTTCGCCTTCGTGGGCATGGCGCTGGCCTACTTCGCCTACCGCCACAACCTGCCGCTGGCGCTGCGTTCGGCGCTGTACCCGCTGATCGGCAAGCGCATCAACGGCCCCATCGGCTACGCGGTGGACGGCTTCGGCATCATCGCCACGGTGTTCGGCCTGGGCGCCGACATGGGCTTTGGCGTGCTGCACCTGAACTCGGGCTTGGACTACCTGTTCGGCATCCCGCACACCCAGTGGGTGCAGGTGATCCTGATCAGCCTGATGATGGGTGCAGCGGTGGTGGTGGCCATCGCCGGGGTCGACAAGGGCGTGCGGGTGATGTCCGACATCAACATGGTGCTGGCCTGCGCACTGCTGCTGTTCGTACTGTTCGCCGGGCCTACCCAGCACCTGTTCAACACCCTGATCCAGAACCTGGGCGACTACCTGGGCGCGTTGCCGCGCAAGAGCTTCGACGTGTACGCCTACAACGAACCGAGCGACTGGCTGGGCGGCTGGACGGTGTTCTACTGGGCCTGGTGGATTGCCTGGGCGCCGTTCGTCGGGTTGTTCATCGCACGGATTTCCCGCGGGCGCACCATCCGCGAGTTCGTGTTCGGCGTGCTTCTGATTCCGCTGGGCTTCACCCTGGCGTGGATGTCCATCTTCGGTAACAGCGCGATCCTGCAGGTGCTCAATGGCGCTACGGCGCTGGGGCAGTCGGCGCTGGAAAACCCCTCGATGAGCCTGTACCTGCTGCTGGAAACCTACCCGTGGAGCAAGGTGGTGATCGCGGTCACGGTGTTCATCAGCTTCGTGTTCTTCGTCACTTCGGCCGACTCGGGCACGGTGGTGCTCTCGACCCTGTCGGCCCGTGACGGCAGCCCGGACGAGGACGGCCCCAACTGGCTGCGGGTGTTCTGGGGTGCGATGACGGCGCTGGTGACCAGCGGGCTGCTGTTTGCCGGCAGCATCGACTCGCTCAAGTCGGCGGTGGTGCTGACCTCGCTGCCGTTCTCGGTGATCCTGCTGGCGATGATGTGGGGCCTGCACAAGGCGTTCTACCTGGAGTCGCAGCGTCAGATCGCGCAGATGCACTCGCTGGCACCGTTCGCCAACTCGCGGCGCGGGCGTGGCGGCTGGCGGCATCGCCTGAGCCAGGCGGTGCACTTCCCCTCGCGGGACGAGGTGTACCGGTTCATGGATGACGTGGTGCGCCCGGCGATTGCCGAGGTGACCGACGTGTTTGCCGAGAAGGGCCTGAATGTCATCACCCAGGAAGACCCGAGCCACGACAACGTGAGCCTGAAGATCGGCCATGGCGAAGAGCAGCCGTTCATCTACCAGGTGCAGATGCGCGGCTACTTCACGCCATCGTTCGCACTGGCCGGGCTGGGCACGCAGGAGTTGAAGAACCGGCGCTACTACCGCGCCGAGGTGCACCTGAGCGAAGGCAGCCAGGATTACGACCTGGTGGGCTACAGCAAGGAGCAGATCATCAACGACATCCTCGACCAGTACGAGCGTCACCTGCAGTTTTTGCACATGGTGCGTTAGGGCTGCCGGCCCCTTCGCCGGCAAGGCCGGCTCCTACAGGAGCCGGATTTGCCGGCGAATGCCTCCCTCTTGCCAGCTACGCCCAACGGGGTGTTTTCATACCTTGATTCGTACCACGTAGTACGTAATTGATGGCCGCGGCGCACCGCTTCAAAACGGCTTGTCGCCCAGAATAGTCGCCCGATGCATTACCCGCCGCTGCGGTCGGTAATCGTCTACCGCGTAATGCTGCGTTACGCGGTTGTCCCAGAACGCCACGTCGTTTTCCTGCCAACGCCAGCGGATGGTGAACTCCGGGCGCGTGGCGTGGGCGAACAGCAGTTTCAGGATCGCCTCGCTCTCGGCCTCGCCCAGTTCGTTGATGCGGGTAGTGAAGCCTTCGCTCACGAACAGCGATTTGCGCCCGCTCACCGGGTGCGTGCGGATCACCGGGTGCGACAGCGGCGGGTTGTTGCGCCGCGCCGCTTCCCAGCGCGCCAGGTCTTCGGCGGTGTTGCCAAAGCGCTCCAGCGGAAACGACTTGGTGAAGTCGTGGGTGGCGGTCAGCCCGTCGAGCAGCTGGCGCAGCGGCGCCGACAGTGCCTCATAGGCGGCAATGCCGCTGGCCCACAGGGTGTCGCCACCATAGGCCGGCAACTGCTTGGCGCTGAGCACCGCACCCAGCGCCGGGGTGGGCAGAAAGGTCACGTCGGTATGCCAGATGGCGTTGTCGCGTACATCGGTGACGGCCGTGTCGAGCACTAGTACCTGTGGCGTTTCGGGCACGTTGGGGTAGATGGGGTGAATGTGCAGATCGCCGAAACGCGCGGCAAAACTGGCCTGCTGCTGCGGGGTCAGCGGCTGCTCGCGAAAGAACAGCACCTGGTGCTGGAGCAGCGCCTGCTCCACGGCGTCACGGTGTTCACGGCTGATCTCGCGGGTCAGGTCGATGCCGCTGATCTGGGCGCCGAGCGCGGGGCTCAGCGGGGTAATGGTCAGGCTCATGTCGGTCTCTTTGTGCAAGTCTCAATGGCTCTGGCCATGCCAGGGCACGAGCTTGCGCTGCAGGGCGCGCAAGCTCATTTCCAATGCGAAGGCGATCAGGGCAATCACCAGAATGCCCAGCACCACCACGTCGGTCACCAGGAACTGCGCGGCTGACTGCACCATGAAGCCCAGCCCGCTGGTGGCGGCAATCAGTTCGGCGGCCACCAGGGTCGACCAGCCCACGCCCAGGCCGATGCGCACGCCGGTAAGAATGTCGGGCAGCGCGCTGGGCAGGATCACGTGGCGAATCAGTTGTGCCCGGGTGGCCCCCAGCGACTGCGCGGCGCGCAGCCTGGCCGGGTCGACGGTGCGTACGCCGGTGGCGGTGGCGATGGCGATCGGGGCGAAGATCGCCAGGTAGATCAGCAGCACCTTGGACAACTCGCCGATGCCGCACCAGATCACGATCAACGGCAGGTAGGCCAGCGGCGGGATCGGCCGGTAGAACTCGATCAGCGGGTCGAAGATGCCGCGGGCAATACGGTTGTGGCCGATGGCGATGCCGATCGGGATCGCGGTCAGGATCGCCGCGCCCAGGGCCAGGCCGATACGCTGCAGGCTCGCGCCCAGGTGCTGCCACAGGGTCGATTCCATGTAGCCCTGGGTCATCAGTAGCCAGGCCTTGCCCAGCACCGCCTCGGGCGAGGGCAGAAACAGCGGCTCGATCCATTCGGCGGCGGTCACCGCCCACCAGGCCAGCAGCAGCGTGGCCAGGGTCAGTACGCTGATCCAGCGTGTGCTCAGGCTGCGCCGCACCTTCACGGGCACCGCTGCAGCAGCGGCAGGTTTGGCCGTTACCGGCAGGTCGAGGCTGCTCATGCGAGCTCCTTGCGCGGGGTGGCGCTGCGTTGGGAGAACACCCGCGACAGTACGTGCTCGCGGGTTTCGATGAAGCGTGGGTCGGACTTGATCGCGCGTGCCGATTCGCCTGCGGCGTAGCGCTGGCCGAAGTCCAGTTGCAGGCGCTCGACGATCTGCCCCGGGTTGGGCGCCAGCAGCACCAGTTCGGTGGCCAGGAACACCGCCTCCTCGATGTCGTGGGTAATCAGGAACACCGGCTTGGCGGTGCGTTGCCACACCTGCAGCAGCAGTTCCTGCATCTGTTCGCGGGTGAATGCATCCAGGGCGCCGAACGGCTCGTCCATCAGCAGGATGCGCGGGTCGGCAGCCAGTGCACGGGCCAGGCCCACACGCTGCTTCTGCCCGCCCGACAATTGCCAGATACGCCGGCTGCCGAAGTCGGCCAGGTCCACCAGGGCGAGCATTTCGCGGGCCCTGGCTTCACGTTGTGCACGGGGTACGCCGGCCAGTTCCAGGCCGAAGCCGACGTTGGCCAGTACGTCCTGCCAGGGCAGCAGGGCGTCGTCCTGGAACACCACGCCACGGTCGGCGCCGGGGCCCTGCACCGCTTGGCCATCGAGGGTGATGCGCCCGGCGCTGGGGGTGACGAAGCCGGCGATCAGGTTGAGCAGCGAAGTCTTGCCGCTGCCGGAAGGGCCCAGGGCCACCAGCAGCTGCTGCGGGCCCAGGCTCAGTGAGATGTCGGCCAGTACGGGTTCGGCAGCGCCGGGGTACTGTGCGCTGATGCGCTCCAGTTGTAGCAGGGCCATGAAGGGGCTCCGGTGTCAGTTGGTGATGAACTGGGCGCTGACATAGGGCGCGTAGTCCGGCAGTACCGCGTCGACCTTGCCTTGTTCCTTGAGAAAGGTGGCGGTGTCGGTGATGGCCTTGGTGGTCGGTGCGCCCAGGGCCGCGACCTGGTCGGCGGCCAGCGGGAACACGTTGCCCTGCAGCAGGCCCGGAATGTCCGCGGCCTTGGCGCCGGAAAGCTTGACCAGCTTGTCGACGTTGGCCTTGTCGGCCAGCCAGGCTTGCGGGTTTTTGCGGTAGTCGGCGTAGGCGTCGAGGGTGACCTTGGCGAAGGCCTTGACGATCTCGGGGTGCTTGGCGGCGAAGTCCTTGCGCACGATCCAGGCGTCGAAGGTCGGCGCGCCTTTTTCGGCCAGCTCGCCGGAGGTGATCAGCACCTTGCCGTTTTCCTTGGCCACGCCCAGGGCTGGGTCCCATACGTAGGTGGCGTCGATGTCGCCGCGCTTCCAGGCGGCGATGATCGCCGGTGGCGCGAGGTTGAGGATCTGCACCTTGGACGGGTCGATGTTCCACTGTTTGAGTGCGGCCAGCAGGCTGTAGTGGCCGGTGGACACGAACGGTACGGCGATCTTCTTGCCGATCAGGTCCTGCGGCGAGTTGATGCCGCTGCCCTCGCGAGCCACCAGTGCCTCGGCGGCGCCGATCTGGGTGGCGATCAGGAAGGTTTCCACCGGCAGCTTGCGGGTGGCGGCGGCGGCCAGGGGGCTGGAGCCCAGGTAGCCGATCTGTACGTCACCGGAGGCGACGGCGGTGATCACGTCGGCGCCGCTGTCGAACTTGCGCCAGTCGATGCTGGCCTTGCTGGTCTTTTCATAGGTGCCATCGACCTGGGCCACCTTGGCCGGATCGACGGTGGTCTGGTAGGCCACGGTCAGGTCGGCGGCCTGGACGAAGAAGGCGGCACCGGCCAGGGCCAGGGCGGTGAACAGGCGCAGCGGGGCAGGCAGGGTCATGGAAAACTCCTCGTCAGGCGGGTAGGCGGTGTGGATGACGAGAAGACTAATTGATCTAATAATGTAGAAATAAATAACTTTTTGGCATTAGCTTAGGAGTCATTGGCTGGATGACCCGAGTCAAGGTGGTCGCTGCCAGGGTGGTGAACAATCGCGGGCTGCCGGGGCAATGAGGAAGATGATCGGTATAAAAAATATATTTTTAAGAAGATATGGGAATTAGCTTATGGGCTATCCTGCAAAACGCTGAAATAATCGGACTATATTCCGTAATAATCTGAAAAATTCACAAAATTGTCTTTTTTGATTTATAGGATTGTCATTATCCTTCGTACCCAAGGCCGGCGCCTTAGACCAAAGTAGTGAAACGACTGGTTACGATTGACTTATCAGTCACGCTTTGGTGCTAATCGCCAATCGTCTTTGGAGCGGAACGACAGAGTCTGCCCATCAAGCGACACACAAAAATTAGAATCGAAAGGAGTGATGCATGAACAAGTCCAGCCTGGCACTTGCCGTGGCCGTAGGGGTACTGGCCCAGCAAGCGGGTGCAGCCGGTTTCGTAGAGGACAGCAAGCTGTCGCTCAGTTCGCGAACCATGTATTTCGATAACGACAACCGTTATTCCCCTACTCCGGCTAACAACCGCGGTCCGGATAACCGTGAGGTTGGCCAGGGATTCAAGCTGGACTACCTGTCGGGTTTCACCCAAGGTACCGTGGGCTTTGGTGTAGATGTACAGGCACTCTGGGGTATCCATCTGGACGGTGGCCGTGGCAAGCACCCGGATAACAGCACCTTCCTGCCAAGCGACACCGACGGCTCTGCAGTGAGCCAATGGGCGCGTATTGGTGGTAACGCCAAGGCTCGTTTCTCCAAGACTGAGGCTCATTTCGGCAGCGCTCTGGCCCCGAACCTGCCAATCCTGGTCGCGAACGATGGCCGTTTGCTGCCGCAAACGTTTGAAGGCGGCACCATCCAGTCGAAAGAAATCGACAACCTGACCCTGAACGGCGGCCAGCTGACCCACGCCATGGGCCGTGCTTCGAGCAACCGTACCGGCCTGTCGGTGAACGGTGCGAGCGCAGACAGCAACAAGTTCCAGTTTGCCGGTGGCGACTGGAAGGTCACCAAAGATCTGACCCTGCAGTACTACTACTCGAACCTGGAAGACTTCTACAAACAGCACTTCCTGGGCCTGGTGCACGTGCTGCCAATCGGTGAAGACCAGTCCTTCAAGACCGACCTGCGCTACTTCGACAGCAGCAGCGACGGCAAGAACAGCAGCGGCGACGCTGGTTATGGCTTCAACAATAACAACGGTTATGCCAAGCACGCAGGCGAAGTCGACAACAAGACCTGGAGTGCAATGTTCACCTACACCCTGGGCGGCCATGCAGTCTTGCTGGGCCACCAGCAAGTGGGTGATGACGGTGGTTTCGTCTGGTTGAACCAAGGTTCGGTGCGTGACGGTAACGGTCGTCCAGAAGGTGCGGGTGGCGCAAGCTTCTACCTGTTCACCGACAGCATGATCAACCAGTTCGCCCGTGCGGGTGAGAACACCACATTCGGCCAATACTCGTATGACTTCGCTCGCCTGGGTGTTCCGGGTCTGAAGACTGCGATCTCGTATCTGCACGGTGAGAATGTTCGCAACGCCTCCGGTCAGGGCTCCTACAGTGAGTGGGAACGCGATGCGCGTATCGACTACGTGCTGCAAGAAGGCACCTTCAAGGGCCTTGGCGTCAGCTTGCGTCACGGCGTATATCGCGGCACCAACGGTGATACCAGCGAGTACACCAAAGATACCGACCAAACCCGCCTGATCTTCAACTACACCTACAACTTCATGTAAGTGTGATTGATGAAGAAACCCCGCCTTGCGCGGGGTTTTTTTCGCCTCCATTCCAATAGATCTAAAAATTATAAATAAATCGATATTTATTCTTTTTAACCTTATGCACAGGCAGGCTACAGTGAGGTCATAAACAACCCAGCCAAGGAGCCGCACCATGAGCCTCAGACTCGGCGATATCGCCCCCGATTTCGAACAGGATTCCAGCGCGGGCAAGATCCGCTTCCACGAGTGGCTGGGCGACAGCTGGGGCGTGCTGTTCTCGCACCCCGCCGACTTCACCCCGGTGTGCACCACGGAACTGGGCTTTACCGCCAAGCTCAAGGACCAGTTCGCCGAGCGCGGGGTCAAGGCCATCGCGCTGTCGGTCGACCCGGTGGACTCGCACCACCGCTGGATCGAAGACATCAATGAAACCCAGAACACCCTCGTCAACTTCCCGATCCTGGCCGACGCCGACCGCAAGGTGTCGGACCTGTACGACCTGATCCACCCCAACGCCAGCGACACCCTGACGGTACGCTCCCTGTTCGTGATCGACCCGAACAAGAAGATCCGCCTGACCATCACCTACCCGGCCAGCACCGGCCGCAACTTCAACGAGATTTTGCGGGTGATCGATTCGTTGCAGCTCACCGACAACCACAAGGTCGCCACCCCGGCCAACTGGCAGGACGGTGACGAGGTGGTGATCGTGCCGTCGCTCAAGGACGAAGAGGAAATCAAGCGGCGCTTTCCGAAGGGCTACCGGGCGGTCAAGCCGTACCTGCGCCTGACCCCGCAGCCTAACCGTTGAATGTTTTGATGTAGCCACAGCAGGGCATTTCGGGGCCGTTTCGACGGCCCTTTTTTTATGTCCGCGCGGGCCTCTTTCGCCGGCAGGGCCGGCTCCTGCAAGGTTGCACTGCCCCCTGTAGGAACCGGCCTTGCCGGCGAAGCTCTTATAGTTCCATATAGAATAAACAAATGAAAAAATATGATTTATTGGTATATATGCCGAGCTGTTATGGTCACTCCACTCCAGCGAGATCCAATCTCGCGGCCCTCTAGAACACGATCAAGGAAGTGCTCCAATGCTGGTTGTTTCTCTCGGCGGTAGTCCCAGTCTGCGTTCGCGCTCCGGCGTCCTGCTCGACCGCGCGCGGCAATGGCTGAACAGCCAGGGCGTGGAAGTTGTGAGCTTCCAGGTGCGCGATTTCCCCGCCGAAGACCTGCTGCACGCACGTTTCGACAGCCCCACGGTGCAGCACTTCCTGCAACTGGTGGCCCAGGCCGACGGCCTGGTGGTTGCCACCCCGGTATACAAGGCGTCCTTCGCCGGTGCGCTGAAGACCCTGCTCGACCTGCTGCCCGAGCGTGCGCTGGAACACAAGGTGGTTCTGCCCATCGCCACCGGTGGCAGCATCGCCCACATGCTGGCGGTGGACTACGCGCTCAAGCCGGTGCTCTCGGCGCTCAAGGCCCAGGAGACCCTGCAGGGGATCTTCGCCGACGACAGCCAGATCGCCTACGGCGAAGGCAGCGCCGCCGCCCAATTGGCGCCGGTGCTTGAGCAGCGTCTCAACGAATCGCTGGAACTGTTTCACAGCGCCCTGGCGCGCCGCCCCAAGCCGGTGGCCCCGGGCCTGCTCAACGAACGTCTGCTCAGTGCTCGCTGGAGCATCTGAAGCGCTACACCGGCTTTACTGTCTTACCCCACCTTACTCGCCCGCCAACGGGCAAGCAGGTGCAGCCTGAACCCCCACAGCAAAAAGGAGAGCGCTATGCGCACTGTCGTTTTGCGTCGCGGTCTGGTCGCTCTGTTTGCTGCGGCTGTGTCCTTCGGCGCCATCACTCAAGCCCAGGCCGAGAGCCTGCGCATCGGTTACCAGAAGTACGGCACCCTGGTGCTGCTCAAGGCCAAGGGCTCCCTTGAAAAGCGCCTGGCTGCCCAGGGCGTGCAGGTGCAGTGGACTGAATTCCCCGGCGGCCCGCAGCTGCTCGAGGGCCTCAACGTGGGCTCCATCGACTTTGGCGTGACCGGCGAAACCCCGCCCGTGTTTGCCCAGGCCGCCGGTGCCGACCTGCTCTACGTGGCCTACGAGCCGCCGGCCCCCACCAGCGAGGCGATCCTGGTGCCCAAGGGTTCGCCGATCCAGTCGGTGAAGGAACTCAAGGGCAAGAAGGTCGCCCTGAACAAGGGCTCCAACGTGCACTACCTGCTGGTGCGCGCCCTGGAAGACGCCGGCCTCAAGTACACCGACATCACGCCGGTATTCCTGCCGCCAGCCGATGCCCGCGCCGCGTTCGAGCGTGGCAGCGTCGACGCCTGGGTCATCTGGGACCCGTACCAGGCCGCCGCCGAGCAGCAGTTGCAGGCACGCACCCTGCGCGATGGCAGTGGCATCGTCGACAACCACCAGTTCTATCTGGCCACCCGGCCCTATGCGCAGCAGCACCCTGAAGTGATTGCCGCGCTGGTGGACGAGGTGCGCGCGGTGGGCGAGTGGTCCAAGGCCAACCCGCAGGAGGTCACCGACCAGGTGGCGCCGCTGCTGGGCCTGCCGGCCGACATCACCCTGACCTCGGTCAAGCGCCAGGGCTACGGTGCGCATTTCCTGACCCCGGACGTGGTCACCGCCCAGCAGAAGATCGCCGACACCTTCCATACCCTGAAGCTGATTCCCAAGCCGCTGAGCATCAAGGATGTGATCTGGACGCCACCGGCCAAGGTCGCCACCGCGCCTTGACGTTCGACCGCACCGGGGCGCCGCCCCGGCTTGCGCCACCCCTTAGGAGACAACTCCAATGAGCCTCAATGTTTTCTGGTTTCTGCCAACCCACGGCGACGGTCATTACCTTGGCACCGCCGAAGGTGCTCGCGCTGTCGATCATGGTTACCTGCAACAGATCGCCCAGGCCGCCGACCGTCTGGGCTTCGGTGGCGTGCTGATCCCTACCGGCCGCTCGTGCGAAGACTCGTGGCTGGTGGCCGCGTCGCTGATTCCGGTGACCCAGCGCCTGAAGTTCCTGGTGGCCTTGCGCCCGGGAATCATCTCGCCGACCGTGGCGGCACGCCAGGCCGCGACCCTCGACCGCCTGTCCAATGGCCGTGCGCTGTTCAACCTGGTGACCGGTGGCGACCCGGAAGAGCTGTCCGGCGACGGCCTGTTCCTCAGTCACGAAGAGCGCTACCAGGCCTCGGTGGAATTCACCCGCATCTGGCGCCGCGTGCTGGAAGGCGAAACCGTCGACTACGATGGCCAGCACATCAAGGTAAAAGGCGCCAAGCTGCTCTACCCGCCGGTGCAACAGCCACGCCCGCCGCTGTACTTCGGTGGCTCGTCGGAAGCGGCGCAAGACCTCGCCGCCGAACAGGTCGAGCTGTACCTGACCTGGGGCGAGCCACCGGCCGCCGTGGCCGAGAAAATCGAACAGGTGCGCGCCAAGGCCGCCCAGCAGGGCCGTAGCGTTCGTTTCGGTATCCGCCTGCACGTGATCGTGCGCGAGACCAACGCCGAGGCCTGGCAAGCGGCCGAGCGCCTGATCTCGCACCTGGACGACGACACCATTGCCCGTGCCCAGGCCTCGCTGGCGCGCTTTGACTCGGTGGGCCAGCAACGCATGGCTGCGCTGCATGGCGGCAACCGCGACAACCTGGAGGTCAGCCCCAACCTGTGGGCCGGGGTCGGCCTGGTGCGTGGCGGTGCCGGCACCGCGCTGGTCGGCGATGGCCCGACCGTGGCCGCACGGGTCAAGGAATACGCCGACCTGGGTATCGACACCTTCATCTTTTCCGGTTACCCGCATTTGGAAGAGTCCTACCGCGTGGCCGAACTGCTGTTCCCGCACCTGGACATCCAGCGCCCCGAGGCCCCGGCCGGTGCCAACTACGTAAGCCCGTTCGGTGAGATGGTCGCCAACGACATCCTGCCCAAAGCCGCGGCCAAGGCGTGAGGATCGAAGCATGAAACGATCCTCCATTCCCTTGTCGCATCGCCTGGCGCCGTGGGCCCTGCCCGTGCTGCTGCTGGCGGTGTGGCAGCTGGCGGTCAGCGCCGGCTGGCTGTCGACGCGCATCCTGCCAGCGCCGAGCGCGGTCCTCAGTGCCGGCGTGGAGCTGGTGCGCAGCGGCGAAATCTGGACCCACCTGGCCATCAGCGGCTGGCGCGCCGCGGTCGGCTTCGTGATCGGCGGCAGCATCGGCCTGGCGCTGGGCTTCATCACCGGCCTGTCGAAGTGGGGCGAACGCCTGCTCGATAGCTCGGTGCAGATGATCCGCAACGTGCCGCACCTGGCGCTGATCCCGCTGGTGATCCTGTGGTTCGGCATCGACGAGTCGGCAAAGATCTTCCTGGTGGCCCTGGGCACCCTGTTCCCGATCTACCTGAACACCTACCACGGCATCCGCAACGTCGACCCGGCGCTGGTGGAGATGGCCCGCAGCTATGGCCTGAGCGGTTTTGCGCTGTTTCGCCAGGTGATCCTGCCCGGTGCGCTGCCCTCGATCCTGGTGGGCGTGCGCTTCGCGCTGGGCTTCATGTGGCTGACCCTGATCGTGGCCGAAACCATCTCGGCCAACGCCGGCATCGGCTACCTGGCGATGAACGCCCGCGAATTTCTGCAAACCGACGTGGTGGTGCTGGCGATCGTGCTGTACGCCGTGCTCGGCAAGCTCGCCGACCTGGCCGCCCGTGGCCTGGAGCGTGTATGGCTGCGCTGGCACCCGGCCTATCAAGTCAGCAAGGGAGACGGCGCATGACCGTGCTCAAGGAACAACCGCCACGGCTGCTGCGCGGAATACCGCTGGCCGTGCACAAGCTGCAAAAGACCTTTGGCCAACGCCAGGTGCTGCGCGATATCGACTTGCACATCCCGGCGGGCCAGTTCGTTGCCATCGTCGGCCGTAGCGGCTGCGGCAAGAGCACCCTGCTGCGTCTGCTGGCCGGGCTCGACCAGCCCAGTGCCGGCGAGCTGCTGGCCGGTTCTGCGGCGCTCAGCGATGCCCGCGAGGACACCCGGCTGATGTTCCAGGAGGCGCGCCTGCTGCCCTGGAAGAAAGTCATCGACAACGTCGGCCTGGGGCTGACCGGCAACTGGCGCGAGCGTGCGTTGCAGGCGCTGGAGGCAGTGGGCCTGGCAGACCGGGCCAACGAGTGGCCGGCGGCGTTGTCCGGTGGGCAGAAGCAGCGCGTGGCCCTGGCCCGTGCGCTGATTCACCAGCCGCGCCTGCTGCTGCTGGACGAGCCGCTGGGCGCACTGGATGCGCTGACCCGGATCGAGATGCAGCAACTGATCGAGAACCTGTGGCGCAAGCACGGCTTCACCGTGTTGCTGGTGACCCATGACGTCAGCGAAGCGGTGGCCGTGGCCGATCGGGTGATCCTGATCGAGGACGGCGAGATCGGCCTGGACCTGCTGGTCGACCTGCCGCGTCCGCGGGCACGCGGCTCGCATCGCCTGGCGGCGCTGGAAACCGAAGTGCTGAACCGTGTCCTGTCGGTGCCGGGCACCCCGCCCGAGCCTGAACCTGTAGCACCTTTGCCCACGCAACTGCGTTGGGCCCATTGATCTTTCGTCTTTAAAAGGAAACCTGCACATGACCATCAAAGCGATCAACGTACGTAACCAGTTCAAAGGCACTGTGAAAGAAATCCTGGAAGGCCCAGTACTGTCGGAAATCGACGTGCAGACGGCATCGGGCATCGTCACCTCGGTGATCACCACCCGTTCGGTCAAGGAGCTGGAACTGGTGGTGGGCAGTGAGGTGATTGCGTTCGTGAAGTCGACTGAAGTGTCGATCGCCAAGCTCTGAAAAAGCTTCGCCGGCAAGGCCGGCTCCTACAGGTTTACAGCGGGCCTGTAGGAGCCGGCCTTGCCGGCGAAAGGGCCGTCAGCGTTTGGGCAGAAAGGGCGGCAGGTACAATCCCAGATACGCATCGAACACCCGCATTCCTTCCTCCGCCATGCGCGGGGTGATCTGCCCGTGCAGCTGCACCGAACGGGCATACACCCGGTCTCCCAGCTCCATCGCCAGGGCAAACACATCCACATCGTCCGGCAACGCCGGCAGCCGGAAGTGCTCGGCAAACAGCTTGTGCATCAGGTCGCCCAGCTCGATATCGTGCTGGCGGTCGGCCTGGGTCACTTCGCTCAGCCCATGCTGCGCCAGAATCAGCTGGCGCGCCGCCGCATCCTGGTT
Organism: Pseudomonas sp. MF6396; assembly: GCF_002018915.1. Lineage (NCBI taxonomy): Bacteria > Pseudomonadati > Pseudomonadota > Gammaproteobacteria > Pseudomonadales > Pseudomonadaceae > Pseudomonas > Pseudomonas sp. MF6396. Next base: position 57,728 of record NZ_MVOK01000026.1, on the reverse strand, counting down.
GTAGATGCTCAGCATGCGCTGCTCCACCAGGCGCGACAGGTCGCCCCAGTGCTGCAGGCTGCCAGGCTCGATCGGCGCCTGCAGGCAGGCGCGAAAGGCGCTGTGCACATCCGCCGTCAAGGCTTCGAGCAGCGCCGGCACACTGGCGAAGAAGTGGTACACCGACGAGGGTGGGATCTGTGCGCGTTCGGCCACTGCATAGATCGACAGGCTGGCCACGCCTTCGCTGGCCAGCAGGTCGCGTGCGGCGGCCAGGATCGAGTCGATCCGGGCCTGGCTGGCAGCGCGCGGTTTGCGGGGCGTGGCTGCACGGCTCATGTCAGTTGCTGATCGCCAGGATGCTGGCCTGGTAGGCGCCCACGAACAGGTCGAAATCGACCACGTCCTCTTCGCGCTCCAGGGTGGCCTGGGCCTCCAGCGATTCACGCGCCAGGGCCTCGAAACGCTGCTGCGCCTCGCTGCTCAGCGGCGTGCCGCGCAAGTAGTCGGCATGCGCCTGGCTCTGGCGCAGGGAGAAGCGGCTGAAGCTCTCCTTGTGCTCGGTCATGCTCGCCAGCACCTGGGCCGACGGCGTCAGCGACGGGTCGCTGACCTTGGCCGCCTGCGCGGCCAGGGCCTTGGCGTGCTCGTCGCTGGCGTGGCTGCGGTCGAGCAGTTCGGCCAGCGGGGCGATACGTTGCAGCAGCTCGTCGGCCCACTGCTTGAGCGCGACCGGCTGGCCGTCACGTTGCAGTTCCAGGCCAGGCTTGCGGCCCTGCTTGACCACGCTGAGGAAGTTGCTGGTGCACTGGCCGCACTCGCCGTTGTCCAGCAGCGGGCTCTGCTCCAGTGCGCAGAACAGCAGGAAGGCGTCGAGGAAGCGCGCTTCGGTGAGGTCGATGCCGGTGGGCAGGAACGGATTGATGTCCAGGCAGCGCACTTCGATGTACTGGATGCCGCGGGCCATCAGCGCCTGGATCGGCCGCTCGCCGCTGTAGGTCACGCGCTTGGGGCGGATGTTGGAGTAGTACTCGTTTTCGATCTGCAGGATGTTGGTGTTCAGCTGTACCCACTCGCCATCCTTGTGCGTGCCGATCTCGACATACGGCGCATAGGGCGTGGCGACGGCCTTGCGCAGGCTGTCGGTGTAGCTGGCCAGGTTGTTGTAGCACGGCGTCAGGCCGGCCTGGGCGTTGCTCTGGTAACCCAGGTCGCTCATGCGCAGGCTGGTGGCGTAGGGCAGGTACAGGGTGTCGGCATCGAATTGTTCGAGCTGGTGCGCGCGGCCGCGCAGGAAGCCTGCGTCCAGCGCCGGGGAGGCGCCGAACAGGTACATCAGCAGCCAGCTGTAGCGACGGAAGTTGCGGATCAGTGCGATGTACGCCGACGACTGGTAGTCGCGGTCGTCGCCCGCCTGGCCTTCGGCCTGGCGCAGCAGCGGCCAGATCTGTTCTGGCAGCGAAAAATTGTAGTGGATGCCGGCAATGCATTGCATGGTGCGCCCGTAGCGCAGGGCCAGGCCCTTGCGGTACACGTACTTGAGCTGACCGATGTTCGAGGTGCCGTACCAGGCGATCGGGATGTCTTCCTCGGCCGGCAGCGGGCAGGGCATCGACGGGCTCCACAGGTACTCGTTACCGAGCTTGCTGTAGGCGAAGCGATGGATGTTCTCGAGGCTTTCGAGGGTCTGGGCAGGGTCGGCCAGGGCAGGGGTGATGAACTCCAGCAGCGACTCGGAATAGTCGGTGGTGATCTGCTCGTGGGTCAGGGCCGCGCCCAGGGCTTCGGGGTGCGGGGTCTGGGCCAGACGACCGTCCTCGGTCACGCGCAGGCATTCACGCTCGATGCCGTGCAGGCACTGCTTGAGCAGGGAGAGGTTGTCGCCCTGGCCGAGCAGGCTCAGGCGGCGGTTGAGAAGTTCGCTCAAGATGGATTCCTTCACGCGTCAGTCGCCCCAATATGGGGGTGGAAACGACGGTCTACAAGGGTGGACAGAGGAACTGGCGTGGTCGCCTGGTTTTCGCAGGGTTCCGGCAGTGCCCGCGCACTGCCGAAAGTACCGCACATTGGGCGTTTGCGTCTAGAGCACGGTGAAGGTGCCCTGGGCCCTGGCCATCAGTTTTTCGCCTTGCAGCACGTCGGCATCGACCACCAGGATGCGCCGCCCGGCCTGCAGCACGCGGGCCACGCACAGCACCTCGCCCTCGCTGACCGGACGCAGGTAGTTGATCTTGCATTCCACGGTGACGCTCTGCTTGTCGAAGCCATGGGCGCTGGAGCAGGCCAGGCCCATGGCGATGTCGACCAGGCTGAAGATCGCCCCGCCATGCAGCTTGCCGCCGCGGTTGCGCAGGTGCGGCTCAAGGGCCAGGGCCACCTCGGCAACGCCCTGGTCGAGGCGTTGCAGGCGACAGCCGAGCAGTTGGCTGAATGCGCTGCGCACCTGCTCTTCGGGCAGGTCGGTCACTTCTTCTTCAACTGCTTGGCGTTGGCGAACAGCGAGGCCATGGCGTTGTTGGCCGGGGCCGGGGTCTCCTTGGCGCGTGCCGGCTGCTGCTGGCGCGGTGCCGAGCCCGGGCGGCTGCCGCGGGCGCCGTCGATTTTCTCGCCTGGGGTGTCGCCCATGCGCATCGACAGGCCCACGCGTTTGCGCGGAATGTCCACTTCCATGACCTTGACCTTGACCACGTCGCCGGCCTTGACCGCTTCACGCGGGTCCTTGATGAACTTCTCCGACAGCGCCGAGATGTGCACCAGGCCGTCCTGGTGCACGCCGATGTCGACGAAGGCACCGAAGTTGGTCACGTTGGTGACCACGCCTTCGAGGATCATGCCCAGTTGCAGGTCCTTGAGGTCTTCGACGCCTTCCTGGAACTCGGCGGTCTTGAACTCGGGGCGCGGGTCGCGGCCGGGCTTGTCCAGCTCTTGCAGGATGTCGGTGACGGTCGGCAGGCCGAAGGTTTCGTCGGTGAATTTTTTCGGGTCCAGGCGCTTGAGAAAGCCGCTGTCGCCGATCAGCGAGCGGATGTCGCGGTCGGTGTCGGCGGCGATGCGCTGTACCAGCGGGTAGGCTTCAGGGTGCACCGCCGAGGCGTCCAGCGGGTTGTCGCCGTTCATCACGCGCAAGAAGCCTGCGGCCTGCTCGAAGGTCTTCTCGCCCAGGCGGCTGACCTTTTTCAGCGCGGCGCGGGTCTTGAAGGCACCGTTGGCATCGCGGTGTGCCACGATGTTCTGCGCCAGGGTGCTGTTGAGGCCCGAGATGCGTGCCAGCAGCGCCACCGAGGCGGTGTTGACGTCCACGCCCACGGCGTTCACGCAGTCCTCGACCACCGCATCCAGGCCACGGGCCAGCTTGAGTTGCGACACGTCGTGCTGGTACTGGCCCACACCGATGGATTTGGGGTCGATCTTGACCAGTTCGGCCAGCGGGTCCTGCAGGCGACGGGCAATCGACACCGCGCCGCGGATCGACACGTCCAGGTCGGGGAATTCCTTGGCCGCCAGCTCGGAGGCCGAATACACCGAGGCGCCGGCTTCGGAGACCATGATCTTGGTCATCTTCAAGGCTGGGTATTTCTTGATCAGCTCGGCGGCCAGCTTGTCGGTTTCACGGCTGGCGGTGCCGTTGCCGATGGCGATCAGCTCGACCTTGTGCCTGGCGCACAGGGCGGCGAGCACGGCGATGGTCTGGTCCCACTGGTTCTTGGGTACGTGCGGGTACACCGTGGCGGTGTCGAGCAGTTTGCCGGTGGCATCCACCACCGCCACCTTGCAGCCGGTGCGCAGGCCCGGGTCCAGGCCCAGGGTGGTGCGCGGGCCGGCCGGGGCGGCCAGCAGCAGGTCATGCAGGTTGTGGGCGAACACGTTGATCGCCTCGCTCTCGGCGTTGTCGCGCAGCTCGCCGAACAGGTCGGTTTCCAGGTGCGTGTAGAGCTTGACCTTCCAGGTCCAGCGCACCACTTCGCCCAGCCACTTGTCGGCTGGGCGGTTCTGGTTTTTCACGCCGAAGTGCTCGCCGATCATCATTTCGCAGGGGTGCAGGGTGCCGGGCAGCTCTTCGCCGACCTTGAGGCTGGCCGACAGCACGCCTTCGTTGCGCCCGCGGAAGATCGCCAGGGCGCGGTGCGAGGGCGCGCTCTTGAGCGGCTCGTCGTGTTCGAAGTAGTCGCGAAACTTTGCCCCTTCCTCTTCCTTGCCGGCCACCAGGCGAGCGCTGAGCACCGATTCCTGCTTGAGGAAGTTGCGCAGCTTGGCCAGCAGGCTGGCGTCTTCGGCGAAGCGCTCCATGAGGATGTACTTGGCGCCTTCGAGGGCCGCCTTGACGTCGGCCACGCCTTTTTCGGCGTCGACGAAGCGCGCCGCTTCGGTTTCCGGGTTCAGCTGCGGGTCGTTGAACAGGCCGTCGGCCAGCTCGCCCAGGCCGGCTTCCAGGGCGATCTGGCCCTTGGTGCGGCGCTTCTGCTTGTACGGCAGATAAAGGTCTTCGAGGCGGGTCTTGGTGTCGGCCAGCTTGATCTCGCGGGCCAGCTCCGGGGTCAGCTTGCCCTGCTCCTCGATGCTGGCCAGGATGCTGGCGCGGCGGTCGTCGAGTTCGCGCAGGTAGCGCAGGCGCTCTTCCAGGTTGCGCAGTTGGGTGTCGTCCAGGCTGCCGGTCACTTCTTTACGGTAACGGGCGATAAAGGGCACCGTGGAGCCTTCATCAAGTAGAGCCACGGCCGCTTCGACCTGTTGCGGGCGGACACCGAGTTCCTCGGCGATGCGGCTGTTGATGCTGTCCATAAAACCACCTGACAATTCGTGAATGCAAAGGCCGCAGGCCGGCGCCACGGGGCGCGCTCGAGCAGGGCGACGCTGGATCAAAGCGGCGCATTATACCCAGCGTTCCGGGCTTGCGGGGATCGCGGCGCGCCAGCCTGTCGGGGCATGCCGCTGGCGACTTGGGAAAAATCTGCTAACAATGCACACGGCACGCTCAAATGGCGCCTAAGCCATAATGCCCGCCGAGATTAAAGGAGCTACCCATGAGCAGCACTGCACAACCCGCCGAAGGCGAGAAAATCCTCATCGTCGATGACGACCCGGGCCTGAGCAGCCTGCTGGAGCGTTTCTTCACCAGCAAGGGCTACCGTGCCCGTGCCGTACCCAACACCGAACAGATGGACCGCCTGCTGGCGCGTGAAGTGTTCAACCTGATCGTGCTCGACCTGATGCTCCCCGGCGAAGACGGCCTGACCGCCTGCAAGCGCCTGCGCGGGGCAAACAACCAGGTGCCGATCATCATGCTCACCGCCAAGGGTGACGAGCTCAGCCGCATCAAGGGCCTGGAACTGGGCGCCGATGACTACCTGGCCAAGCCGTTCAACCCCGACGAACTGATGGCGCGGGTCAAGGCCGTGCTGCGTCGTCAGGCCCCGGTGGTACCGGGCGCACCAGGCAGCGAGGACGAAACCGTCACCTTCGGCGACTACGCGCTGTCGCTGGCCACCCGCGAACTCAAGCGCGGCGACGAAGTGCACATGCTCACCACCGGCGAATTCGCGGTGCTCAAGGCGCTGGTGATGCATGCCCGCGAGCCGCTGACCCGCGACAAGCTGATGAACCTGGCGCGCGGTCGCGAGTGGGACGCCCTGGAGCGCTCCATCGATGTGCAGATCTCGCGTTTGCGCCGCATGATCGAACCCGACCCTTCCAAGCCACGCTATATCCAGACCGTCTGGGGTGTGGGCTATGTCTTCGTGCCGGATGGCAATGCCGGCAAGTGAAGCCTTGTACAGGAGCAGGTCAGCATAGGCAGGGCGCCCCTCGGGTTGCCCTGTTTTTGCCTGTGCCGAAATCCGCAACGCCTGCGAGCCGCGCTCGCTCCTGCCAACCGTGTAGCCGTCGCCCATGAAAACGCCATTGTGGTTCCCCCAAAGCTTCTTCGCCCGCACGCTGTGGCTGGTGCTGGCCGTGGTGCTGTTCTCCAAGGCACTGACGCTGGTGTACCTGCTGATGAACGAGGACGTGCTGGTGGACCGCCAGTACAGCCACGGCGTCGCACTGACGCTGCGCGCCTACTGGGCGGCCGATGAGGAAAACCGCGAGAAGATTGCCGAAGCCGCCGGCTTGAAGCGGGTGGTCGGCACCGGTGTGCCCGAGGGTGAGCAGCACTGGCCCTACAGCGAGATCTACCAGCGCCAGATGCAGGCCGAACTGGGCGAGGACACCGAGGTGCGCCTGCGCATCCATGCGCCGCCGGCGCTGTGGGTACAGGCCCCGAGCCTGGGCGATGGCTGGCTGAAGGTGCCGCTGTACCCGCACCCGTTGCGCGGCCAGAAGATCTGGAACGTGCTGGGCTGGTTCCTGGCCATCGGCCTGTTGTCCACGGCTTCGGCCTGGATCTTCGTGCGCCAGCTCAACCAGCCGCTCAAGCGCCTGGTGTTCGCCGCCCGGCAACTGGGCCAGGGGCGCAGCGTGCGCCTGCCGATCAGCGACACGCCCAGCGAGATGACCGAGGTCTACCGGGCCTTCAACCAGATGGCAGAGGATGTCGAGCAGGCGGGGCGCGAGCGTGAGCTGATGCTGGCCGGGGTGTCCCATGACCTGCGCACGCCGCTGACGCGCCTGCGCCTGTCGCTGTCGCTGCTGGCCAACGAAAGCGACCTGACCGACGACATGGTGCGCGACATCGAGGACATGGACGCGATTCTCGACCAGTTCCTGGCGTTCATCCGCGATGGCCGCGACGAGCCGGTCGAGGAGGTGGACCTCAGCGACCTGGTACGCGAGGTGGTCGCGCCGTTCAACCAGCCCGAAGAGCAGGTGCGGCTGTGCCTGGAGCCGATACCGCCGTTTCCGCTGCGCCGGGTTTCGATCAAGCGCCTGCTCAACAACCTGATCGGCAATGCGCTGCATCACGCCGGGCAGGGCGTGGAAGTGGCGGCCTATGTCTCGGGTGACACCAGCGCGCCCTACGTGGTGCTGAGCGTGCTCGACCGCGGCGCCGGCATCGATCCGGGTGAGCTGGAGGCGATCTTCAATCCGTTCATTCGCGGTGATCGCGCCCGCAGCGGCAAGGGCACCGGCCTGGGCCTGGCTATCGTCAAGCGCATTGCCGCCCAGCACGGCGGCAATGTGGAGCTGCGCAACCGTTCCGGTGGCGGCATCGAGGCGCGGGTACGCTTGCCCCTGGGCCTGCTGCTGCCACGCGACGCGGTCTAGGGACGCAAGGGCTCAGCCCTTGCCCTTGGTGCGGGTCAGGTTCGGCCCGCCGTTCTTCTCCAGGTGTTCGATGATCATCCCGGCCACGTCCTTGCCGGTGGTGACCTCGATGCCTTCCAGGCCCGGCGAGGAGTTGACCTCCATCACCAGCGGGCCGTGATTGGAGCGCAGGATATCCACGCCGGCCACGCTCAGGCCCATGACCTTGGCAGCGCGGATGGCGGTCATGCGTTCTTCCGGGGTGACCTTGATCAGGCTGGCGGTGCCGCCCCGGTGCAGGTTGGAACGGAACTCGCCGGGCTTGGCCTGGCGCTTCATCGAGGCGATCACCTTGTCGCCCACCACAAAGCAGCGAATGTCGGCGCCACCGGCCTCCTTGATGTACTCCTGCACCATGATGTTCTGCTTCAGGCCCATGAAGGCCTCGATCACCGACTCGGCCGCCTTGGTGGTTTCGCACAGCACCACGCCGATGCCCTGGGTGCCCTCGAGCACCTTGATCACCAGGGGGGCGCCGTTGACCATCTGGATCAGGTCGGGGATGTCGTCGGGCGAATGGGCAAAGCCGGTGACCGGCAGGCCGATGCCACGGCGCGACAGCAGCTGCAGCGAGCGCAGCTTGTCCCGCGAGCGGGCGATGGCCACCGATTCGTTGAGCGGGAACACGCCCATCATCTCGAACTGGCGCAGCACCGCGCAGCCATAGAACGTCACCGACGCGCCGATGCGCGGGATGACGGCGTCGAACCCTTCCAGCGGCTTGCCGCGATAGTGGATCTGCGGCTTGTGGCTGGCGATGTTCATGTAGGCGCGCAGGGTATCGATCACAACCATTTCATGGCCTCGTTGCGTACCGGCTTCGACCAGACGACGAGTGGAATACAGACGCGGGTTCCGCGACAGCACAGCGATCTTCATGCAACACCTGTGGAGGGGGTAATGGTGGCCGGAGAGGCCGGCTTGTCCTGTACGTATTTGAGGCCCGGGTTGACCACCAGCTGGCCGTGTACCAGGGCCTTGGAGCCGAGCAGCAGGCGATAGCGCATGGCCTTGCGGCAGGCCAGGGTGAACTCCACTTCCCACACCCGGTCGCCGAGCGCCAGGGGCGTGCGGATCACGTAGCGGGTCTGGGCATGGCCATTGGAGCTCTTGATGGTCTTCATCGTCACCAGCGGCGCTTCGCAGCGCCGGTGACGCAGTTGTACCACCGAACCCAGGTGCGCGTTGAAGCGGACCCAGGTTTCACCATCGCGTTCGAAGGTTTCCACTTCGGTGGCGTGCAGGCTGGAGGTGCTGGCGCCGGTGTCGATCTTGGCGCGCAGGCCTGCCACGCCGAGGTCGGGCAAGGCCACCCACTCGCGCAGGCCGATCACGCTCAAATGGTCAAATGTCTTCAAGATGCACAACCTGGGTAAAAGTCGGTGAACTGTAAGCACGCCGCGTATTTTTTGCATCCGCCAGTTACGGTAGTACAGTTCCATGAAACAAATGAATCGGGGAAATGCCATGGCACAAAAGCCGGAAGAGGACGACAAGGTTCGCCTGGACAAATGGTTGTGGGCGGCGCGCTTCTACAAGACCCGCGCCCTGGCCAAGGCGGCGATCGAGAGCGGCAAGGTGCATTGTCGGGGCGAGCGTTGCAAGCCGGGCAAGGAGCCGCGGGTGGGTGACGAGTTCGTGCTGCGTACCGGTTTCGACGAGCGTACCGTGGTGGTCACGGCGCTGTCGGTGGTGCGCCGCGGCGCACCCGAGGCACAGGCGCTGTACGAGGAGACCGCACAGAGCCTGGCACGCCGCGAGCAGGCCGCGGCGCTGCGCAAGGCCGGCGCCCTTGGGGTAAGCACCGACGGGCGGCCCACCAAGAAGCAGCGCCGCCAGCTACATCAGTTGCACGACAGCGCCGGTTAGCCCCGCGCGCCGATCACGCTCAGGCGGCCGAGCAGCGGCAGCCGTGCCAGCCAACCGAACAAGGGCGCGGTGACACGCATCAGGCCGGCGCTGGTCCGGGCAGCAAACGGCGTATAGTAACTCCAGCCCAGCGCCAGGATGGCCATGCCCAGGCCGCCGATATAGTCGTCCTGGCCCCAGTGGGCACCCGCCACCAGGCGTGGCAGCATGAACAGCACCGCCAGTGCCCAGATCAGCACATGCTGCATCAGGCGGCGGCTGAACAGGCTCATGAACAGTGCCCACAGCAGCAGCACCGAGGCGTGGTCGCCGGGGAAGCTCTGGCTGGAACGGTCCTTGAGCTCCCAGCGCGCTTCGAGCGCCGGGTAGTAGTCGCTGAGCATGATGGCGTCACTGAACACCATCGACGGGCTATGGTGCTGCCAGCCCATCAGGCGTACCAGCTTGGAGAAAAGGGCGCGGATCACCACCAGCACCAGCAGGGTCACCAGGAAGCCGAAAAAAGCCCGGCGCACCTCGACGGCCTTGAATACCCAGTCGCCGCGAATCAGCAGCATCAGCATGATGAGCCCGACCACGATGTCGAACGGGCGCAGGCTGCCCAGGGTCCAGATGCTGCGCCACAGGGTGTTGTCGGCCAGTGGGCGATTGAGGGCGTGGAACAGCCATTCGTCGAGCGCCATGCAAAGGGCCTGGCCAACGGGCCATAACCAGAAACACAGTAGTGCAACGGGAATCAACGTAGCCAGACACAGGGGGCCCCAAGCCCACCTGGCTTGGAACAGGGGTGGATTGTCCATAAACTACCTCTTTTACAGCGCTATCGTTCGCACCATTCTGGTGCTCTAAACGGGGCTTTATAGGCCCTTGAAATTATTTTGTCATCTTTCAGAAAGCCAGAAACCATGTCCGATTTGCCAGATACCGACTTCACCCAACGCTTCATCTTCGACGAGCGCGACGTACGCGGCGAACTGGTTTCGCTCGAGCGCAGCTACGCCGAAGTCCTGGCCAAGCACCCCTACCCGCAGCCGGTGGCGCAACTGCTCGGTGAGCTGATGGCCGCGGCGGCGCTGCTGGTGGGCGCGCTCAAGTTCGACGGCCTGCTGATCCTGCAGGCACGCTCCGAAGGGCCGATCCCGCTGCTGATGATCGAGTGCTCCAGCGAGCGCGACATCCGTGGCCTGGCGCGCTACCACGCCGAGCAGATCGCCCCCGATGCCACCCTGGGCGACCTGATGCCCGATGGCCAGCTGGCGCTGACCATCGACCCGGCGCAGGGCCAGCGCTACCAGGGCATTGTCGACCTGGATGGCGAGAACCTCTCGGAGTGCTTCACCAACTACTTCGTGATGTCCCAGCAGGTGGGCACGCGCTTCTGGCTCAACGCCGATGGCCAGCGCGCCCGCGGCCTGCTGCTGCAGCAGTTGCCGGCCGACCGCCAGAAGGACGAGGACGACCGCGAAGACAGCTGGAAGCACGTCACGGCCCTGGCCAACACGCTGAAGGCCGAAGAGCAACTGGGCCTGGACAACGAGACCGTGCTGCACCGTCTGTACCACGAGGATGCCGTGCGCCTGTTCGATATCCAGCCGCTGCAGTTCCGCTGCAGTTGCTCGCGTGAGCGCTCGGGCAACGCGCTGGTGAGCCTCGGCCAGGACGATGCCCTGGCCCTGGCGGCCGAGCATGGCGGGGCGATCGAAATCGACTGCCAGTTCTGCAACCAGCGCTACCTGTTCGATGAAACCGAAATCGCACAATTGTTCGCCGGCGGGGGTGTTGACGCACCGTCAGATACTCGTCACTAAAACGTTTAAGCTCAGGTAAATCTCCTGTCGAACGCCGGAAACACGCCGTTCTGACAGGAGGGCCCTACTTTTTTTGGGCGTTTCTGGCATAATCCCGCCACTTTTTTCGCTGTAGTAGTTTTAAAAGCTCTACTACAAAACGTTCGGAGCACTCGGCCGCAGGCCGGATGGGGAATCTCATGACGCAAGCCAACAACACCGTGTACACCGACCTGAGCGTCGATGAACTGGTAAAAGAAGCGCTGAACCGCGGTGAAGGCGAGCTGGCCGATACGGGCGCGCTGGTCGTGAAAACTGGTCACCGTACCGGTCGTTCGCCGGTCGACCGTTTCATCGTCGACGAGCCGTCCACCTCGTCTGCCATCGCCTGGGGCCCGATCAACCGCAAGTTCCCGGCCGACAAGTTCGATGCCCTGTGGGACCGCGTCGAGGCGTTCAACAACGCCCAGGATCATTTCGTTTCCCACGTGCACGTAGGTGCGGCTGCCGAGCACTACCTGCCGGTACGCATGACCACCCAGACTGCCTGGCAGAACCTGTTCGGCCGTTGCCTGTTCATCAACCCGGCGCAGTACAACCCGGCCGGTCGTGATGAGTGGCAAGTGCTCAATGTCGCCAACTTCGAATGCGTGCCCGAGCGTGACGGCACCAACTCCGACGGTTGCGTGATCCTCAACTTCGCCCAGAAGAAGGTACTGATCGCTGGCATGCGTTACGCCGGCGAGATGAAGAAAGCCATGTTCTCGGTGCAGAACTTCCTGCTGCCGGCTGCCGACGTGCTGCCGATGCACTGCGCCGCCAACATCGGCGAAGCAGGCGACGTGACCCTGTTCTTCGGCCTGTCGGGCACCGGCAAGACCACCCTGTCGGCCGACGAAAGCCGTTACCTGATCGGTGACGACGAGCACGGCTGGGGCGAGGGCGTGGTGTTCAACATCGAAGGCGGTTGCTATGCCAAGTGCATCGACCTGTCGGAGAAGAACGAGCCGGTCATCTGGAAAGCCATCAAGCATGGCGCCGTGCTGGAAAACGTCGTCATCGACGACGCCAAGCACGCTGACTACTCCGATGTCAGCCTGACCCAGAACAGCCGTGCGGCCTATCCGCTCGAGCACGTTGCCAAGCGTTCCGAGAAGAACCTGGGTGGCGAGCCCAACGCAGTGATCTTCCTGACCTGCGACCTGACCGGCGTACTGCCACCAGTATCGATCCTCAGCGAAGAGCAGGCGGCCTACCACTTCCTGTCCGGTTACACCGCGCTGGTGGGCTCCACCGAAATGGGTTCGGGCAGCGGCATCAAGTCGACCTTCTCCACCTGCTTCGGCGCGCCGTTCTTCCCGCGTCCGGCTGGCGAATACGCTGAACTGCTGATCAAGCGTATCCGTGGTTTCGGTTCCAAGGTGTACCTGGTCAACACCGGCTGGACCGGTGGTGGCTACGGTGTGGGCAAGCGCTTCAACATCCCGACCACCCGTGCGGTGATCGCGGCCATCCAGAGCGGCGCACTGGTCGGTGCTGAAACCCAGCACCTTGACATCATCAACCTGGACGTGCCGAAACTGGTACCGGGTGTTGAAACCGTACTGCTCAACCCGCGCAACACCTGGGCTGACAGCGCTGCCTACGACGAAGCGGCCAAGGGCCTGGCTTCGCTGTTCATCGAGAACTTCAAGAAGTTCGACGTTTCCGACGCCATCAAGGCAGCGGGTCCGCAACTGTAAGTTGCTGCTCGCCAGCTGAGAAAAAGCCGCCCGAATGGGCGGCTTTTTCGTTTGTACCAGCAATGAAGGTTTGCAGCGCTTATCTGTCAGGCCATGGTGCGTTGCAGCAGATGTAGGAGCCGGCCTTGCCGGCGAAGCGCCGCGGGCGGCGCTCAATACCCAGTGCGCTAGAAATGCATTGCCGGGCACATAGGCGCCACCGAGATCCTCGGCCGGACCTAATTGAAGGAGATCACAGCTACTTGCCTTGAAAGTGCATCAGGGTGCTGAAAGCGCATGCCTTGATTTCACCAGTGCACTCCAGACCGAGCGCCGCCCGCGCGGCGCATCGCGGGGCAAGGCCCGCTCCTACATCTGCTGCAACGCACCACGGCCTGATAGATCGGCGTTGTCAGCCTTGTTGGCTCGACAGCAGATCGCTGTGAGCAGTTGAATCACAAGTGTGGGAAGCTTCTCTACCTTTTCCGCCCGGTACAGGCCACCCATGACCCACCTCCCCGAACGCCACCACTACCCCCACGTCCACCCCCTGCCGACCCGCTGGCAGGACAACGACGTCAACGGCCACATCGCCAGCGCCACGGTCTACGCCTTCTTCGACAGCGCCGTGCAGGCCTACCTGATCGAGCATGCCGGGCTCGACCCGCAGGATGGCGAGGTGGTGGGGTTCGTGGTCAGTTCGGGGTGCGACTTCTTCGCCTCGGCCGCCTTCCCCGAATGCCTGGAAGTCGGCCTGCGCGCGGTGCGGGTGGCCGGCAGTTCGGTGGAATACCAACTGGCCCTGTTCAAGGTCGGTGAAGCTCAGCCCTGCGCCGCCGGGCGCATGGTGCAGGTGTTCGTCGAGCGTGCCACCGGCCAGCCCGCCAGCTTGCCGACGGCCCTGCAAGGCGCCCTGGTAGCCCTGCAAGGCTGAAACCCGGCGCGGTCAGTCGTTGATGCGGATGATGCCTTCGCGCACCGCAAACAGCACCAGGCCCGGTATGTCGTGTATCTGCAGGCGGTGCATGATCTGCGAGCGGTGCGCCTCCACCGTCTTCACGCTCAGGCCCAGGCCATCGGCAATCGAGCGGGTCGACTCGCCTCGTGCAATCAGGCGCAGGATCTCCAGCTGGCGGGTGGTCAGTTGCATGGTGCTGCTGCCGGCATGGCGCTTGCGGCTGTGCTTGACCGCCTGCCCGATCACCAGCGGCAACACCGCCGACGACAGGTACTGGCCGCCGTTCTTCAACGCCTGCAACGCCAGCTCCAGTTCCAGCACGGTGGCGGTCTTGAGCAGAAAGCCGTGGGCACCCTGCTGCAGGCACTTCATCACGAACTCCAGCTCCGAGCGCGCCGACAGCATCAGCACCATGCTTGCCGGCACGCGCAGGCACAGCTCGCGCAGGATCTCTTCGCTCTCCAGCGCATCCAGCGCCATGTCCAGCATGATGATGTCCGGCTTGAGCTGTTCGGCGAGCTCGACGGCGCTCACGCCGTCACCGGTTTCACCCACCACTGCGTAATCTTGTTTTTGTTCGAGCAGCGCGCGCAGCCCCGCTCTGAACAGGGGCGACTCGTCTGCAAGGAGTATTCGGCAAAGCATAGGTAGGCCTGTGTCGCAAGGTAAGGGGCGGTGTATGGCTCAGCTGGCACGTGGGTTGTCGCTGAACTGGGCGATCAGCGCCGGCAACCGTGTCAGCGGTTCCACCGCCTGGGCCGCACCCAGCCGTATGGCTTCCTTGGGCATGCCGAACACGATGCAACTGGCCTCGTCCTGTGCCACGGTGGCGGCGCCTTGCTCACGCATGCTCAGCAGGCCTCGGGCACCGTCATCGCCCATCCCGGTCATGATGATGCCAAGGGCATTGCCCCCGGCATGCCGGGCGGCGGAGCGAAACAGGACATCGACCGAGGGTTTGTGCCGATTGACGGCGGGACCGTCGAGCACCTCCACCAGGTAGTGCGCACCACTGCGTTTGAGCTGCATGTGCAGGCCCCCCGGGGCCAGCAGTGCCAGGCCGCTGTGGACACGGTCCAGATGCCTGGCCTCGCGCACCTCGATCTGACAGAGGCTGTTCAGGCGCCTGGCGAAGTCGGCAGTGAACCTGGCCGGCATGTGCTGCACGATCACGATGCCCGGGCAATCGCGCGGCAGCTGACGCAGGATGAACTCCAGCGCCTGGGTGCCGCCGGTCGAGCAGCCAAGTGTAACGATTCGCTCGGTGGTTTTGCTTGGGGTTGCAGGCAGTGCACTGGTTTTTTCTTTCGCCTGCGACAGAGGTAACAATACCGGGCGGGTGCGGGCCGCTTCCTCGATGCTGCGGATCAGCCCGCTGGCGAGGTTTTCCAGGCTCTGGCGCAGGCCCAGCCGGGCCTTGGTGAACACGCCGACCGCCCCGGCGGCCAGGGCCTGGAGATTGAGGTCGGTGCCGGCTTCGGTGAGGGTCGAGCAGATGATGGTCGGCGTGGGGCGCTCGGCCATGATCTGGCGCAGAAAGGTCAGGCCGTCCATGCGCGGCATCTCGATGTCCAGCACCAGCACATCGGGCCAGTCCCGGCGCATCTTCTCGATGGCATACAGCGGGTCGGCGGCCATGCCGATCACGCGGATGCGCGGGTGGTCGTTCAGGCACTGGTTGAGCACCTGGCGCACCAGCGCCGAGTCGTCGACGATGAACACCCGCACCGGCGCCGCCGCACGCTCGGTCATACGCGCTCGAACACCGAGGGGTGCACCAGCCTGAGCGGCAGCTCGAAGCCGTGGATGCTTTCGGCGTGCCCGATGAACAGCAGCCCGCCGGGGCGCAGCTGGTTGACCAGGCGCTGCACGATCAGCTGTTTCTGCGGGGTGTCGAAGTAGATCAGGATGTTGCGCAGGAATATCACGTCGAAGGGCCCCAGGCCCTCGGGCAGCGGCTGCACCAGGTTGATCTCGCGCAGGCTCACCCGCGCTCGCAGGTGCGCCTGCACGCGCAGGCGCCCGTGCATGTCGCCAACCCCGCACAGGCAGTGGCGCTGCATCCAGCCATCGGGAAAGTAGCGCGCCTGGGCGATGTCGTAGATGCCTTGCTCGGCCAGCGTCAGCATGCTCTGGCTGAGGTCGCTGGCCAGGATCGACCAGTCGCTGCCGGTGGCGTGCTCGGCCACGGTCATGGCCAGGCTGTAGGGCTCCTCGCCCGACGAGCAGGCCGCGCTCCACAGCCGCAGCGGCCCCTTGCGCCGGCCCAGCCACTGGCCAAGGAATTCGAAGTGCGGGAACTCGCGAAAGAAGTAGGTCTCGTTGGTGGTCAGCAGGTCGATCACCAGGCGCCGCTCGCGGCTGTGGGTCGGGCGCTCGATCAGGTGCAGGTAGTCGCGGTAGTTGTCCAGGTGGTAGTGACGCAGGCGTTTCATCAGGCGCCCGGCCACCAGCGAGCGCTTGTTGCTGGCCAGGTGGATGCCCGAGGCGCTGCTCATCAGCGTCTGCAGGCGGCTGAACTCCTGTTCGCCCAGCACCGGCAGTTTGAAGGTCGAGGGCATTCAGGAGCCCTTCGCCGCCTGGCTGAGGTAGCGGATATCTTCCAGCGACAGCACCTGGGGCATGTTCAGGATGATCAAAAAGCCCTGCTCCTGCTGGGCCATGCCGGCAATGAAGTCGGCACGGATGCCGGTGCCGAACGGCGGCGCCGGCACCACCCCGTGCGGGTCGATGTCGAGTACCGCGTCCACCGCATCCACCACCAGGCCGATGCGCTGCACGCCGTCCTCGAGGGGCAGTGCGATGATCACGATGCAGGTGCGCTTGCCGGCCTCGGTCAGTTCCATGCCGAAGCGTGCTGCCAGGTCCAGTACCGGCACCACGTTGCCGCGCAGGTTGAGCACGCCGTGAATGTAGGCGGGCATCATCGGCACGCGGGTGATCTCGGCGTACTCGATGATCTCGCGCACCAGTTCGATGGGCAGTGCATAGCCGGCCTCGCGCACGCGAAAGGTCAGGTGCTGGACACTGGTGGGCAGGTGCGGCGCGGGCGCCGCAGACTCTAGGGTGTGCATGGGTACGCCTCGGTCAAGTGAAGCTGACGAACTGGCCTTCATCGATCAGCGCCTTGTGGGTGGGCTTGTAGGCGCCGACTTGCGGTTCGCCCACCCGGGGCAGGGCACGCGCAGTGCTGCCGGCCTCGAAGCGGAAGAAGCCGATCAGCTCCTGCAACTGGCCGGCCTGGGCGTTCATCTCTTCGGCGGTGGCGGCCAGCTCTTCGGAAGCCGAGGCGTTCTGCTGGGTGATCTGGTTCATCTGGCCCATGGCGATGTTGATCTGCCCGGCGGCGCTGCTCTGCTCCTGCGAGGCGGCGGTGATTTCCTGCACCAGGTCCGAGGTCTTCTGGATGTTGGGCACGATCTCGCTGAGCAGGCTGCCGGCCTGTTCGGCCAGTTGCACGCTGCTGGAGGCCACCTGGCCGATTTCCTGCGCCGCCACCTGGCTGCGTTCGGCCAGCTTGCGCACCTCGGCGGCCACCACGGCAAAGCCCTTGCCGTGATCGCCGGCACGGGCGGCCTCGATGGCGGCGTTGAGCGCCAGCAGGTTGGTCTGGTAGGCAATGTCGTCGATGATGCCGATCTTCTCGGCGATCTGCTTCATCGCCAGCACCGTGTCGCCCACTGCGCCGCCGCCCTGCACCGCGTCGTTGGCCGCCTTGCCGGCGATGCCGTCGGTGACCTTGGCGCTTTCGGTGTTCTGCGCGATCGAGGCCGACATCTGCTCGACCGAAGCGCTGGTCTGCTCGACGCTGGCGGCTTGCTCGTTGGCCGCCTGGCTCAGCGATTGCGAGGTCGAACTGACCTGTTCGGAGGCCGACGACAGCGCATCGGCGGCGCTGCGTACATCGCCCAGGATGCTGCGCAGGCGCAGGGTCATGTTCTGCATCGAGCCCAGCAACTGCCCGGTCTCGTCCTTGTGGGTCACTACCAGGTCCTGGCTCAGATCGCCGGCGGCCATGCGGTCGGCGGCCTGCACTGCGCCTGCCAGCGGCCGGGTGATGCTGCGGGTGACCAGCACGCCGATCAGCATGCCGATCAGGGTTGCGGCGGCGACCAGGGCGATCATCTGCACCCGCGAGCGTTCGTAGATGACGCTGATCTCGGCGTTCGCCTCGCCGGCGCGCGCCTGCTTGGCAGCGCTGGCCTCACCCAGCAACTGGTCGACCACGTTGGCCGCCGCGACGTTCTGCGGCATCAACGCCAGCGCTTCGGAAGCAATCTGCAGGTCGCCCGACTGCTGGTGCACCCCCAGCAACTGGTTGGCCACGCTGATGTAGGCCTGCAGCGGCGCGTCGATTCTTTCCACCTGGGCGCGGCCTTCCTTGGTGATGAAGTGCTCGCGCGCCTTGATCAGCAGTTCGCGGGTCTTTTCCATCGCCGCGCGGGCGGTGGCGGCCGACTGGTCGCGCTCCTGGGCGGTGGTGGAGAGCAGGCTCTGGCGCACGGCGCGGTTGGCCATCAGCAGCTGGATGTTGGCTTGCTGCAAGGTGCTCAGGCCGGCCACGTCCAACTCGTACATGCGGTCCGACAGGCCGTTGACCTGCTCCAGGTTGCGCAGGCCGATGACTCCGATGAGCGCGGTCAGCGCCACCACCAGCAGAAAGCCCAGGGTCAGGCGCACGCCTATCTTCATATTGCTGATCAACTGCATGTCTATTCTCCGGAAGGGCTTGGCAACAGGTGCGGCGTCTCGCCTTCGGCGCGTTGCTGCGACTGGCGGAACAGGCTGGGGATATCGAGTATCAGCGCCACCTGGCCAGAGCCGAGGATGGTCGAGCCGCTGATGCCACTGAGGTGTTGGAACAGTTGCCCCAAGGGCTTGATCACGGTCTGCAGTTCGCCGTGCAACTGGTCGACGATCAGCCCGGCATGCTGCC
Source organism: Pseudomonas sp. MF6396 (assembly GCF_002018915.1). Taxonomy (NCBI): domain Bacteria; kingdom Pseudomonadati; phylum Pseudomonadota; class Gammaproteobacteria; order Pseudomonadales; family Pseudomonadaceae; genus Pseudomonas; species Pseudomonas sp. MF6396. The sequence goes on along the minus strand of NZ_MVOK01000026.1, from coordinate 39,239 downwards.
GGCCCTGGCTGACCACCACGATGTTGCGGCGCACGCAGGCGCTGCGCGGCAGGCCGAAATGCGGTTGCAGGTCGATGCACGGCAGCGGCCGCCCGCGCAGGTTCAGGTGGCCCTGCTCGGCCTGGTTGGCGGGCGCCTCCATGCATTCGGTGACCATGTCCAGCGGGATCACGAAGTGCTCCTCGCCCACGCTCACCAGAAACCCGTCGATGATCGCCAGGGTCAGCGGCAGGCGGATGCGGAAGGTGCAGCCATGGCCGGCCCTGGAGTCGATCTCGATGACCCCGCGCAACTGGTCGATGGCGCTGCGCACCACGTCCATGCCCACCCCGCGTCCGGACAGGTTGGACACCTGCTCGGCGGTGGAAAAACCCGCTTCGAAGATCAGCAGGTGGATGTCCTGTTCGCTCATCGGCGAATCGCTGTCGAGCATGCCGCGGGCGATGGCCTTTTCGCGGATCTTCGCGGTGTTCAGGCCGCGCCCGTCATCCTGGATCTCGAGCACGATCATGCCCGAGTCGTGGTAGGCGTTCAGGCGCAACTGACCCTGCTCGGGCTTGCCGGCGGCGCGGCGCTCGGCAGGGGCCTCGATGCCGTGGTCGATGGCGTTGCGCACCAGGTGCACCAGCGGGTCGGCGATGCGGTCGATCAGGGTCTTGTCCAGCTCGGTGTCGCCGCCGCTGATGGTCAGCGCGATCTGCTTGTCCAGCGCCTGACTCACATCGCGCACCACGCGGTGGAAGCGGTTGAAGGTCTCGCCCACTTCGACCATGCGCAGTTTCAGCGCCCGCTCGCGGATCTGCTCCACATGTTGCTGCACCGCCTGCACGCTTTCGATGCAGGCGGCGTGGGCACTGCGCAGGGCCTGCATCTGGGCGCCGGCGGTGGCGATGACCAGCTCGCCGACCAGGTTGATCAGCTCGTCGAGCTTTTGCGCAGCCACCTTGACCTGGCTGCTGGAGGCAGTGCGCGGCTCGCCGGCGGGCATCGATGGCAAGGGTGTGGCGGTTGCAGGCGCCAACGTTTGCGCCGGTGCGCGGGGTTCGGCCGGCAAGGCGGTATCGGTCGGCTCCTGGGCCTGCAGGCGCAGGGTGCAGAAGTCCTGCACCAGGGCGAACACGTCTTCGAGCTGCTCGCGGCTGGCGTCGCTGTGCAGGCTCACTTCGAAGCCCAGGTAGCAGGCCTCCGGGTCGAGGCTGTCGAGCTCCGGCACGGCCCAGGTGAGGGTCTGCAGGCTGAGGATGTCGCCCAGCCGCGCCAGGTAGCGGATGAACGCCGCCGGGTCGAAGCCGTTGCTCAGCAGCTCGCTGGCAAAGCGGATCGACAGGTGCCAGGTACGCAAGCGGGGCGCACCGTGCGGGGCTGCCAGCGGGTTGTCCACAGACGCGGGCAGCTCGCCCTGATGTGCCTGCAATGCCGTCAGCAGGGCGGCGTGGCGTGGCGTGTGCGCTGGCATGCTGACCTGCTGCGGGTCGATGCTGTCGAGCATCACCCCCAGTTCGTCCATGCACTGCAGCATCAACGAGGTGAGCGGAGCGTCCAGCACCCGCGCACCGTCGCGTACCCCCATCAGCAGGTTTTCCAGCTGGTGCGCCAGCGCCACCAGTGGGTCGAGGGAGAAGATCCCCGCCGAGCCCTTGAGCGTGTGCACGGCGCGAAACAGCGCGTTGATCGCCGCGTCGTCATCGGGGCGGGCTTCCAGGCGCAGCAGGCTGTCTTCGGCTTCCTTGAGCAGGTCGCGGGCCTCTTCGAGAAAGCCCTGCAGCAGCTGGCTCCATTGCTCGGCGTCGAACATGCTCACTCCTCGCACGGCACGGGGCTACCGGCCGGGCACAATGCGGGCAGGCGCAGCAGCTCCAGCAACGCCCGGGCGTTGCCCGGCAGGGCGATCACCTCGGCCTCGTGGCCATTTGCGCAGAGGGTCTTGTGCAGGCTCAGCAGCAGTTGCACGCCGGCACTGTCGAGCTCGCCCAGGCCGCCCAGGTCCAGTTGCCAGGGCACTGGCTGAGCGGGCAACAGGGCCAGCAGCTGCTCGCGTGCGGCGCGCACCTCATAGATGGTCAGGTCGCCGTCCAGGCGTAGCCGTGCGGGGATGTCGGCGGTGGCTGCGGCGAGTGTGAACATGCGCGTCAGCCAATCAGCTTTTCGACAGCCGCCAGCAACTGCTGGGGCTGGAACGGCTTGACGATCCAGGCCCGCGCTCCGGCGGCCTGGCCCTCGGCCTTCTTGGCCTGCTCGCTTTCGGTGGTGAGCATCATGATCGGGGTGAAGCGGTATTCGTTGCGCGCCTTGAGCGCCTTGACCAGGCCGATGCCGTCCAGGTTGGGCATGTTCACGTGGCTGATCACCAGGTTGATCTTCTGCCCGGTGAGCTTGTTCAGCGCGTCGCGCCCGTCACAGGCTTCGATCACCTGGTGGCCGGCGCTGGCCAGGCTGATTTTCACGAGTTGGCGCATCGAGGCGGAGTCGTCCACGATCAGGATGGTCTTGGCCATGTTCAGGGCTTCCGGAGTTAGAAAAAGGTCACGTCGCTGCTGGATGCCGACTGGCTGTGGCCAGCCCGTTCCTCGCTGGTGGTGAAGCGCTGGCGCAATTGCTGCAGCCAGCCTTGCGGGTCGTGCAGGCGCGGGTCGTCGTGCGCCAGGGCATCGAGCAGTTGCAGCAGGTCGGCCTGCAGGTGGTCGAGCATCTGGTCGGCGCGATCCTGGAACTGCAGGCTGACCATGATCGCGTGGATATCTGCCTGGGTGGCGCGGGCATCCTGTTGCAGCGCCCGCGAGGCGCCGTCGAGGGCGTCGAGGTTGCCGCCCAGGTCGCTGATCACCTCGTCGAGCACCTGCTCCAGCTCGCGCAGGTTGGCCTGTTCTTCGCTGCCCAGCACGGTGGCGGCATCGATGCTGGACTGGATCGACTGGTTGATCTCGCCCACCTTGGCGTCCATCGACTGGCCGGTCTCGGCCGACAGGCTGGAGAGCTTGCGCACCTCGTCGGCGACCACCGAGAAGCCGCGGCCGAACTCGCCGGCGCGGGCAGCCTCGATGGCGGCATTGAGCGCCAGCAGGTTGGTCTGGCTGGCAACTTCCTGCACGCGCTTGGCCATCTGCTGGAGCTGGCCGGCGTAGCTGCCCAGATGATTGATGGTGGTCAGAAATTCATGCTGGCGCTGGCTGCTGGCAGCGAAGCTTTCGGTGACCCGGCGCAGGCGCTGGTTGGCCTCGCGCAGGTTCTCGCCCACGCCGCCATTGGCCAGCACGTTGTCGGCGTCGTTGAGGCTGTGTTCCAGGCGCTGGTTGATGGCGCCGAAGCGTTCGAGCAACTGGCTGATGTTGTCGCCCAGCAGGGTTCGGCTCTGTTGGAGGCTGTCGATCCAGCTGGGCGCCACCACCGGCAGCAGGGTGTGCAGTGGCGGCTGTTCGAGCACGATGGGCGCGTCGCTGACCGCAGCCACCTGTGCCACGGGGCGCGGGCGCAGCAAGGTGCTGGCAAGCAGTACCAGCGACAGCCCGGCCAGGCCCAGGGGCAGCAGGTCGAGCAGCAGGCCGCAGGCGCCGAGGGCCGTGCCGATCCATATTCCCAGGTACATCCGCATTCCGTGCGCCCACTGCGTCGCTTAAGGTGGGGCGGATCATAGCGATTGCTATTTGACGTCAAAATCGGGACGCCCCTTAAGCCGACCCGTCAGTCACAAAACAGCCGACGCAAACAGGCCCCTGCCGATGTTGATCGGACAGTCAATATAAAAGGCTGGAAAGCTGGCCGAACAACAGGCTCGAAGGTTTTCGCGCAGGGGGCGGGGCGGGGAAAGGCTTAGGTGAATGGCTTAAGCCAATGGCGTGATGGCACATGGCTTGATTGCTACGTTTGCGGGTACAACTGCGGCGCTGCCGGCGCGGGGCCGGCAGCGTCGATGGAATTCAGCGGTGACGCCAGCGTTTGTCGTGCTTGCGATGGCCGTAGTGGTGGCCGCGATCGCGGTAGTGGCGGCGGTCGTCGTAGCCGCGGCCGCGGTTGTTGTAGCGGCGGTCTTCGTCGTCGCTCTTGTTGCCCATGTAGTTGCCCAGTGCACCGCCCGCACCGCCGCCGGCTGCGGCGCCGATCAGGCTGCCGGTGTTGCCGCCCACGCTGCGGCCCACCACGTTGCCGCCGGCCGCACCCAGTGCGCCACCGATGGCCGCCTCGCCGCGGCTGCGCTTGTCGGCACCTACCGCGCTACCGGCTGCACCGCCCAGGCCGGCGCCGATGGCCGAACCGGTGCTGCCACCGATCGACTGGCCAACCACCGAACCCAATACCCCGCCCAATGCGCCGCCGATACCGGCTTCGGTGGAGCCACCTGCCGAGGCAACGCCACTGAGCAGGCCGAGAGACAACAGCAGAATCGAGGAGTACTTCATAAGGGAGCCTCAAAGGGATGACGAGGCGATCCTGAGGCTCTGCAACACGCGCTGGCAACGCAAATCCGACGATTGGCACGACGTGTATACAATTTTATAAGTTACTGTTTTTACAGTGAAACTTAATGCGTTTTTGCGGGTCTGAGCTTACTTGGGACGAAGGCCCTGGCAGTGATGCCAGGGCCTTTTTCTTGCCCGTAGTTATGCGCTGAACGAACTGGCCTCTTCGCTGGCAAGCCAGCTCCCACAGCGTTCTGCATGCGCCGCAAGACCCTGTGGGAGCCGGCGTTGCCGGCGAAGGGGCCTAGATGATCCTGGCCGTGGCGCTGGCCGCCTCGATCCTGATCGCCACGAACTTCGACGTCGGCGTATGGCTGCCATCGCCCACGCTTTCCAGCGGCACCAGCGGGTTCACCTCGGGGTAGTACGCTGCCGCCTGCCCCGCCGGAATGTCGAACGCCAGCAAGGTGAAGCCCTTGACCCGGCGCTCGCGGCCATCGCCCCACAACGACACGATATCGGCCTTGTCACCGGGGTTGAAACCCAGCCGGATGATATCCGCCTCGTTGGCGAACAGCACGTCGCGCTGCCCCTTGACCCCACGGTAACGGTCATCCAACCCGTAGATGGTGGTGTTGTACTGATCGTGGGAACGCATCGACTGCATGATCAGGTCCGGCACCTGGCCGCTGGCGCGCACGCTCTCGTGCAGCAGGTCGTCGGGCAACGCATTGGCCTTGAAGTTGGCCCGCCCGCTGGGCGTCTTCCACTGGCGCTGGCCGGCGCTGTTGCCCAGGTAGAAGCCACCGGGGTGCTGCAGGCGCTGGTTGAACCCCTCGAACCCTGGAATGGTGTCGGCGATCAGTTCGCGAATGCGCCCATAGTCGGCCACCAGCCAATGCCAGTCCACCGGTTTGCTGCCCAGGGTGGCGGCAGCGATTCCGGCGATCACCGCCGGCTCCGAGCGCATCTGGCGCGACAGCGGTTTGAGCTGGCCGTTGGAGGCATGCACCATGCTGAACGAGTCCTCCACCGTCACTGCCTGCGGGCCTTCGCCCTGCAGGTCGATATCGGTGCGTCCCAGGCACGGCAGAATCAGCGCCTGCTGCCCGTGGATCAGGTGGCTGCGGTTGAGCTTGGTGCTGATCTGCACCGTCAGCTCGCAGTTGCGCAGCGCCTGCGCAGTGCGCTCGGTGTCGGGGGTGGCCTGGGCGAAGTTGCCGCCCAGCCCGATGAACACCCGCGCCTTGCCATCGAGCATGGCGCGAATCGCCTCCACCGTGTTGTGGCCGTTGTGGCGCGGCACGGCAAAGCCGAAGCGGCGCTCCAGTGCATCCAGCAGCGCCACCGGCGGGCGTTCGTTGATGCCCATGGTACGGTCGCCCTGCACGTTGCTGTGGCCGCGCACGGGGCATAGCCCGGCCCCTGGCACCCCAAGGTTGCCGCGCAGCAGCATCAGGTTGGCGATTTCCTGGATGGTCGGCACCGAGTGACGGTGCTGGGTGATGCCCATGGCCCAGCACATGATGACTTTTTCGGCCCGCGCATACATGCGTGCGGCCTGCTCGATATCGGCCAGGCCCAGGCCCGACTGTTGCACGATCTGCTCCCAGCTGCTGGCCTCGACCACTTCAAGGTAGGCCTCCACGGCCGCAGTGTGCTCGGCGATGAAGGCATGGTCGAACACCGCTGGCGCACCTGTTGCCTGCGCCTCGCGCTCCCACTGCAGGAGGAACTTGGCCATGCCGCGCAGCAGCGCCATGTCGCCGCCCAGGGCGGGGCGAAAATAGGCGGTGTTGGTCGGACGATCACCGTTGGTGAGCATCTCCAGCGGGTGCTGCGGGTGCTGGAAGCGCTCCAGGCCGCGCTCCTTGAGCGGGTTCACGCACACCACCTGGGCACCGCGCTTGACCGCCTCGCGCAGCGGTTCAAGCATGCGCGGGTGGTTGGTACCAGGGTTCTGGCCCCACACGAAGATCGCGTCGGCGTGCTCGAAATCGTCGAAGGTCACCGTACCCTTGCCGACCCCGACGCTCTGGCCCAGGGCCACGCCGCTGGCCTCGTGGCACATGTTCGAACAGTCCGGGAAGTTGTTGGTGCCGTAGGCGCGCACGAACAGCTGGTACAGGTAGGCCGCCTCGTTGCTGGCCCGGCCCGAGGTATAGAACTCCGCCTGGTCGGGGCTGGTCAGGCCGTTGAGGTGGCGCGCGATCAGGGCGAAGGCGTTGTCCCAGCTGATCGGCTGGTAACGGTCGTTGGAGGGGTTGTACACCATCGGCTCGGTGAGCCGGCCCTGGTACTCCAGCCAGTAGTCGCTCTGGCCCAGCAGCGAGGTGACGCTGTGGCGGGCGAAGAAGGCCGCATCGACCCGGCGCTTGGTGGCCTCCCAGTTGACCGCCTTGGCGCCATTCTCGCAGAACTTGACCATGCCGCTTTCCGGCGAGTCGCCCCAGGCGCAGCCCGGGCAGTCGAAGCCGCCGTTCTGGTTGGTCTTGAGCAGGGCGCGGATGTTCTTCAGCGCGTTGTCGCTGCCGATCCAGGCCTGCGCCACACTGCGCAGCGCGCCCCAGCCGCCGGCGGCGCCGTGGTAGGGCTTGTAGCGGGGGACCGGCTTCTGGTCGGCTTGATGATGCAGGCTCACGGGCGACTCTCCTGCGCCGGGCTGTAGACCCTTGGCGCACTGTGGTGCGGCAGGTGGATAAGGTTGAGCTGGTGGCGGCGCGCCCATTGCAGCGCCAGGCCGGTGGGCGCAGACAGGCTCACCAGGGTCTGGATGCCGGCGCGCAGCACCTTCTGGATCAGCTCCAGGCTGCAGCGGCTGGTGACTACCGCCAGGCCGCCGTCGAGGGCGATGTGCTGACGCACCAGGGCGCCGATCAGCTTGTCCAGGGCGTTGTGCCGGCCGATGTCTTCGCGGCCCAGCAGCAGTTCGCCCTGATCGTTCATGAACAGTGCCGCGTGCACCGCGCCGCAGTGCTGGCCCAGTGGCTGGAAGGCGCTGATGCGCTGGCGCAGGCCGTCCAGCCAGTGCGGCGGCGGCAGGGGCGCGCCGGGCAGCACCTGCAGATCGGGCAGCGCCTGCTCCACCGCCTCGACGCCACACAGGCCGCAGCCGCTGGTGCCGGCCAGTTGGCGGCGCTGGTTCTTGAGGTTCCAGAAGGCGCGGCTGGCTATCTGCACCTCGGCATGGATGGCCGAGCCGCTGGCCGTGAAGCTCACGTCATAGATGTCGTCGGGGGAGGCGATGATGCCGCTGCCGATGCTGAAACCGACGATGAAGTCGTGCAGATCGGTAGGGCTCACCAGCATCACCGCCTGGCTGATGCCGTTGTAGGCGATCGCCAGGGCCACCTCTTCGGCGAGGTCGGCGCCACCCTGGCTGTTGTCGTCAAGCTGGCGGTAGTCGTAGCGGTTGCTGGCAGCGGGCGCGGCCAGGGGCGTGGACGCCCCGCAGGCCGGGGGTTTGATGGTCATCGGCAGGTACCGGCAGGCAGGTCAGCCTTAAGCCTAGGCCTGCACTCGGGTATCGTCTAATCGCTACTGCCGATGCATTGATAGAGCGCGTCGATCACGCCGGGTCGAGCGACAGGCGGTACTCGGCGATGCAGGCCTCGGCCAGGGCCGAGCGCGGCGCGCTGCGGCGCATGATCAGCCCCAGGGGCGCCAGCGTGGTGGCCTGGTCTATCGGTTGCAGGCGCAGGTGGCCGGTGAGTGCTTCGAGCCCGGCGTTCAGCGGCATCACCGCGCAGCACAGGCCACCCTCCACCGCTTGCACCAGCTGATGAACGGCGTCGGTCTGCAACAGCAACTGCGGGGCCAGGCCGCGGGTATGGAAGGCGTGGTCGATGGACTGGCGAAAGTGCATGCCGGCGGTCAGCAGGCCCAGCGGCAGCTCGGCCACGGCCTCCCAGCTCAACGGCTGTTCGGCGAATGCGAAGTGACGTGGGTCGAACAGCAGGCCCATGCGTGTGTCGCCCAGGGGCAGGGCCTCGAAGCGCTCGCTGTCGAGACGCTCCAGGTACGACACGCCCAGGTCCAGGCGGTTGCTCGCCAGCTGGTCGAGAATCTGTTCGGAGCTCAACGCGCTCAGCTCGAAACGCAGCTCGGGGTGCTGGCGGTGCAGGCGCTGCAGCAGCGGCAGCGGGTCGAAGCTCGACAGCGGCACCACCCCCAGGCGCAGCGTGCCGGCCAGGTGCCCGCGACAGGCGGCGGCCTCGGCGTACAGGCCGTCGTAGGCCGAGAGTACCGAGCGCGCCCAGGCCAGCACGCGCTCGCCCTGGGCGGTGAAGCCCTCGAAACGCTGGCCGCGGTTGACCAGCGGCAGGCCCAGTTCGCGCTCCAGGTTGCGCAGGCGCATCGACAGCGTGGGCTGGGTCACGTGGCAGCGCGCGGCGGCCTGGCCGAAGTGGCGGGTTTCATCCAGGGCGATGAGGAATTTGAGTTGTTTGATATCCATCGTCGTTCCGGGGCATTGGCAGGCGAAGCATTCTATCTTGTCCTAGACTGCCTGCTCCGGTCATTGATACCTAAGGAGCACAGGATGAGCATTTTTAGTTTCGTGAAAGAAGCGGGTGAAAAACTGATCGACCTGCTCACCCCCGGCAACGCCAAGGCTGACGACCAGTTGAAGGAGCACGTGCAGAAGGTCGGCCTGGGCAACCCGAACATCCAGACCACCGTCGACGGCGACAAGGTCACGGTCACGGGCGAGGTAGGCAGCCAGGAAGAGAAGGAGAAGATCCTGCTGGCGCTGGGCAACATTGCCGGCGTGGCGTCGGTGGACGACCAGCTCACCGTGACCGGCCCGGTCGTGGCAGCGGCGCGTTTCGTGGTGGTGAAGAAGGGCGACACGCTGAGTGCGATTTCGTTGGCGGTGTATGGCAATGCCAACCAGTACAACAAGATCTTCGAGGCCAACAAGCCGTTGCTGAGCCATCCCGACAAGATCTACCCGGGGCAGACGCTGCGTCTTCCGGAGTAAGGCTCCAGCTTGGTGGTGCGGCCTTCGCCGGCAACGCCGGCTCCTACAGGTAAGGTGCCTTGTGTAGGAGCCGGCGAAGCGGCCTACAGCCCCTGCAACAAGTCCCGATAATCTTCCTGCGCCGCAAACTCCGCCGTATCCCGCGGCCCCTTGCGGCTGTCCGGCTGGCGCACTGCCAGCAGGTGCGCCACGCCAAAGTCGCGCGCGCTGCGCAGTATCGCCAGGGTGTCGTCGATGAACAGGCTGCGTGCCGGGTCGAACCCGGTATCCGCGTGCAATGCGCTCCAGAACTGCTGGTCTTCCTTGGGGAAGCCATAGTCATGGGAGCTGATCAGCCGCTCGAAATAGGGCGCCAGCGCCACCCGTTCCAGCTTCAACGACAACGAATCGCGATGAGCATTGGTGATCAGGATCACCCGCTTGCCGGCCTGGCGGATCGCCTGCAGAAAGGTGTCGGCGTCCGGGCGCAGCGCGATCAGGTCGGCCGTTTCCAGTTTCAGCTCGCGCACCGGCAGCTTCAGCTCGGCACTCCAGAAATCCAGGCAGTACCAGTTCAGCGAGCCGGCGTGGCGTTCGAACAGCGGCTGCATTTCCAGCTCGGCCATCGCACGGCTGATGCCATGCAGCTCGGCGTAGCGTTGGGGCAGGTGCTCCAACCAGAAGTGGTTGTCGTAGTGCAGGTCCAGCAGGGTGCCGTCCATATCCAGCAATACGGTATCGATGTCGTGCCAGGCCAGGGAGGGCATGTGAAATATTCTCGTTCGATCCAGACTCGGTGGACGGTATAGTACCCCGTTACCGCCAAGGAGCCGCCCCCTCATGCGCCAGAAACCCACTGTCCTCAGTCGCGAAATTGTTGCAAGCAGCCGCCTGTTCCGTGTCGAAGCGGTCGAGCTGCGCTTCAGCAACGGCACCGAACGTACCTATGAACGCCTGGTCGGGCGCGGCAACGGCTATGGCGCGGTGATGATCGTGGCGATGCTCGATGCCGAGCACGCGGTGCTGGTGGAGGAATACTGCGGCGGCACCGACGAGTACGAGCTGTCGCTGCCCAAGGGCCTGATCGAGCCCGGTGAAGACGTGCTGGCGGCGGCCAACCGTGAACTCAAGGAAGAGGCCGGCTTCGGCGCCCGGCAGCTGGAACACCTGACCGAGCTGTCGCTGTCGCCCGGCTACATGAGCCAGAAGATCCAGGTGGTGCTGGCCACCGACCTGTTCGAAGAGCGCCTGGAGGGCGACGAGCCCGAGCCGATGCGTGTCGACAAGGTCAACCTGCGCGAGCTATCGGCCCTGGCCCAGCATCCGCAGTTCTCCGAAGGGCGGGCGCTGGCGGCGCTGTACCTGGTGCGTGACCTGCTGACCCAGCGCGGCGTGTTCGGCGCATGAACGACCGCGAACTGATGCAGCAGGTGGTGCAGCTGACCCGGCAGGCGGGCGCTGCCATCCTGCCGTTCTGGCGTGCGGACGTGGCCGTGCAGACCAAGCTCGATGCCTCGCCGGTGACCGCAGCCGATATCGCCGCCCACGACGTGATCGCCGCTGGCCTGCAGCGGCTGGCGCCCCATATCCCGGTGCTGTCCGAGGAAGACTGCGACATCGGCCTGGCCGAGCGCCAACAGTGGCAGCGCTGGTGGCTGGTGGACCCGCTGGACGGCACCAAGGAGTTCATCGCCGGCAGCGAAGAGTTCACCGTCAACATCGCCCTGGTCGAACAGGGTCGGGTGGTATTCGGCGTGGTCGGGGTGCCCACCACGGGGCGTTGCTACTACGGTGGCCAGGGCCTTGGCGCCTGGCACGAAGACCCGCACGCGCCGGCAGCGCCGATCAGCGTGCGTGCGGCGCCGCCTGCCGGCACCCCGTTCACCGTGGTCGCCAGCCGCCGCCACAGCAGCCCCGAGCAGGAGCGCCTGCTGGCCGGCCTGAGTGCGGCGGTGGGTGAGCTGGAGCTGACCTCCGTGGGCAGCTCGCTCAAGTTCTGTCTGCTCGCCGAAGGCGCCGCCGACTGCTACCCGCGCCTGGCGCCGACCTCGCAGTGGGACACCGCCGCCGCCCAGGGCGTGCTCGAAGGCGCCGGCGGCGAAGTGCTGGGCCTGGACGGCCAGCCGTTCGCCTACCCATCCCGCGAAAGCCTGCTCAATCCTTTCTTCCTTGCCCTGCCAGCCGCAGCGCCGTGGCGCGCCAGCCTGCTCGCGCTCGCCTCAGCGGTGTAGCACGTACTGCCCGCCGAACTGCACGGCGGGCGTTTCACTGCCTTCGTTGAACACCTGGGTGTGCAGGGTCAGGCGCGCGCGGCCGTAGCGCTGGTAGGTGGCCACGAAGCGCTCCCAGACCTTGGCCTCGGGCGCCGCGCACACCGCCACGCCGGCGCCGGTGACCGGCAGCGGGTAGCTGATCTGGCCTTCCTGGATGACGATATGCCCGTCGCCGATGCCCGCCTCGCGCAGGCGCAGGTGCAGCCAGCCCCAGCCTGCCAGCACGGCCGCGCAATACAGGCTGCCGCCGAACATGGTGCTCTTGTGGTTGACGTTGGCCGCCAGCGGCAATTGCAGGCGCAGCCGCTGGTGCTGCCAGTCGAGCACCTGCAGGCCCATCTCGCGGGTCAGCGGGATGTCGGCGTGCAGCACGTCCTGCAGGTAATGGCTCGGGTTCATCAGCGGTTGTCCTCGGTGTCGTCGGTGCCACTGGCATTGCTGTCGGCAAAGCTCAGGCCGTGTTTGCGCAGCTTGTCGTGCAGGGTCTTGCGCGGCACGCCGAGGGCTTCGGCCAGGCTGCGCATCGAGCTGTGCGGGCGGGTCAGTTCGGCGGCGATCAGCGAGCGTTCGAACTGCTCGACCTGGTCGCTGAGGTTGCCGCTGCCCGGCGCTGCCTGCGCCTGATCGACCGGGCCAGGGCTGTCGCCGTCCAGGGCCAGCTCCAGGCCCAGGGCGAAGCGCTCGGCGGCGTTCTGCAGCTCGCGCACGTTGCCCGGCCACGCATGGCGCAGCAGCGTCGCACGTTGCGCCGGTTGCAGCACGTGGGGGGGCAGGCCGTGGCGTTCGCTGGCGGCGTCGGCAAAATGCTGGAACAGCATCAGCACATCGTCGCCGCGCTCGCGCAGGGGGGGGATGCGCAGCGGCGCGACGTTTAGGCGGTAATACAGGTCGGCGCGAAAACGCCCCTGGTCGGCAGCCTGGCGCAGGTCTTCCTTGGTGGCGGCGATGATGCGGATATCCAGCGGGATCAGCTGGTTGCCGCCCAGGCGCTCGACCACCCGCTCCTGCAGCAGGCGCAGCAGCTTGACCTGTACATCCAGGCTCATGCTCTCGATTTCATCGAGAAACAGCGTGCCGCCATTGGCGAATTCGAACTTGCCGATGCGCCGCTTCTGCGCCCCGGTAAAGGCCCCCGGCTCGTGGCCGAACAGCTCGCTCTCGACCACCGATTCGGCCAGGGCACCGGCGTTGATCGCCACGAACGGGCCGTCGCGCCGGCTCGACAGGTCGTGCAGCGCGCGCGCCACCACCTCCTTGCCGGCGCCGGTCTCGCCCAGTATCAGCACATCGGCGCGGGTGCCGGCCAGCGCGCCGATCTGCTCGCGCAGTCGGGCCATCGGGGTCGACTGGCCCACCAGGCGCGTGCTCAGTTGCTGGCGATCGCTCAGGGCCAGGCGCAGGCTGCGGTTGTCCAGCACCAGGCGGCGCAGCGCCAGGCCGCGGCGCACGCTGTCGAGCAGGGCGTCGCTGGCGAAGGGCTTTTCGAGAAAGTCGTAGGCCCCGGCGCGCATCGCCTGCACCGCCAGCGGCACGTCGCCGTGGCCAGTGATCAGCAGCACCGGCAGGTCCGGGTCCTGGGCATGCAGTTGTTCGAGCAGTTGCAGGCCGTCGATGCCGGGCATGCGGATATCGCTCACCACCACCCCGGGCCAGTCGCTTTCCAGGCGCGCGGCCAGGCCCTGGGCGTCGCTCAGGGGCAGCACGCGCAGGCCGGCGAGGTCCAGGGTCTGGCTCAGGGCCTGACGCAGGTGCGGGTCGTCATCGACCAGGACGACCTGGGTGCGGCTGTCGATCAGTGTGTCGGTCGTCATGCCGAGGAGTCCTCCGAGGTTTGAAGCGCGGCGCCGGGGGTGGCCACGCGCAGTTGCAGGGTCAGCAGCGCACCGCCTTCCGGGTGGTTGGCCAGCACCAGCTCACCGCCCAGCGCGTTGATCAGCGTATCGCAGATCGCCAGGCCCAGGCCCAGGCCCTGGGTGCGCGTCTTGGTGGTGAAGAACGGCTCGCGTGCGCGCAGCAGGGCCTGGCTGCTGAAGCCCGGGCCGTTGTCGCGAATGGTCAGGTAGACGCTGCCTTCGCGGCGTTCGGCACTTAGCCAGAGCTTGCGCGGGTTGGCCTTTTCGGTCAGTGCGTCGAGGGCGTTGGCCAGCAGGTTGCCCAGTACCTGGCGCAGGCGGGTTTCGCCGGCCTGCACCCACAGGGTGGCCTCGGGCAGGTCGCGCACCAGCTCCACCGCCATCGCCCGGCGCCGCTTGGCCAGCAGGGCCAGGGCGTCGTCCAGTGCCGGCTGCAGCGCCACGCTTTCCGGCGCATGCCGGTCACGCCGGGCGAAGGCGCGCAGGTGGGCGATGAGCGAGGCCATGCGCCCGGTCAGTTCGCTGATCAGCTTGAGGTTGCTGCGCGCATCGTCGGTGCGCTGGTGGTCGAGCAGGATCTCGGCGTTCTCGGCGTAGCTGCGGATCGCCGCCAGCGGCTGGTTGAGCTCATGGCTGATGCTTGCCGACATGGTGCCCAGCACCGACAGCTTGCCGGCCTGCACCAGCTCGTCCTGGGCACGCACCAGTTCCTGCTGGGCCTGCTCGCGCTCAAGCACTTCGGTCTTGAGGCGGCTGTTGAGGCCTTCGAGGGCGGCGGTGCGTTCGGCCACGCGCAGCTCCAGCTCCTGGCGGGCGCGGGCCTCGAAGTCGAGGCGGTCCATGTAGTTGCGCCGGCGCTGCATCACCAGCCCGAGCAGCAGCATCACCACCAGCAGGGTGGCGGCGCCGATGAACAGCACCGTGCTCACCGAGCGGTCGACCAGGGTGCGCGGGGCCAGGATGCTGACCTGCCAGCCGGTCTCGGGGATGGCCTGGGTCTGGGTCAGCCAGGCATCGGGGTTGAGCCTGAGGGGCTTGGGCGTGGTGGTGGGGTAGGGCTGGATCGCCACGATCGCGTCGCGCTCGGCCTCGCTGAGCGGGCGCGTGGCGCGAAAGCGCCAGTCGGGGCGCGAGGTGAGGATCACCACGCCGTTGTGGTCGGTCACCAGCAGTTGCTCGGGGGTTTTGCCCCACAGGGTTTCGGTGTGATCCAGGTCGATCTTGGCCACCAGTACGCCGATCACCTGGTCGCCGTCGCGCACTGCTGCGGCGAAGAAGTAGCCGCGCTTGGCCGAGGTGGTGCCCTGGCCGAAGAAACGCCCCAGCCGGCCCTGCATGGCTTCGCTGAAGTAGGGGCGGAACGAGAAGTTGCGCCCGGCAAAGTTGTCGTGCTTGTTCCAGTTGGAGGCCGCCAGGGTGTTGCCGTTGACGTCCATCAGGTACATCACCTCGGCGCCGGTCTGCGCGCAGATGTCGTCGAGCAGGCGGTTGGCGTTGGTCAGGGTCTCGAGGCGTATCGGGTCGGCCAGCACCGCGCGCAATGCCGGCAGGTCACCGAGGATCTGCGGCAGGGTCTCGTAGCGGTGCAGGGTGCCCAGCAGGTTGGCCACGTACAGGTCCAGGGTCTGGCGGTTCTGGCTGGCCAGTTCCTCCTGGTAGTAGTGCTCGGCCAGACGTTGCAGCGGCCACAGCAGCGGCGCCAGGCACAGCGCCAGGAGGGCCAGGCTGCGCCAGCGCGGACGGCGGGGGAGGGTCGGGGTCATGGTCATCGCAAACCGGGCTTTGGTGGGGGGCCGCGTTGCAGCCCATCGCGGGTCAAGCCCGCTCCCACAAGGCCACTGATTATCCCGTGGGAGCGGGCTTGACCCGCGATGGCGTCGCAAAGGGCGCAGAAACGTTGGCCGCATTATGCGCTACTTCAGGCACTCGATCAGCGCTTGACGCCAGTCTGGCTGCTCCACCTGCCACTGCTGGCGCAGGCGGCTGCAGTCCAGGCGCGAGTTCAGTGGGCGCTGCGCCGGGGTCGGGTATTCGCTGGACGGGATCGGCAGCAGCTGCGCGCAGGGCCTGCCCTGAGCCTTCAGATGCTCGCCGATGGCCTGGGCGAAACCGAACCAGGAGGTCTGGCCCTGCGCGGTCATGTGGTAGGTGCCCCACGCACCCGCCTGCCCGGCCTGCCAGCGCTGGATCAACGCCAGGGTGCTGGCGGCCAGGCTACCGGCCCAGGTCGGTGCACCGATCTGGTCGGCGACCACGCGCAGCTGCGGTTTTTCCTGCAGCAGACGCTGCATGGTCAGCAGAAAATTGCGCCCGTGCAACGAGTACACCCAACTGGTGCGCAGTGTCAGGTGCGCGCCGCCCACGGCATGGATGGCCTGCTCGCCAGCCAGCTTGCTGCGTCCGTACACGCTCAGGGGGTTGGGCGCGTCGTCTTCGGTGTAGGGCGTGGCCTTGCTGCCGTCGAACACGTAGTCGGTGGAGTAGTGCAGCAGCGGTACGCCCAGCCGTGCGGCCTCCTCGGCAAGTACACCGGGTGCAGTGGCGTTGATGGCGAAGGCCAGCGCAGGTTCGTTTTCGGCCTGGTCGACTGCGGTATAGGCGGCGGCGTTCACCAGCAGGTCGGGGCTCAGCTCGCGTACTACCTGGCGGATGCGTTCGGGCTCGGCCAGGTCGAGCTGTTCGCGGCCCAGTACATGCACCTGGCCCAACCCGGCCAGGCGCTGCTGCAGGGCCTGGGCGAGCTGGCCATTGCGCCCGGTGATGAGGATTTTCATGGGAACAGGTCGGCGTCCTTGAGCAACTGGCCGACCTGATCCTTGGCCGACAGCTGCGGCGGTGCGTCCAGTTGCCAGTCGATGGCCAGCTGCGGGTCGTCCCAGCGAATGCAGCGCTCGGCGCTCGGGTTGTAGTAGTCGGTGGTCTTGTACAGGAACTCGGCGCTGTCGCTGAGCACCCGGAAACCGTGGGCAAACCCCTGGGGGATCCACACCTGCCGGTGGTTGGCGGCCGACAGGTGTACCGCCACCCATTGCCCGAAGGTCGGCGAGCTGCGGCGGATATCCACCGCCACGTCCAGCACCTCGCCCTGGGTCACGCGCACCAGCTTGCCCTGGGGGTTGTGCACCTGATAGTGCAGGCCGCGCAGCACGCCGCGCAGCGAGCGTGAATGATTGTCCTGCACGAACTGTGCATCGATGCCGGTTGCGGCCCTGAAGGCCTGGGCGTTGAAGCTCTCGTAGAAGAACCCGCGGTCATCGCCGAACACCCTGGGTTCGAGGATCAGCACGTCCGGTAGCGCGGTGGCGATCACTTCCATTGCTGGTCTCCGGTCAGGCCGTACAGGTACTGGCCGTAGCCGGTCTTGCCGAAGGCCTTGGCCCGTTCCAGCAGACGCTCCTGGCAGATCCAGTCCTGCTGGAAGGCGATCTCTTCAAGGCAGGCGACCTTCAGGCCCTGGCGATGCTCGATGGTCTGCACGTACTGCGAGGCCTCCAGCAGGCTGTCGTGGGTGCCGGTGTCGAGCCAGGCGAAGCCACGCCCGAAGCGCTCCACGCGCAGGTCGCCACGGCGCAGGTAGGCATTGTTGACATCGGTGATCTCAAGCTCCCCACGCGGCGAAGGCTTGATGTCGCGGGCGATGCGCACCACGTCGTTGTCGTAGAAGTACAGGCCGGTGACCGCGTAGCTGGACCTGGGCTGCGCGGGCTTTTCTTCGATCGACAAGGCGTTGCCTGCCGCGTCGAACTCGATCACGCCGAAACGCTCCGGGTCCTTGACCCAATAGCCGAACACCGTTGCGCCGCTGGAGTGGGCGGCGGCGCGCAGCAGTTGCTCGGTGAAACGCTGGCCGTGGAACACGTTGTCGCCCAGGATCAGGCACACCGAGTCGTCACCGATGAACGATTCGCCGATCAGGAACGCCTGGGCCAGGCCGTCGGGCGAGGGCTGCTCTGCATACTCGAAGTGCACCCCGAACTGGCTGCCGTCGCCCAGCAGCTGGCGAAAGTGTGGCAGGTCGTGAGGGGTGGAGATGATCAGGATCTCGCGGATGCCGGCCAGCATCAGCACCGAGATCGGGTAGTAGATCATCGGCTTGTCGTAAACCGGCAGCAGCTGTTTGGAAATGCCCAGGGTGATGGGGTGCAGGCGCGTGCCGGAGCCGCCTGCCAGTACGATGCCTTTGGTCATGCAATCAGGTCCTTGAAATCGCTGTTGCCCAGGCGCTGGCCCTGGTAGCTGCCGTCCTGCACATGGCGGCACCATTCCAGGTTATCCAGGTACCACTGCACGGTCTTGCGCAGGCCGGTGGCGAAGGTTTCTTCAGGGCGCCAGCCCAGCTCGCGCTCGATCTTGCCGGCGTCGATGGCGTAGCGCAGGTCGTGGCCGGGGCGGTCCTGCACGAAGGTGATCAGGTCGGCATAGCGCGCCACGCCCGCCGGGTGTGCGGGGGCCAGCTCTTCGAGCAGTGCGCAGATGGCGTGCACCACCCCGAGGTTGGTCTGCTCGTTGTGCCCGCCGATGTTGTAGGTCTGGCCTACCTCACCTGCGGTGACCACCTTGAGCAGGGCGCGGGCATGGTCCTCGACGAACAGCCAGTCGCGCACCTGCTGGCCGTTGCCGTACACCGGCAGCGGCTTGCCCGCCAGGGCGTTGAGGATCACCAGCGGGATGAGTTTTTCCGGGAAGTGGTACGGCCCGTAGTTGTTCGAGCAGTTGGTCAGCAGCACCGGCAGCCCGTAGGTGCGCTGCCAGGCGCGCACCAGGTGGTCGGACGCGGCCTTGCTCGCCGAGTAGGGCGAACTGGGTGCGTAGGGGGTGGTTTCGGTGAACAGGTCGTCGACCCCATGCAGGTCGCCATACACCTCGTCGGTGGACACGTGATGGAAGCGAAACGCCTCGCGCTCGGCGGCCGGCAGCGTGCCCCAATAGGCGCGGGTGGCTTCGAGCAGGCTGTAGGTGCCGACGATGTTGGTCTGGATGAACGCCGCTGGCCCGTCGATGGAGCGGTCGACATGCGACTCGGCTGCCAGGTGCATGATCGCCTGGGGCCGGAAGCGCTCCAGCACCGCGCTCACCGTGGCCTGGTCGACGATATCGGCCTGCACGAACTCGTAGCGGGTGTTGCTGGCGATGCTGTGCAGCGACTCCAGGTTGCCGGCGTAGGTCAGCTTGTCCAGGTTGAGCACGTGGTGGTCGGTGTGCTCGATCAGGTGGCGGACCAGCGCCGAACCGATGAAGCCGGCACCGCCGGTGATGAGTATGCGCATGTCGAATGGCCTTTGGTGCAGCGGGTGGTGTTCAGGTGGCTCGTAGCTTGTCGCCAGGCGCCGGCCGGTGCAAGGGCAACGCAGCGCTGGCCGACGTCAGGCTATCGGCCGAATGCCCGCGTAGTTAATAGTGGCTGATCCTGCCGCCGATCTGCGCGCCGAGGGGCAGGTTGTCGGAAAAGTACGCGGTGAACCCGGCGTCGCTCATCGCCTGCTGCATGCGCGGGATGTCGTAGGCCACACGGTGCAGGGTGAACTGGCCGGCGTGCCAGGTGGCGAAGGCCGCACGCGGGTCGCCGTCGCGTGGCTGGCCGACCGAGCCGGGGTTGCAGTAGACCTTGCCGCGGCCCTGCCAGAGCATCTGCACATGGGTGTGGCCCGAGGCGAAGTGCGTGCCGGGCAGCGCCTCGAAATACGCCTGCGAGGGGCGCAGGTACTCTTCGATGGGGTCGTTCCAGCCGCCGTGCACCAGCTCGATGCCGTGTTGCCGGCCGCGTGCGGGCAATGCCGCGAGCCATGCCGCGTTGGCGGCCGTGAGGATGCCCTTCTGGTAGTCCAGGCAGGCGTTGGCACTGTTGGAGCGTGGGCAGGGCGTGTTGCTCGACAGGTACCAGTCGTGGTTGCCCATCAGGCTGAAGATGCCGCGTTCGCGCAGCGCGTCGCAGCACTCGTTGATCTGGCAGTAGTACCCGGCCGTGTCGCCCAGGCAGATGATCTGCGACACGCCCAGGCGCTCCAGCTCGTCGAGCACCGCCGAGAGTGCGACGAAGTTGCCGTGGATATCAGAAATGATCCCGATCATGGACCACGAGCTCCTCGATGTAGCGCACCGCGAACCCCGGTCGGATCTCGGGGGTGGGGGGCGCCTTGCGGTTCAGGAAGAAGTCCAGGCACATGGCCGCCTCGTTGTAGCCGAAGGCCCGGCGCATGGAGCTGGTGGAGGAGATACGCGGGTTGATCTCCAGCAGTTTCCAGCTGCCGTCGGCATCGCGGCGAAACTGCAGGTTGGTCGGGCCCACGGGCCTGAAGTGTGCACACAGGCGCGCCACCACTTCATCCAGCGAAGCCTCCTGGCGCACCCAGGCCTTGGCGGTGGAACCGTCGGCGGCCAGCTTGCGCTGCAGGGTGATCGACCCGAAGCTGCCGCCTTCGCCATCGCCGAACACCGCCACGGTGAACTCCTGCTCGGCGCTGCCGATGATCGGTTGGGCCATCAGCACCTCGCCCAGCAGGTGCGCATGGGGTTCGAAGTCGCTGGCGCTTTGTACCCACACCAGGCCCTTGGAGGCATAACTGCGACGTGGCTTGAGCAGGAAGGGCAGGCCCAGGGTCCGGACCAGCTCGGCGAAACTGCCCGACAGGTAGCTGGGGATTCGCGCCGGCTCGTCGGCGGCGGCCAGCGCCTGGTCCATCGCCCACTTGTCGCGGGACAGATCGATCAGCGCTCGGCTGTTGAGCACCACGCCACAGCCCAGTTGCGCCACCTGTTCACGGTGGTCCGAGAACCAGTGCAGGTCCTGCTCGATGCCAGGTATCACCAGGTCGACCGCGTGCTGCCTGACCACCCGTTCGAGCCACGCCGGGTAGTCGGCGCTGGCGGTCAGGGGCGCCTGCGCGAAGGCGTCGCACCAGGCCCTGCCGGCAGCATCGTCGTAGATATCGGTGCCTACCAGCACCACGGCCGGGTCGCTGGCACGCAACGACTTGAGCAGGCCGTAGCCCATGATGGCGCCCACGCCGGTAACCATGACCGTGCTCATGCCGTGCGCTCCCGATGCTGTCGGATCATTTCGAAACCCTGGTGGATATTCACCTGCGGCATGAAGTCGATGGCGGCGTGCAACGCCGGGTCGAGCAGCTGCGCTGGCAGGTCGGGCACATCCGGCTTGTCGCGCAGAAAGCGCACCTGGCCCTGCTGGCCGAAGGCGGACAACGCGGCCTGGGCGATTTCGCTCAGTGCAGGGCTGTCGGGGTGGACACAGTTGAACAGCCCGGTGGTCGTGGTGGCGGCCACACGGGTGCAGATCTGCACCAGGTCGTCCAGGTGCAGGTAGTTGCGCCGCGCGTCGTTGTTGCCGAACAGGCTGATGTCGTTGCCGGCCTGGGCCTGGTCGGCGAAGGCATACAGCAGCGGCTGATGGGTGCGGCAGGCACCGGCGGCGTCATACACCTGGCTGGGGCGCAGGATGGTCAGGGCGATGCCGTGCGCGCTGCAGAACAGGCTGGCGAGCTCCTCGGAGTGGCGTTTGGACAGCGAGTAGATGCTGTAGTGAGGGTCGCCCGGGACGTGGCTGGCAAACACCGACGAAATCAGTATCAGGTGCCTGGCCTCGCTGCGTTGTGCCAGTTGGCAGGCGGCCAGCGTGCCGACCGCGTTGACCTGCTCGGCGCGGATCAGGTCGTCGATGCCGGGGCCGCCAAAGTCGGCGGCGGCCAGTACCACCACGTCGAACGGCGGCACGCTGGCGGGTACGCGGTCGGGCTGGCTCAGGTCGAAGAACACGTCGGCATCACGCCGCCCTGCGGTCTGCACCGGGCCCAGTTGCGCCAGGCCGTGGGCGATGGCCTGGCCGATCACGGAGGTGCTGCCGATGACCAGGCTGCCGAGAGGTGGACGTGGGGTGGAAATGTCGCGAGTCATCGTGGGGCATACCTCATGTAGTGCGCGGCGCGGGGCCCGCAGTTGAACAGCAGGTCGAGAATGCTGACCGCGTGACTGAATTCGCCCCATTGCTGTGGATAGGTCGGATAGCCGTCATAGTCGAACCAGCTGAGCTCGATGGCGCTGTCGGCGAACTGTTGTTCATCAAGGTAGTCCCTGGCTGCCGGCCCGGACACATAGTGCGTGGCTCCGGCCTGCTGGCACAGATCGACCAGACGTTCGGTCTTGCCTTCGCCCAGGGTGTAGTCCCACGAGCGGGTGATGCGCGTGGTGATGCCCAGGTAGTCGCACACGGCCTGTATCAGCAGCACGTTGAGCTCGCTCAGGTTGCGGTGCTGGCAGTCCAGGTACAGCGGTTGCAGCCATGCGGCCACTTCGTGCCAGCAAGGCGCCTTGGCGTAGTTGGCCACCAGGCTCTTCCAGTGCTTGGCCTGCCAGTTGCCCGGGGCCAGCTCGACGTCGCGGATGCGCCGGTTGATGTTCTGCCCGGTCGGGATGGTCAGCCACTCCAGGCCGTTGGGGGTCTTGATGCGGTTGCGGTTGCGCCAGTCGTTCTTGGTGTACTGCATGTCGTCGTAGACGATGAACTCGTCCACGGCCGCAATCAGGTCGAAGTACCCCTTCCAGGGAATGTAGTTGGATTGGAGGATGGCAACCTGCTTCAAGCGTCTGTCCCGGGGTTGGAGGGCGAAATCGACGGCGGGTCAGAATACGTTCAATTCTTTCTCTTCGTCACTCCCCTTGCTTATCGGCAGCAGCGGTGGCGATATAAGCGACAAAAAAAATCGAGGCCTTCTCCATGTCGCTGAACACCCTCATTCACCGCGCCAGCCTGCCATGCCCCGATCTCGACCCGGCCCAGGCGGCGCAGCTGCTGCAGGCGCATTACGGGCTTCAAGGCACGCTGCAGCCGCTGGGCAGCCAGCAGGACCTGAACTTTCGCGTCGATACGCCCCACGGGCGCTTCGTGCTCAAGGTCTGCCATGGCGACTATGCGCAGCAGGAGCTTGAAGCCCAGCATGCGGCGCTGGAGCACCTGCACCGTCAGGGTGTGCCGGTACCGGCCGTTCGTCGTGCCAACGGTGGCGAGCCGTTGCTGGCACTGACGATCGACGGCCAGCCGGTGCGCGCCCGGGTGCTCACCTACATCGAGGGCCAGACCCTGACCCGCCTGCCGTACATGGCGCCGCGCCTGATGCACGAGCTGGGGGCGCTGTGTGCACGGGTCGACCTGGCGCTGGCGGACTTCACCCACCCCGGGCTGGAGCGCACCCTGCAATGGGACCCGCGCCATGCCCAGGCGGTGATCGCCCACCTGCTCCCGGTGCTGGCCGACGGGCCGCGCAAGGTGCGGGTGCAGGCCATTGCCGAGCAGGCCCGCGTGGCGCTAGAGCCGTTGCTGGCGCAGCTGCCGATGCAGGCGGTGCACCTGGACATTACCGATGACAACGCCGTGTGGCAGCGCGATGGCGCACGCGAGTGGCAGTTGCAGGGGGTGATCGATTTCGGCGACCTGCTGCACACCTGGCGCATCGCCGACCTGTCGGTGACCTGCGCGGCGCTGCTGCATCATGTCGACGGCGACCCGCTGCGCATCCTGCCGGCCATCGCTGCCTACCATGCGCTCAACCCGCTGCACGAGGCCGAGCTGCGAGCGCTATGGCCGATGATCGTGGCGCGAGCGGCGGTGCTGGTGCTCAGTGGCGAGCAGCAGGTGGGCGTCGACCCCGGCAACAGCTACAGCCGCGACAACCTGGCCCATGAGTGGGAGATCTTCGAGGTGGCAGCCGGTGTGCCGTTTGCATTGATGGAGGCGGCGATCATGCAACTGGCCGGCCTTGCGCCCGCGCCGCTGCCGGCCACGGGCACGCTGCTGCCGGGGTTGCGCGACCAGACTGTGGTGCGGGTCGATCTTGGCGTGCTGAGCGACCACTTCAGCGCCGGCAACTGGGAGCAGCCCGGCATCGACCAGCACCTGCTGCGTACCTATGCGGCCCCGGCCAGCACGTTGTATGCCCAGTACCGCCTGTCGCAGACCCATATCGACAACCCGCTGGAACCGCACACCTGTGCGCTGCACGTGGAGCTGCACCTGCCCGTGGACAGTGCGCTGGTGGCGCCGTTTGCCGGCACCTGGCGCCACGGCGAGCAGGGCTGGGCGTGCCTTGAAGGTGACGCCTCCAGCCTGTGGCTGCGCGGGGTGGTGCAAAGCCCCGCATCGGGCGCGGTCATCGCCCAGGGCGAGCCGCTGGGGCACGCCACCGAGCTCGAGGTGCAGCTGTGCCGCGTGGCCGGCCTGCAACCGCCGAACTTCGTCGCGCCTTCGCGCGCGCTGGCGTGGCAGGCGCTGTGCCCTTCGCCGGCTGCGCTGCTGGGCTTTGACTGCGACGCCGCGCCACTGCCCGACCCGCATGCCCTGCTGGCGCGTCGCGACGCCAGCTTCGCGCGCTCGCAGAAGCACTACTACCAGCAGCCGCCACATATCGAGCGCGGCTGGCGCAACTACCTGATCGACATGCAGGGGCGCTCGTACCTGGACATGCTCAACAACGTCGCGGTGCTGGGCCATGGGCACCCGCGCATGGTGAGCGAGTCGGCGCGCCAGTGGTCGCTGCTCAACACCAACTCGCGCTTTCACTATGCGGCCATCGCCGAGTTTTCCGAGCGCCTGCTGGCGCTGGCGCCGCCGGAAATGGACCGGGTGTTCCTGGTCAACAGCGGCACCGAGGCCAACGACCTGGCGATCCGCCTGGCGTGGGCGGCCAGCGGTGGGCGCGACATGCTCAGCGTGCTGGAGGCGTACCACGGCTGGTCGGTGGCCACCGATGCCATCTCGACCTCCATCGCCGACAACCCGCAGGCATTGAGCACCCGGCCCGACTGGGTGCACCCGGTGACCGCACCGAACACCTACCGCGGCAAGTACCGTGGGCAGGACACCACCGCCGACTATGTGCGCGATGTCGACGAACGCCTGGCCGAGATCGGTGAGCGTCAGCTGGCGGGGTTCATCTGCGAGCCGGTGTACGGCAATGCCGGTGGCATCCCGTTGCCGGCGGGGTATCTGCAGCAGGTGTATGCCAGGGTGCGCGCGCGGGGCGGGGTATGCATCGCCGACGAGGTGCAGGTGGGCTATGGGCGGCTGGGCGAGTACTTCTGGGGCTTCGAGCAGCAGGGTGTGGTGCCGGACATCATCACCATGGCCAAGGGCATGGGCAACGGCCAGCCGCTGGGCGCGGTGATCACCCGGCGCGAGATCGCCGAGGCGCTGGAGGCCGAGGGTTACTTCTTCTCGTCGGCCGGTGGCAGCCCGGTGAGCTGCCGTATCGGCATGGCAGTGCTGGACGTGATGGAAGAGGAGGGCCTGTGGGACAACGCGCGCGAGGTGGGTGGGTACTTCAAGGCGCGTCTGCAGGCGCTTGTCGATAAGTATCCGCTGGCGGGTGCGGTGCATGGGTCGGGGTTCTACCTGGGCCTGGAGCTGGTGCGCAATGCCGTCAGCCTGGAGCCGGCCACCGAAGAGACGGCGGCGTTGTGCGAGCGTCTGCGCGAGCTGGGCATCTTCATGCAGCCGACCGGTGACTACCTGAACATCCTCAAGATCAAGCCGCCCATGTGCACTACGCGGACGAGCGTGGATTTCTTTGTGGACAGTGTGGAGCGGGTGTTGACGCAGGGGGTGTAGCGGCGGAGTCGGGAGGGCGCTGTCCTGCATTCGCTGGCTTGCCAGCGAAGCAGTCAACGAACCCTCCCTTGCGTCGATTAATATCGATTAATAATCGGGCGAACCTGAGAGATTTAATTATTTTTGGCTTTTAAAGCCGATATTTATCGGCTATAAAGTGCTCATCGTCTTCCCTTGTACCTTCCCAAGGAGGTTCCCATGAGCCGTACCGTCACCGTCGCCGCCACCCAGATGGCTTGTTCCTGGGACCGCCAGGCAAATCTCGCCACCGCCGAAAAACTGGTGCGCGAAGCCGCCGCCAAGGGCGCGCAGATCATCCTGATCCAGGAACTGTTCGAAACCCCGTACTTCTGCCAGAAGCCCAACGCCGACTACCTGCAACTGGCTACGCCCACCGAAACCAACGCCGCCATCGCGCACTTCCAGACGCTCGCCAGGGAGCTGCAGGTGGTGCTGCCCATCAGCTACTACGAGCTGGCCGGCCGCGCCCGCTTCAACAGCATCGCGATCATCGACGCCGACGGCAGCAACCTGGGCGTGTACCGCAAGAGCCACATCCCCGACGGCCCCGGCTACCACGAGAAGTACTACTTCAACCCCGGCGACACCGGCTTCAAGGTGTGGCAGACCCGCTACGCCAAGATCGGCGTGGGCATCTGCTGGGACCAGTGGTTCCCCGAGTGCGCCCGCAGCATGGCGCTGCTGGGCGCGGAGATTTTGTTCTACCCCACCGCCATCGGCAGCGAACCGCACGATGCCAATATCCTCTCCCGCGAGCACTGGCAGCGTGTGCAGCAGGGGCACGCCGGCGCCAACCTGATGCCGCTGGTGGCCAGCAACCGCATCGGCCGCGAAGAACAGGACGGCTACGCCATCACCTTCTACGGCTCGTCGTTCATCGCCAACCAGTTCGGCGAAAAGGTCGAGGAACTGGACCAGACCGAAGAGGGCGTGCTGGTGCACAGCTTTGACCTGGACAAACTGGAACACGTGCGCAGCGCCTGGGGCACCTTCCGTGACCGCCGTCCGAACCTGTATGGTGCGATCAAAACCCTCGACGGTTCACTGGAATCCTGACCATGAAGACCCTGAACACTACCCCGCGCGCCGACGGCTTCCACATGCCTGCCGAGTGGGCACCGCAAACCCAGGTATGGATGCTGTGGCCCGAGCGCCCGGACAACTGGCGCCTGGGCGGCAAGCCGGCCCAGGCCGCCCACGTGGCGGTGGCCAAGGCCATCGCGGGTTTCGAGCCGGTCACCGTGGGTGTGTCGGCCGGCCAGTACGAAAACGCCAGTGCGCAACTGGACATGCCCAACATCCGTGTGGTGGAAATCAGCAACGACGATGCCTGGGTGCGTGACACCGGCCCGACCTTCGTGATCAACGACAGCGGCGAAGTGCGCGGCGTGCACTGGGGCTTCAACAGCTGGGGCGGCTTCGAGGGCGGCCTGTACGCGCCGTGGAACCGCGACGAACAGGTGGCGGCCAAGGTGCTGGAAATGGAGCGCTGCCAGCGTTACCGCACCGAGGGCTTCGTGCTCGAAGGCGGCTCGATTCACGTGGATGGGGAAGGCACCCTGATCACCACCGAGGAGTGTCTGCTCAACCACAACCGCAACCCGCACCTGAATCGCGAGCAGATCGAGGCGATCCTGCGCGATCAACTGGCGGTGGACACCATCGTGTGGCTGCCCGAGGGCCTGTACAACGACGAAACCGACGGGCATGTGGACAACTTCTGTTGTTACGTTCGCCCGGGCGAAGTGTTACTGGCCTGGACCGATGATTCGCAAGACCCCAACTACGCACGCTGCCGCGCCGCCCTGGCGGTGCTGCAAAGCCAGCGCGATGCCAAGGGCCGTGAATTCGTGGTGCACAAGATGCCGATCCCGGGCCCGTTGTACGCTACCGAAGAGGAGTGCGCCGGGGTCGATCTGGTGGCCGGCAGCCAGGAGCGCAACCCGTCGGTACGCCTGGCCGGTTCCTACGTGAACTTCCTGATCGTCAACGGCGGGATCATCGCGCCGAGCTTCGACGACCCCGCCGATGCCGAGGCCAGAGCGGTCCTGGCGCGTCTGTTCCCCGATCACGAAGTGGTCATGGTGCCGGGCCGCGAGCTGTTGCTGGGCGGTGGCAACATCCATTGCCTGACCCAGCAGCAACCCGCCCCTGCCAAGCGCTGAGAGCGGCCTGGCAAATCAAGCCCGTCATCGACGGGCTTTTTTTTGCCTGCGCGATGGCCGGCGACGCAACTGGCACACCTCTTGTATTCGTTTTGCCTTGTATTTCAAGCAAGTACGACGGCGCAGTTCTGTCACAAAGTTTGATTAAGGTAGCCGCTCACACTTCTGGGGAGTACGTGTGGAAATGAATGCGACAAGTGAACCGGTTTCGCACCCGTCGGTGGTGAACCTCGAGGCGCTTGAGGCAGTGGCGCAGTGGTTGAAACACCATGGAACCCTCCGGGTCAGGAAGACCGATCCACGACGTGCACTGGTGGAACGTTATCCACAGGGGTTGATCACCGAGGCAGAGCTCGATGCGCTGCTGGGGGTGTGCTACCGCTGAAACACAAAAGGCCATGTTGGGCCCTTCGCCGGCAAGGCCGGCTCCTACAGGCCACTTGCACCCTGTAGGAGCCGGCCTTGCCGGCGAAGCACTTAGAAGTTGTAGGTACCCGTCACCACCAGGCTGCGCGGATCACCGAACTGGATCTGCCCGGCACTGGTCGCCGAACTGTAGTAGGTCTTGTCGGCAATGTTGCTCAGCGCCGCGCGCACATCCCAATCCTGCGTGCGCCAGCCGACCAGCGCGTCCCAGCTGCCATACCCCGGCAGCACGATGGTGTTCCTGGTATCGGCATAACGCTGCCCCACCAGTGTCACACCCGTTTCGGCGTACCAGCCCATTTCCGGTTTCCAGGTGACGAACAGGCTGGCGTTGCGCCGCGCCACGTCGTTGATGCGGTTGCCGGCATTGCCTTCGGTGTCCTCGACGATGGTGGCGTCCTGCAGGCCGATGCCCCCGCGCACATACCAGTTGCCTCCCAGCTTGCCGGTGGCGGTCAGTTCGACCCCGCGCGAGCGCTGCAGGCCGGTGAGGATGTAGCGGTCGGCGTTGTCCGGGTCGCGGCTGCGGCGGTCGTACAGCTCCAGCTCGTACACCGCCAGGGTGGTGCTCAGGCGCTCGTCCAGCCACTCGCTCTTGACCCCGATCTCCTTCTGCCGGGTATGTTCAGGCCCGGTTTCGTTGGCGTTGCCCGCCGCCCCCGGGGTGATGCCGATCAGGCCGCCGCCCACCGGCGAAAAGGTCTTGCTCCACGAGGCATAGAAAGCGTGGTCCCTGAGCGGCGTCCACACCACGCCCAGGCGCGGGCTGGTGCTGTTGCTCTGCTGCTTTTCGCTCAGGCCGCTGACCTTGCTGGTGGTGTCCACCTCGAACCGGTCATGGCGCAGGCCCACGAGCAGTTGCCACTGATCGTTCAGGCGGACCTGGTCCTGCACATACAGGCCACGGCTGTGCACGTCTGTATGGTTGTTGCTGGACACCGCCAGCACGCCATTGTGTTGCTGGCCGCGGTCCGGGTTGAACAGGTCGACGCCCGGCACGCCCTTGCCGCTGCGCAGCAGCGAGTGACGGCGCTGCTCGCCCAGTTCGAGCCCCGTGAGCAGGGTGTGCTCCAGGCCGAAGGTCGACACGTTGCCTTCGATTTCCACGGTGTTGAACAGGTTGCGCGTGTTCAGGTCCTGCTGCCAGCGCTGGCGCCCGACCAGGCCGGTGCTGGCGTTGTAGCCGGTGAGGTAGGTGTTGTCGAAGTCGCTGTCGAGCTGGAACAGGCCCAGGGTATGGCGCAGTTGCCAGGCATCGTTGAGCTGGTAGTTCAGGCGCGAGCGCAGCGACTGCGCGGTGTCGTCGATGTAGTCGCGCTGCGGGTCGCCATAGGTGGTGCTGCGGCTGACATCCACCGGGCGACCGGTGCGCGGATCGCCGGGGATACCGCGGTCGGGCGTGCGGTTGTAGCGGCTGTATTCGTACTGCACCAGCCAGTTCAGGTCCGGGCTGAGCTGCCAGCTCATCGAAGGCGCGAACAGCTGGCGGCTGCCGTCGATGCCGTGGCGGAAGCTGTTGTTGTCGCGGTTGCCCATGTTCAGGCGCAGGCTGAGGGTGTCGCTGGGGTCGGCACTGAGGTCGGCATACAGGCTGCGCAGGTCGTCGCTGCCGCCCTGGGCCTCGATGCTGGAGCGTCGGCCGGCTTCGGGCGCCTTGCTCACGCGGTTGATGATACCGCCCTGGCTGCCGCGGCCGTACAGCACCGCCGCCGGCCCCTTGAGCACCTCGATCCGTTCGATGTTGTACAGGTCGCGCACGTACTGGCTGTCGTCGCGGATGCCGTCCAGGTAGAAGTCGTTGCTGGCGTCGAAGCCTCGGATGCGCAGGCTGTCGAAGCGGGTGTCGGCGCTGTTGCTGACGTTGGGGATGCCGCTCAGGGCCTTGCCCAGGTCATGGGTGCCGTAGTCGTGCACGCTGGCAGTCTTGATCGAATCGATGGCCTGGGGCACGTAGCGCGCCGGGGTGGAGGTGCGGGTGGCGGTGGTCACTTCCTTGACCCGGGGGTCATCCCGGTCGCTGTCGGCGGTTACCGACAGCTCGGGCAACGTGGTGCTGGCAGCACACGCCAGGCTGGAGCTGAACAGGGCGCAAAGCCCCAGAGACACAGGGGAAAGACGGCAAGGGACAGGCGTGGCACGCATCGGCAAAGCTACTTGGTGATGAAAAGGGTGCGAATGGTAATGCTTTGCATTCCCAAATGTTAGCGCTATTTACGCACCTTTGTGGTGCGGTCGTATCCAGGTATTTCCACCCGGGCGCAACCGATTGCGGGTTGCCTTGTCTGCGCCGCTGAAGACGGCGTAATGGCCATATGACTTGTCGTTTTCACGAATTTTTGACATGGCCTTGTACGCACGGCTAGGATCGGACCCAACGCCTGTAGGCCCATCGGCCAAGAGTCCCAAGAAAAGGCCCGCTGCACCCTTGTTGCAGGCGGGCTTTTTGTTTGCAGACCCGTGAGCGTCAACCCACGCAGGGGGCGTGGTTCCTGGCGTTGGTCGCAGAGCGTAAAACACTCCGAAATAAGGAAAATAACATGTTGAAAACACGGATCAGTCTGATCGCGCTGGGGCTTATGGCGGCGACTCAGGCAATGGCCAACGACCAGGCCGCGTCGAACGGTTTCCAGGAAGACAGCAAGGCCAGCGTTCTGCTGCGCAACGCGTTCATCAATCGTGACAAGAAGCATGGCAGCAGTGACCAGTCCGAGTGGGGCCAGGCCTTCATCGGCAAGTTCTCGTCGGGCTTCACCCAGGGCACCGTGGGCGTGGGCGTCGATGCCTTCGGCCTGTACGCCATCCGTCTGGACGGCGGCAAGGGTCGTAACGGCGGCGCCGGTATCGACTTCTTCAAGCCAAGCGATACCGAACCGAGCAACTCCCCGCACAACCTGGCGCGTGCCGGTGCTGCGATCAAGTTCCGCGTCTCCAATACCGTACTGGCATACGGCGACCAGATGCCGACCCTGCCAGTGCTGAACTATGACGACGGCCGCCTGCTGCCAGAGAGCTTCACTGGCACATCGATCACCTCCAAGGAGATCAAGGGCCTGGAACTGAACGCCGGTCGCTACACCCAGGAAGCGCGCAAGAGCGCCGAAGGTCGCGATAGCGGTGGTCTGAAGTCGATCAACGTGTTCGGCGGCAAGTACCAGTTCACCGAGAATTTCACCGGTGCGCTGTACACCTCCGACGTCGAAGACGTACTGAAGAAGCACTACCTGGGCCTGAACTACGTCCACGCCATCTCCGACGACCAGTCGCTGACCCTGGATTTCAACGGCTACAAGTCGGACATCGACAAGAAGTACGTCAACCGTGCAGGCTTGACCGGTGACCGCAACACCATCTGGAGCCTGGCGGCCACCTACGCCTTTGGCCCGCACTCGATCACCCTGGCGCACCAGCGCAACACCGGCGACACCGGCTACCAGTACGGCTGGTACCAGAACCGCCGCGGCGTGGGTGACGGTGGTTCGACCATCTTCCTGGCCAACTCCTACTGGTCCGACTTCAACGCCGAAGACGAGCGTTCGTGGCAGATCGGCTACGGCCTGGACTTCAGCGCCTTCGGCGTACCGGGTCTGACCTACAACTTTGCATACGTAGCGGGTGACAACATCAACACCCACGGCTTCGGCGAAGGCAAAGAGCGCGAAATCTTCAACCAGTTCAAGTACGTGGTTCAGGAAGGCCCTGCCAAGGACCTGTCCGTCAAACTGCGTAGCTCGTTCCTGCGTGGCACCAACAACCTCAACGCTATCGACTACACCGCAGACGGCAACGAAGTCCGCGTGTTCGTCGAGTACCCGATCAGCATCCTCTGATCGATTCGACCTTCAAACAACCCCGGCCTAGGCCGGGGTTGTTTGTTTTCGGCGTACCGCATTCGCCGGCGCCACGGGCGCATCCTGCAATTGCGGCGCGAAGCTGTCGCTGCGGGCCATCCGCCACATCCGTGCATAGAATTCGCTGTCGATCGAGCCGCTGAGCAATTCGCCGGGCTTGAGGAACACGTGCAACTGCGAAAACAGCCGGATCTCGCTGGCGCTGACGCGGCGCACCAGGTGCTTGGGCTTGAGTTCGCTTGGGTGCTCGAGGCCGGCGGCCGCGAGCATCTCGGCCAGCGCATGCAGGGTATTGCGATGAAAGCTGAACACCCGTTCGGCCTTGTCGGGCACCACCAGTGCACGCTGGCGCAACGGGTCCTGGGTGGCCACGCCGGTGGGGCACTGGTTGGTGTGGCAGCTTTGCGACTGGATGCAGCCGATGGCGAACATGAAGCCGCGCGCCGAGTTCACCCAGTCGGCGCCCAGGGCCAGCACGCCGGCGATGTCGAACGCGCTGACGATCTTGCCGGCGGCGCCGATGCGCACCTTGTGGCGCAGGTTCAGGCCCACCAGGGTGTTGTGCACGAACATCAGGCCCTCGCGCATGGGCACGCCGATGTTGTCGCTGAATTCGCGTGGCGCAGCACCGGTGCCTCCTTCCTTGCCGTCGACCACGATGAAGTCGGGCACGATCTGGGTGGCCAGCATGGCCTTGGCGATGCCCATGAACTCCCAGGGGTGGCCCAGGCAGAACTTGAAGCCCACCGGTTTGCCGCCGGACAGCTCGCGCAACTGCGCCACGAACTCGAGCAACCCTACCGGCGTGCTGAAGGCGCTGTGGGCGGCGGGCGAGATGCAGTCTTCGCCGGGCGCCACACCGCGCGTGGCGGCGATCTCGGCGCGCACCTTGTGCCCCGGCAGGATGCCGCCGTGGCCGGGCTTGGCGCCCTGGCTGAGCTTGATCTCGATCATCTTCACCTGCGGGTCGCGGGCCTGTTCGGCGAAGCGCTGCGGGTTGAAGCGGCCGTGGGCGTCGCGGCAGCCGAAATAGCCGCTGCCGATTTCCCAGATCAGGTCGCCGCCATGTTCGCGGTGGTAGGGGCTGATGCTGCCCTCGCCGGTGTCGTGGGCAAAACGGCCGAGGCTGGCGCCCTTGTTCAGCGCGCCGATGGCGTTGGCGCTGAGGGCGCCGAAGCTCATGGCCGAAATGTTGAAGATCGACGCCGAGTAAGGCTGGCGGCATTGCGGGCCGCCGATGGCGATGCGAAACGAGGCCGGGTCGGGGGTGTTGACCGGCAGCATCGAATGGCTGATGAACTCGAAGCCCGGGCGGTACACGTCATTGAGCGTGCCGAAGGCTTTCTCGGCGCTTTCGTTCTTGGCCCGTGCGTACACCAGCGAGCGCTGCGCGCGGGAGAAGGGCAGCTTGTCGTCGTCGCCTTCGAGCAGGTACTGGCGGATCTCGGGTCGGATGGTCTCGATCAGGTAGCGCAGGTTGCCCAGGATCGGGTAGTTGCGCCGCACTGCGTGCTGGCGCTGGCGCAGGTCGTTCAGGCCCACCAGCGAGAGCAGCGTGCCGATCAGGGTCAATGGCCAGAGCCAGGCGTGAGTGGCAAGAAACGGCAGGCTGGCCAGGCTGAACGTGAGGCACGCCGCCAGGCAGGCATAACGGCTGGGAAACGAGAGGCGCATGAATCTTCCGCTGATGATGTTTGTCGCGCCTAGGATAGGCAAAGCACCGCGGCGGAAAACCCGCGGTTTCGGTAAAACAGTTTTATCCGCGCCGTGCTTGCCAGGCGCCGGGGCTCATGGGCCCGGCTGGTTGATGATCGCCAGGAACGCCTCGGCCGCCCGCGAACGGCCGTGCCGGCGGCTGATGGCATGCAGCGCGATGTGTGCATCGGCATCGCTCAGCGGGCGGTAGCACACGCCCTTGCGTTCCAGCGCGCTGGTGCAGGCCGGCACCACCGCCACGCCCTGGCCGGCGGCGACCAGGGCGATGATGGTGGTGGTCTGCTGGCCGCTGGGGCCGCGGTGCAGCGCCAGGCCAGCGTTGGCGAACAGGGTCTCGATGGCCAGGTTGAGGCCGGTGCCGTGCTGCTCGGGGTAGAGGATCACCGGGCGCTGCTGCAACTGCGCCAGGCTGACCTGCGCCTGGTCACTGAGCGGGTCGCTGACCGGCAGCGCCAGCAGCAGGGGTTCGTGCTCCAGGGTGTCGGTGTGCAGGTTGTGCTCGGCGGGGGGCGGCAGGCGGCTCAGGCCGATGTCCAGGGTGCCGTCGCGCAGCTGCGCCCACTGGTTCATCGACGCCTGTTCGATCAGGTTCAACTGCACCTCGGGGAAGGCCTGGGCGAAGCGCTGGATGGCCTGGGTAAAGCGGTCGCTCAGGGCTACGGAGCTGGCATAGCCCAGGCTCAGGTGGCCGGCCATGCCGCTGGCGAGCCTGGCGGCCATGGTTTCGGCCAGCGCCAGTTGCTCGATCACGTTGCGTGCATAGGGCACGAAGGCCTGGCCCTGCACGGTGAGGCTGACGTTACGGCTGCTGCGCTCGAACAGGCTGAACCCCAGCTGGGCTTCCAGCGCCGAGATCTGCCGGGTCAGCGCGGGCTGGGCCAGGTGCAGGGCCTGGGCGGCGCGGCCGAAATGCAGGGCCTGGGCCACGGCCAGGAAATAGCGCAGTTTGCGGAGGTCGAGCATGGTGCACCTTGAGGTATCGATCGGTCCGAAATCGGTATTGGCCCGGGGCGAGTGGGGCGCCGTATAAAGGGCGCCACACACTTTAACGAGTTTTGCCATGCAGGCGCCTTCTTCGGCTGCGCGGGTCGCGATGTTGTTGTGCGGCTGCGCGGCGTTCCTCCCCTTGTACGCCACCCAGGGCATCCTCGCGCAACTGGCCCGGCAGTTTGCCGTGGACATTGGCCAGGTGAGCTGGAGCCTGACCATCACCACCCTGATGGTGGCGTTGACTGCGCCCTGGGTCGGCTGGCTGGCGCGGCGCTGGTCGCCGGTGACGCTGATCGTGGCGGCGGCGTTGCTGCTGGCCACCCCGGTGCTGCTGATGGCCACGGTGGGCAGCTTTGCCGAGCTGCTGCTGTGGCGGGCGGTGCAGGGCTTGCTGATACCGGTGATCTTCGCCTGCAGCGTGGCGCTGATTGGTGAGCGGTGGCAGGGCGCGAGCGTGACCGAGGTCACCAGCCTGTACGTGACCGGCACCATCCTGGGCGGCTTTGCCGGGCGCTTCGTGGTGGCGTGGGTGACCGAGTACTGGGGCTGGCGCGAAGCGTTCGAGGTGCTGGCGCTGGTGGTGCTGCTGATGGGGCTGGGGATTCGCTGGCTGCTGGTGCTCGAACCGATGCCGGCGAGCACGCGCAGGGCCAGTGCGCCACCACGGTTTGGCTGGCCATTGTGGTCGGCGTGCGCGGTGGGGTTCTGCGTGCTGTTTTCACAGGTGGCGTCGTTCACCTATGTGGGGCTGCACCTGAGCCGGGCGCCGTTCGGGCTGGGGGCGGCGGCGCTGGGGTCGATCTATGCGGTGTTTCTGCTGGCGCTGGTGGTCACGCCGATTGCCGGTCGCCTGGCCAGGGCTCGCCCGCCGTTGCACCTGCTGATGGTGGCGGGCGTTGTCGGCGCGGTGGGCATCGGCCTGACGCTTGTGCCCACGCTGTGGGTGATCGTGCTGGGGCTGGCGTTGAGCTCGACGGGGGTGTTCCTGGCGCAGGCGGCGGCCAACACTTTCATTGCGACCACGGCCGGCGCGAACAAGGCCGGGGCGATCGGGCGCTACCTGACCTGCTATTACCTGGGCGGGAGTGCCGGCGCGCTGTTGCCGGCGGTGCTGTGGCAGCAGTGGGGCTGGACCGGGTGCGTGGTGCTGATTCTGGGGTTTCAGGCGGTGTTCATGTTGATCGGGCGGGTGGGCTGGCGGGCCTCTTCGCCGGCAACGCCGGCTCCTACAGGGCCGCGCTGACCCTGTAGGAGCCGGCGTTGCCGGCGAAGGCGTTTGTCCAGCCGCTGCAGATCCCAACTCCGGTATATCCACAACTGCCACCGCCAAT
Source organism: Pseudomonas sp. MF6396 (assembly GCF_002018915.1). Taxonomy (NCBI): domain Bacteria; kingdom Pseudomonadati; phylum Pseudomonadota; class Gammaproteobacteria; order Pseudomonadales; family Pseudomonadaceae; genus Pseudomonas; species Pseudomonas sp. MF6396. The sequence goes on along the minus strand of NZ_MVOK01000026.1, from coordinate 3,648 downwards.
CCCCATGCTAAAACAGCCATACCCATCGGCGGACCCACCATGACAAAAACGACCACCCCGCATTTCGGCCTGCTGTGCCTGGCCGGCTACCTGCTGTCGCTGTCCTACGGCTCGACCTTTCTGCTCTCGCTGCTGGTCACTTCCCGAGGTGGCAATGAACAGGACGCCGGCAGCATCATCGCCATCGCCATGCTCAGCACCGTGATCGCCGTGCTCGGCAGCGGCCATCTCGCCGACTGGCTCGGCACCGCCCGCGCCATCGCGCAGTCGGCGCTGTGCCTGATCGGCGCCTGCCTGGGCTTTGCCCTGGTACCTGGCGTCGACTTCAGCCTGTGGCTGTGCGGCCTGCTGCTGGGCCTGGGCTGGGGCGCGTTCTACACCCTGGGCCCGATCCTGGTTGCCGCGCTGGTCGAGCCGGCCCGACGCACCCACTGCTTCGCGCTGCTGTCAGGCAGCATGATGAGTGGCATCGGCTCCGGCCCGCTGGCCGGCAAGCTCGCCTCGCTGCTGCACCTGCCACTGGAAACCGCGTTCTACACCGCCGCCCTGGCCGCCGCTGTGGGGATGCTGGTCTTCGCCTGGCTGGCCCGCCAGCACCCGGCACAGGCAGCCAGCGCCCGCATCAGCCGCCACGCCGGCATCCAGGTGCTGCGCTCGTCGGCGCGCTGGCCGATCCTGATGGTGGGCCTGGGCGGCGCGGTGTTCGGCGGGCTGGGCAGCTTTCAGACCACCTACGCGGCCAGTCGCGGGCTGGACTATTCGCTGTTCTTCGTCGGCTTCATGCTTGCCGCCATCGGCTGCCGGCTGCTGATCGCCGGCTGGGTGGTGCGGCATGACGCCTACCGCACCTCGTGCCTGCTGACCGGGCTGATGGTGCTGGCCGTCATCGCACTGGGCTGGTGGGTGCAGGACGCCCTCAGCTACCTGCTGGCGGCGGCGTTGCTGGGGGTGGGCTACGGGCTCAACTATTCGGTGATCAACGGCCTGGCGGCCAACGAAGCGCCCACCGGCTACACGCCGCAGGCACTGCTGCTGTTCAGCCTGGGGTACTTCATCGGCGTGTTCGGCTTCCCGCTGCTGGCCGGCACCCTGATCGTGCAGGGCGGCCCGCATGCGCTGCTGCTCAGCGTGCTGTGCGTGGCGCTGCTCAACTGGCTGGTGAGCGTAGGCCGGCTGCTCGGGCGTTGGCGGGCCCGAGCGTTGCCACAGGGTTACTGATCCGGGGCGATGGCGAACATCAGCTGGTTCTCCTGCACATACACCAGCGCTTCGCGGCCATTGATGTCCACCGGGCGGGCCGACACCGCCTCGTGCTCGGGCACGACCTTGGACAGCACCTTGTTCACCAGGTCGACCCGCCAGACGCAGGCCATGCCGCCACTGTTGTCGAAGTACAGCACCGGGCGGTGTTCGCTCCAGGTCGGGTTGACCAGGCTCCAGCCACTGGAGTCGGGCGCCATCACGCTCTCGTAGCCGCGCGAGTTGCCGTCGCTTTCGTAGGCCAGGCGCAACTGGTCGTTGGCCACGTTGAGGTCTTCGAGCACACGCGCCTTGGCAAAGCGCACGGTGTTGGAGCCGGCGTGATAGCCCTGGGTGGTCGGTTGCGGCGGCTGCTGGCTGCCCACGGCATACACCATCGACTGCTCCAGCTCGCCGTTGCTGCGCTGGCGGTAGTAGAACGCGCCGTCCTGCACCCCGGCGTAGCGCTCGCGCTGGTCGTTGAAGCCGCTGTGGGACCAGCCGGCAAAGCGTACGTTGCGCGCGATCACATACCAGCCGGGGTGATCGTCGGCGTATTCGAGCAGGGTACCGGAGGTGGCCCGCATCACGTGTTTGTCCTGCACGTAGGTGGGCCCGTCAGGGTCGCCGGAGACGTACACGAACGCGTGCAGTACGCCGTCCTTGACGGTCACATCGATCAGTTGCGCCACCGAGTCCTCGCTCATGCCGATGAACGGGGCCAAGGCAAAGCGCTGCCACGGCGCGTCCTCGACCTTTGCGTACACCTCGCCCTTGGGCAGAGGTGCGAGGCTGTCGGAGGCAACCGGCGCCGGTGCCGGTAAGGCGGTCAGCCGGCGGATCTGGCGGTCGTAGGCGCTCTCCAGGCACTCGGGGGTCTTGCACTGGTTACGCACGTTCTTCAGCCAGTCGGTTTCCAGCTCGCGGAATATCTTCTGCGCCTTGAGCGGGGTGTACAGCGCATTCAGCTGGTCGTCCTTGGCCGACAGCGAGGGCGTGTTGCAAATCGCGGTTTCCAGAATAGTGTTGGCCCTGCTGCAATCGAAACCGGCGGCCGAGGCCACCGGCGCGTGCAGGGCCAGGGCCAGCAAGGCGGGCAGGGTGAGCAGGCGGGTCACGGTGTGCATGGGGGTGTCCTTACAGGTCGGGCGACAGGGCGAACATCAACTGGTCGTGCTCGACGTACACGATCGCCTCACGGCCGTCGAGCTCCACCGCCAGCGGTTGCCCGGCCGTGTGTTCGGGCACGATCTTGGACAGCACCTTGCCGCTCAGGTCGACCCGCCAGATGCAGGCCATGGCGCCGCTGTTCTCGAAGTACAGCACCTGGCGGCGCTCGCTCCAGGCCAGGTTGGACAGGCTCCAGCCGCCGCTCTCGGGGTCGAGCACGGTTTCGCTGGCGGGGCGCGGCAGGGCGTGTTCGTAGTTCAGGCGCAGGTCGCTGTTCTCGTCGTTCATGTTGCCCAGCACCCTTGCCTTGGCAAAGCGCAGCGTGCGCGACTGGGCGTGGAACACCGTGGTGGTGGCCTGCGGCGGCTGGCGGCTGCCCAGGGTGTAGACCATGGCCTGCTGCAGCTCGCCCTCGGTGCGCTGGCGGTAGTAGAACGCGCCGTCCTGGATGCCGGCATAGCGTTCACCCTGGTCCATCAGCTCGCTGATGCGCCAGCCGGCAAAGCGCACGTCGCGGTCGATCACATGCAGGCCGGGGCGGTTGTCGGCGTATTCGAGCAGCACGCCCGAAGACGGCTGCACCGACCAGTTGTCCTGGTTGTAGCCGGGGCCGTCGGACGAATTTGCCACGTAGAGCAGTGCGAACAGCACGCCGTCCTTGATGCCCACATCGATCAGCTGGGCCAGCGAATCGGGGTACATGTCCGGGATAGCCGCCAGCGCAAAGCGCGGCCACGGCTCGTCCTGCAGGGTACGGTAGGCGCTGCCCTGGGGCAGCGGCACCGCGTCGCGCAGGCCGGGCACGGGCGGTGGCGGCAGCGCGGTCAGGTTGCGGATCTGCAGGTCGTAGGCGCGCTCAAGGCAGGTGGCGGTCTGGCAGCGGTCGCGCACCTCGTTTACCCAACGGGTTTCCAGTTCGCGATAGATGCGCCGGGTCATCAGTGGCTTGTACAGCGCGTTGAGCTGGTCGTCCTTGGCCGACAGCGTTGGCGTGTCGCACACCGACTTTTCAATGAGGGTGCGTGCCTTGCTGCAATCGAAGCCGGCGGCGACGGCGGCCGGAGTGTGCAGGGCAAGGGCGAGCAGGGTGCTGGAAGCCAGCAGGGTGAACAGGCGGGCGGCGGGGGTCCTGTCTCTTATTCTCCTCTTCCCCTCCCCTCTCATTCCCTCCTTTTTCTCTCTCTTCTCTCCTTTCTTTCTCACTCTACCCACCTCCTACCTTCCACCTCCCCCTCTCTC